>JAZLLO010000113.1:0-123940 GCA_045598185.1 Marvinbryantia sp.
GTTTGGGTAGGTTGGATGAAAGTATTATAATTCTGTGTGAAGTTTTGAAGGTACATAAAGTATTTTCAAATGGCCCAGTGGCTCAGTTGGTTAGAGCGTCGCCCTGTCACGGCGAAGGTCGTCGGTTCGAGTCCGATCTGGGTCGTTGCATCTTGTATGCGCAATGGAGTCTTAGCTCAGCTGGGAGAGCATCTGCCTTACAAGCAGAGGGTCACAGGTTCGAGCCCTGTAGGCTCCACTTACAACTAAATAGAGTTGTTATGGATGGATTCCCGAGTGGCCAAAGGGGACAGACTGTAAATCTGCTGCAAATTGCTTCGGTGGTTCGAATCCACCTCCATCCATTTGAATATTTTTAATATTCATTCATATAATAGAATAAGGTATCATTAGATACCCAATATCGCGGGGTGGAGCAGTCTGGAAGCTCGTCGGGCTCATAACCCGAAGGTCATAGGTTCAAATCCTGTCCCCGCTACTCAATGCCCAGATAGCTCAGTTGGTAGAGCAGAGGACTGAAAATCCTCGTGTCACTGGTTCGATTCCGGTTCTGGGCATTTTTATTTTATTAATCATATAAGTTTAGTCAGATCAGATATAGAAGGTTCTATACCTGATTATTTTATTTTCTAAAGATTTCTTTATGTTTTGATAAGAATATTTATTTTTTCTTCAATCTTTAAACATAATTTGAACACATTTAGGTTATATACTAACATCATATTAGCAAAGAGCTAATATATTTCATAACTCACACTTCGTAGCGACCACACGCTACGAAGTACTCCCTCAAAATTAATTTTTCTCTTTCCTAAAAAGGATCCGGGTGACCGGATCCTTTTTACATGCATGGCTCATCACTTATATATAATTATCAGATAATTCTAATAAAAATTAAAAATAAATACAAAATAATAGTTGACAAATTACAAATGTAGTGATAATATAAAAATATCAAAAGAAAAGACAAATTACTTATAATTCTTTTCTTAGAAACTGGAGGATGGTCCAATGAGATAAGTATTTTCCACATGAATCCAATATATATGATATATGACGAGGTAAAGACCAATGGCTTAGTTGATTTCTAAATCAAAAAACAATCTCATTAGAGTTTATATATATAGGAACTAAGGATAAGGAGCTGATTATATTGAAAGGCAGAGGTCCATAGTATTCATTAAGAAAAAGATTATCTGAACATTAAGTAAATGGAGGTACGGTCCAAAAGGAACATAATTTTTAAATCGTAATCTAAGAAAGTCGAAGGTGTAGATAATGAAATTAAAAGAAATTCATAGATAGGGATATTCGATGAGAAAAAAGAAGTCGAATATCCCTTTAATTTTGTCTTTTTTTAGTATACGATTAAAGAAAAATATAATGGCAGGGAACGAAGAGCTCTGGAACATGGGGGAAATATGAAATTACGTGATATTGTGGAACTTGAATATGTGAAACCGTTTGCTTCATATCTGATATACAATGGGGCAGAGATGCTTGAGGAGAGACTGGATAAGACGATCGAAGAGATGCATCCTGGAAAAGAGACGGAGAGTATGCTTCATGGATTAAACAGAATGATCCAGCTGGCAGAGAAAGGGAACTTTTATTATTCTCTTTATAGTGAGGAAGAGTGTCAGGGGGATCCGCAGAAGAAGGATGTGAATATATTATTCTTCCCAGCTTTAAAAACGGCTACAGACAAAGAAGATAACAACAAAAATGAGGATAAAGATATACAGAATGTGGATAAACCATTCATTTTAGTGTGCCCTGGTGGAGCGTACATGAATGTATGGTCATTTACGGAAGGTTATACTGCAGCTGCAAGATATAACGAGTATGGTTATGATGCATTTATACTGACTTATCGTACAGGTGGGGAGAACCTGTTCCCGAAGCCGATGGAGGATGTTGCAAAAGCGCTTAAGTTCATCAAGGAGCGTGAGGATAGCTTTGGTGTAAATGGGGATCGATATATTGTAAATGGGTTCTCAGCCGGTGGTAATCTTACTTTACAGTGGGGTACGAAGCAGAATGGATATGCAGCGTATGATTTGCCAAAGCCAGAGGCACTGTTTCCAATCTATCCGGTAGTTTCATTTACAGAGTTTCTTTCGGATGGACTGTTCGTAGAGATGGCTGAGGTAGCTTTTGGGAAAGGATTTTCACAGGAAAAGGCAGAAAGATATGAAGTACTGCAGCTGATGGATGAAGAATATCCACCTGTATTTGATGCATACTGTCTGGATGATGACCTGGTTCCGCCGGAGAATTCTTCATTATTAAAAAAGAAACTGGAAGAGAATGGAATCCCTTACAGTTTCTTTGTAGGCAATATTGGTGGTCATGGCTTTTCAGAAGGACTTCATACCGACTGTTCCGGATGGATTCAAAAGGCAGTTGATTTTTATGAAGGCTTACCATGCAGTACCGTCTAAGGTATCATTCGGATCCTGAATGGTAATGATCAGGCTATGTGGCAGACATGCGATGACTTCTCCAGTGTGGGAGATAGATCCGGTAAAGACGCAGATCAGATCCGGGCAGTTAGCCTCTGTCATACTGACAGCACCATCTTTAACGACAAGAGTATTGGTGCCGCCATTTCCATCATCAAGTTCAATCTGAGCTTCCTTGTTAAGAGGGAGCTCTTTTATTATCTGTCCGCCCTGAGTGATGATTGCTTTGGCACCTTCTTTTCCAAGAAAAATCTTCTGATAAAGAAATCCGCCGACAATCGCAATCACAAGAACGATGAAAAGAATGATAGTATTTCTCTTTTGCTTCATGCTTTGGTACCCCTAAAATGTTTTCCTGATCTTACCGGAATCCAGGATGAAGATGGCTTCCACACCATCCAGGGAATCGATAAGCTCTCTCGCCTTTTCGTAGTTAAGAAGAAGACAGGTAGTACTTAAGGCGTCCCCGGTAAGGGAAGAGTCTGTGATGATCGTGACTCCGTAGATATCGCCCTGAACCGGGTATCCGGTGTCAGGATCCAGAATATGATGATAAATGACGTTATCCTGTATAAAGTATCGCTCGTAGATACCGGAGGTAACGACGGTCTTATCTTTCACTTCTGCTACATCTGCAACCTCATTATGGGAAGAAAAAGGCTTTTGAATACCGATCTTCCAGTTGCTGTTATCTGGCTTGGCACCGATTGTAAGTACATTTCCGCCAAAGTTTAAGAGACCGGAGGTTACTCCCTCGCTGACAAGATACTCTTTGACTTTATCTGCAGCGTATCCTTTTACAAGAGCGCCAAGATCAATCATCGTATCATCGGATGCAAATGTTACAGTATTGCCATCAATGGAGACGGCTGAAGCATCTACGGATGGTAAGACTGCTTTGATAGCGGCATCGTCTGGAACCGTTGCATCTTCACTCTTAAAGTCCCAAAGATCAGAGAGCGGTGCAACCGTGATATCAAACTTTCCGCCGGAAACATTGTAATAATCAAGTCCTGTGGAGATTAAAAGTGCCACATCATCCGGAACCTCAACAATATTCTCGGTACGATGATTTAGATTGTAAAGAACACTGCCTTCCTTGGTACGGCTGAATGTATTCTCAAAGTCCTGGATCATCTTCGTACAATTAGCCATCATTGCATCCCCATCCTTATCGGAATAGAAGGATAAAGAGATGACGGTATCAAAGTAAAGAAGCTGTGATTCATAAGCTTTCTGGTCCGGTGTCCGCTTGCAGCCGGTGAACAGAGAAAGTCCCAGGACAGCAAGCAGAACAGAGGAATATATTCGTTTGATTTTCATAAAAATAAATCTCCCTAATGTCTTTCGTCACTGTCAAAGGTCTCACAGAAACGGCAGGCGAAGGATGGCTCGATCCCTTTGACGTAAAGATGAGAGATGTCCCCGATCTTATTGGCACGGAACATGGCATATCCTTCCCTTCTTTCTTCTGTGATGACGGTCGTGACTGCAGTTGGGGCAAATGATACACCATGCCATAAGATAAATGGCGATACGCCCATCAGATAGGATAAGAGCAGGCAGGTAACACCATAATGGCAGAAGAAAACGATCTTGTCCGTATTGGAATTCACTGCTTTATAGAACAGACCGTCGCGCACATATCCATGCGCAGCAAGAAGAAGGTCAAAGCCTTTTGTCACTTCTTCGTAGAGCGGAAGGAAGTTTCCATTTTTTATCACATCTGTCTCTTTCCATTTTTCCGAATGATAATACTCTGGATGAGCATTCAGATAGGATGGGAGCATATCCCATGCTACATTCGCATAGACGGTACCATCTACCGTCTTGGTATCCGGAAATGCATCGGCAAGGCCATTGTTTTCTGTGATCTTTACGATGGCAGGGAATTCCTGCAGCCAATCGCAGACTACAGCCTCACGATTCATCGCTTTTAATGTAAAGGATGCGGTATCCTTTGCTCTTCCAAGTGGAGAGACATAAAAAGCCTTGATATCCATATCTTTAAATCGGTCAACCAGACTTTCAGCTTCCTTCCAGCCACGTTCTGTAAGGGAATCAATGGAATAGTCCGGGTCACCGTGTCTTACAAAAATAAGCTCCATATTTAGTCCTCATTTCGGTATAATTCGGTGTTATTATACCATGCACTTTCTTTTTATGGTATAGTTAATTCTAATAGGAAATATTGAAAGGAAACAGATGAAATTGCTATATCAGGAATTGGAACAGTATTGCAGATCAGACGCATATCCATTTCATATGCCAGGGCATAAAAGAAACCGGGAATTACTGGGGAAAATGTATAAGGGTATTCCAGGATCTCCTTATGAGATCGATATCACAGAGATTGATGGTTTTGACAACCTGCATCATGCGGAAGGAATCCTAAGAGAGGCGCAGCAGCGGGCATCGGCACTTTATGGGGCGAAGGAGAGTTTTTTCCTTATAAATGGAAGCACCTGCGGACTGCTTTCTTCTGTCTTTGCCTGTACTAAGCAGGGCGGTGCGATACTGATGGCAAGGAATTGCCACAAGGCTGTCTATCATGCGGCAGAACTTCGGGGCTTACGTATCTTTTATCTGTATCCGACGATCGATGCGAAGACGCAGCTAAATGGAGAGATACAGGTGGCGGATGTTGAGAAGGCTCTGAAGGAGCATCCGGAGGTTACGGCAGTACTTCTGACTTCGCCTACATATGACGGATTTGTTTCGGATATAAAGACTATTGCAGATATTGTGCATGCCCATGGAAAATATCTGATCGTGGATGAAGCCCATGGAGCACATTTTGGATTCTCGAAGGGATTTCCGGAAAATTCACTGAAGCTTGGAGCAGATCTTGTGGTGCATAGTCTTCATAAGACACTGCCATCCTTTACCCAGACAGCACTACTATCTGTTTCGAAAGGATCTAAGATAGAAAGCGAACGTGTGAAAAAGTATCTTGGCATGTTTGAGACCAGCAGTCCTTCGTATGTATTTATGGCAGGGATGGATCAGTGTATCGCATTTTTGCAGGAGAATAAAGAAGAGTTATTCCGGAATTTTGAAAATATGTTATCGGACTTTTATCAGTCGATGGAGGGGCTTGAAAGGATTCATATAGTCCACAAAAAGAATCAGGATCCGTCCAAACTGGTGATATTTGCAGATGGTTTAAGCGGACAGGAGCTTGCTGATATTCTGCGTGGTAAATACCATCTCGAGGTGGAAATGGCGGCAAGAGAGTATGTGATTGCCCTCACCACTATCTTTGATACAGTGGAAGGATTTAACAGGCTGAAAGAGGCTTTGATCGCCATAGATGGAACTTTGGATGATAAAAATGTACCTGTGAAAAATACAGATATCCATACGGCGGGGGAAGCCAGAATGACCATTGCACAGGCTACAGAATGTCCTGGGGAATCGATGGAATTTAAGCGAAGCGCAGGAAGAATCAGCGGGGAATATCTGTATCTTTACCCGCCTGGAATCCCGCTTATCGTACCAGGAGAAGTGATTACAGAAAAGCTGGTCAGAGAGATTGAAGAACTTCTTGCATTGGGGTTTGAAATTCAGGGAATGCAGGACTATACAGGTAAGATGATAAGGGTTGTGTAATTGACATAAGTCTATAATTCAAGTATGATAAAAAGTAGTTTTTTGCTGTTTTTCGAAAGGAGAGAAAAGATGGGAGCTGGATTTAGTAATATTATCGGACACAAGGATGTTGTTGAGCATCTGCAAAGTGCGCTGGAGATGAATAAGGTTTCTCATGCTTATATATTGAATGGAGAAAAAGGCTGTGGAAAGCGTACAATGGCAAGAACATTTGCCAAGGCACTTCAGTGTGAAGGGGAAGGAATCAGACCATGCGGGGTCTGTCCATCCTGTAAGAAAGCAGATAACAACAATCATCCGGATATCATAGAGGTCCCTCATGAGAAGCCTAATACCGTATCCGTGAATGATGTTCGAGAGAAGATTGTTGCAGATGTAGCAATTCGTCCTTACAGCAGTCGTTATAAGGTATATATTGTATCTGATTGTGAGAAGATGAATCAGGAAGCACAGAATGCATTACTCAAGACTTTAGAAGAGCCGCCTGAATATGTAGTGATCATTCTGATGACTGCGAATGCAGATACTTTCCTGCCTACGATCCAGTCAAGATGTGTAACTCTGAATATGAAGCCTGTAGCTACCAATCTGGTATGCGACTATCTGATGAAGACGGTTCAGATTCCGGATTATCAGGCTGAGATCTGTGTGAACTTCGCACAGGGTAATATCGGTAAGGCTATCAGACTGGCTTCTTCTGAGCAGTTTGCTGAGATCATGGCAGCAGCGATCCACCTTGTTACTCATGTAAGAGAGATGGATATCGCAGAGATCACAAGCGCTGTAAAAGCTGTTACAGAGTTTAAGATGGACATCAGTGATTATCTGGATCTGTGTGCACTGTGGTATCGTGATGTGCTGTATTTTAAGGCAACACATGATGCGAACGGTATCTTATTCAAGGATCATGTACGCGCACTTCGTGAAGCAATCAATAAGAGCTCTTACGAAGGAATTGAGAACATTCTGACCGGTATCGCGAACGCCAAGAAGCGTCTTACCGCGAATGTTAATTTTGAACTTACTATGGAATTATTATTCCTGTTAATAAAGGAGAATTCATAAATGACAAAGATTGTAGGGATCAGATTCCGTACAGCGGGAAAAGTATATTACTTTGACCCTAAGGGAATGGAGATCAAGCGTGGCGAACACGTAATCGTAGAGACAGCCAGAGGCGTTGAATACGGCCTTGTTGTTGTAGGAACCAAGGAAGTATCAAAGGAGGAGGTTGTCCAGCCGTTAAAGCCAGTGATTCGTGTGGCTACACCTGAGGATGATGAAAGAGCCCTCAGAAACAGAGAGAAAGAAAAAGAAGCACTTAAGATCTGCCATGAGAAGATTCGCAAGCATGAGCTTGAGATGAAGCTTATCGATGCAGAATATACATTTGATAATAATAAGATTTTATTTTACTTTACCGCGGATGGTCGTATCGACTTCCGTGAACTTGTTAAAGATCTGGCAGTTGTATTCAAGATGCGTATCGAACTGAGACAGATCGGTGTCCGTGATGAGACTAAGATCTTAGGCGGAAGCGGTATCTGTGGAAGACCATTATGCTGTCATACTTATCTGTCAGAGTTTGCACCTGTATCCATTAAGATGGCGAAGGAGCAGAGTTTATCTCTGAATCCAACCAAGATCTCAGGAGTTTGTGGAAGACTGATGTGTTGTCTTAAGAATGAAGAGGAGACTTATGAGTATCTGAACAGCAGACTTCCGGGAATCGGTGATTATGTAACCGCTGTGGATGGAATTAAGGGTGAAGTTGTCAGTGTGAATGTACTTCGTCAGCTTGTTAAGGTCGTATATGAGGCCGATGATGAAAAGGAGATCCGCGAATACCGTGTGGAGGATCTGAGATTCAAGCCGAGAAAGCGTAAGAATAAAGAGACGAAGGCGAAGGATTCCAAGGAAGAGAGAGAACTTGCAGAATTGGAATCAAAAGAGAGAAAAGAAGGGAAGTCAAAGCTTTGAACGTAGATCTGAAGGCAGGAGAACGTATTGATGATTTGCAGCGTAAGGGCTATCAGATCATTCAGAATGCTGATGGGTTCTGCTTTGGCATGGATGCCGTATTATTATCTGCTTTTGCGAAGGTGAAGAAGGGGGAAAAGGCAGTTGACCTTGGAACAGGAACCGGTATTATACCGATTCTTCTGGAAGCAAGAACGCAGGGAGAACATTTCACCGGACTTGAGATTCAGGATGCAAGTGTTGATATGGCAGCAAGAAGTGTCAGGTTGAATGACCTGGACAACAAGATTTCCATTGTAAAGGGAGATATCAAAGAGGCTGTATCCATTTTTGGAAAAGCCTCTTTTCAAGTGGTAACAAGTAATCCGCCTTATATGACAGGACAGCATGGCCTGGTGAATCCGGATATGCCAAAGGCGATAGCAAGGCATGAGCTTCTATGTACGCTGGAAGATGTGATCTCTCAGGCAGCAGGTCTTATTGGGGATAACGGAAGATTTTATATGGTTCACAGACCATTTCGTCTGGGCGAGATCATTTCTCTTATGGTGAAATATAAGGTTGAGCCGAAACGTATGCGCCTGGTTTATCCATATGTGGATAAGGAACCGAATATGGTTCTCATTGAGGGATTGCGCGGTGGAAGAGCAAGGATGACAGTGGAAAAGCCACTCATCGTGTATGAACGTCCCGGAGTATATACACAGGAAATCTATGAATTATACGGGAAAGTATAAAGGAGTAATTATGCAGGGGAAATTATATCTTTGTGCAACACCGATCGGGAATCTGGAGGATATCACCTTTCGTGTGCTTCGTATTCTGAAGGAAGTGGATCTGATCGCTGCTGAAGATACAAGAAACAGTATCAAGCTGCTGAATCATTTTGAGATCAAGACTCCGATGACCAGCTATCATGAATATAATCGTATTGAGAAGGCACATTATCTGATCGGTCAGATGCAGGAAGGGAAGAATGTAGCGCTTATCACAGATGCCGGTACCCCTGGTATCTCGGATCCTGGCGAGGATCTGGTGCGTCTGTGTTATGAGGCTGGTGTGGAGGTGACTTCGCTTCCAGGTCCGGCTGCCTGTATTACGGCGCTTACCTTATCAGGTTTGTCTACAAGAAGATTTTGCTTTGAAGCATTCCTTCCTGCAGATAAGAAGGAAAGGGCGGTGATCCTTGAGGAGCTGAAGAGCGAGACAAGGACCATGATCATCTACGAAGCACCGCATCGTCTGATCCGTACGCTGGAAGAGCTTTTTCAGACGCTGGGGAATCGAAAAGCAACCATCTGCAGAGAACTGACCAAGAAACATGAGACGGCATTTACGACTACTTTGCAGGAGGCGCTGGAGCATTTCCACGAGACAGAACCGAAAGGGGAATGTGTCATCGTACTGGAAGGAAAGAGCCGCAGCGAGATTCTTGAGGAGGAGAAGCAGCAGTGGGAGTCTATAACGATTGAGGAACATATGGAAGTGTACCTTAGTCAGGGAATCGATAAGAAGGAAGCAATGAAAAAGGTTGCCAAGGATCGTGGTGTTTCCAAAAGAGACATTTATCAGGCACTATTGTAAGTTAAAACGCTCCGCAAGCGTCGACTTGAATAAAAGGAGGAGAAATATGTGGACAAGAGCTGAATTAAAGTCAAAGGCAAGGAACAGACTTAGAATGAATTACCTGCCTTGTATTCTGGTTGGAATCGTATTGTTGTTTGCACTTGGATCACAGCAATCGGTGACTGTGTACCAGACAAGTAGTCTTGCGGATTCGGAATATATGCAGATGCGCTTTATGGAACAGACTGTCATGACATTTTTACTTGGGCCGAATCAGGTAATCTGGAACAATATTGAATTATTCCTTGGCGGTCTGGCTTTCTGGGTATTTTTAATGCTTCAGATATTTGTGTTTAATCCACTTGAAGTAGGCGGTGCTGCATTTTTTGTGGAAAACTCAGAAGATATGCCGACCGCAAGTGTATTATTCAAGATGTTTAAGAGTGAAAGCTATCGTAACGTTGTTATGATCATGTTCCTGCGTGATTTCTATGTTTATCTGTGGGGATTGCTGCTGTTCATTCCTGGAATTATTAAGAGCTATGAATATTATGCAATTCCATATCTTTTAAGTGAGAATCCGATGATGACAAAGGACGAGGCGTTCCGTATCACCAAAGAGATGATGTATGACAACAAGATGAAAACATTTATCCTGGAGTTATCTTTTTTACCATGGCAGATTGTTAAGATGGTTACATTCGGTTTGGCTGGTATCCTGTATGTGAATCCTTATGTTCGTGCAACAATGGCAGAGCTTTATCTGAAGCTTCGTGGCAGATACTGGTCACAGAACAGAAGTGAGCCGGATATCTTTGTACAGCCAGTGGCGGCAGAGGAGCATCAGATCGAGGATAAGGGAGGAAGGGAATAATGCTTGGTACTATTGTGAATACCAGTACGATCTTTGCAGGAAGTGTACTTGGAAGTGTGTTAAAGAAGGGTGTCAAAGAGGAGTATCAGAACGCTCTTTATACAGCCATGGGTCTGGCTGCTACCGGTCTTGGACTGAATGCAGTAGTCAGCAATATGTCAAAGAGCCAGTATCCGGTACTCTTTATCGTAAGTCTTGCGCTTGGTAGTCTGATCGGAACGATTCTTGATCTGGACGGGAAGTTCCAGGGGCTGGTTGGCAGGTATTCCAAGTCTAACCTTGGTCAGGGACTCTCAACGGGTATCCTGCTATATTGTATCGGAAGCCTTTCTATCTTAGGTCCTGTTATGAGTGCGCTTCACGGGGATAATACTTACCTTTTTACAAATGCGACTCTGGACTTTGTTACTTCTACTGTGCTTGCTTCTACCTATGGTATCGGTATGGCATTTGCAGCACCGGTTCTTTTTTGCTGGCAGGGTAGTATCTATCTTGTGGCGAGATATCTTTCCGGAGGCTTTTTCTCTGAAAATATGATCGCGGAGCTTTGTGTTGTCGGTGGTTTTCTGATTATGGCTTCCAGTTTTGGAATCCTTAAGATCAAGGATTGCAAGTCTTTAAATATGCTTCCGGCGCTTACGATTCCGATCTTGTTCTTTATTGTGAAAGGATTTTTTGGATTATAAATGAGATATTATATCGCTGACTGTCATTTTTTTCATGGGGCGCTGAATACAGCGATGGATCATCGTGGATTCGATTCTATGGAGAAGATGAATGAATATATGATCCGGCAGTGGAACAATAAGGTCCGTCCAAATGATGAGGTGGTGATTCTTGGTGATTTTTCCTGGGGAAAGCCGGATGAAACCAATGCACTCCTTGAGAGATTGAATGGGAGACTCTATCTGATCCTTGGGAATCATGACCGGTTTCTGACGGATAAGAAGTATAATTCAAAACGGTTTGTCTGGATCAAGGATTATGAGGAGATGAAGGATAATAAGCGTAAAGTCATCTTAAGTCACTATCCGATGCCTTTTTATAATGGGCAGTATTATAAGGATAAGGATGGAATGGATAAGACTTATATGCTGCATGGACATATCCATGATACTATTGATCAAAGACTTCTGGAGTCTTTTCAGGAGCAGATGCAAAAGACGATGAGGATGAATATGGATGGGAAGGAGATTTCGATTCCCTGCAATATTATCAATTGTTTTTGTAAATATTCCGACTATATTCCACTTACTTTGGATGAGTGGATTGAGTGTGACAGAAAGAGAAGGGAAATTATGAGGCATGAGTAATATAAGAGAGGAATTCTATAAGCCGGTTTTTAAACTGACATTTCCAATCATTCTGCAGAATCTTTTAAGTACGGCGGTTAGTTCGGCTGACGTTGTTATGCTTAGCCGTGTAAATCAGACGGCTGTCGCTGCATCTTCTCTTGCTTCGCAGTATACACAGGTTCTTTTGATGTTTTTTTATGGATTGGGGACTGGAATCACGATGCTGGGTGCTCAGTACTGGGGAAAGAAGGATACTCATGCAATTGAACTTGTGGAGGGAATCGCGCTTCGTTTTGGTATGATTATGGCATTTGCCTGGGCTGGCTGCTGTTTATTTATTCCGCATCTGATGATGAAGGTCTTTACCAATGACCCGGAGCTGATCGCGCTTGGTGTTGAATACCTGCGTCTTGTCAGTGTCAGCTATATCTGCTGGGGTGTCAGCGAGGTGTTCTTATCCGCACTTCGAAGCGTGGAGCGAGTTGGCATCAGTACGGCTTTAAATGCGATGGCGCTTACGCTTAATATTTGTCTGAATGCGATCTTTATCTTTGGTCTTTTTGGTGCACCAAAGCTTGGAGTTGCGGGTGTTGCACTTGCAACAAGTATCTCCAGATTCGTGCAGATGATCGGATGCTTCATTGTATCCGGACGTTCAAAGGATGTGAAGCTTCGTCTGTCTTACATCTTTAATAAGAATAAGGTACTGCAGCAGGACTTTGTGAAGCGTTCGATCCCTGCTATCTTAAATGATATCTCCTGGGGTGTTGCATTTTCTCTGTATTCAGCTATCCTTGGTCACTTAAGCAGTGATATGGTTGCTG
The DNA here is from genome assembly GCA_045598185.1 of Marvinbryantia sp. Taxonomy (GTDB): domain Bacteria; phylum Bacillota; class Clostridia; order Lachnospirales; family Lachnospiraceae; genus Marvinbryantia. The sequence goes on from JAZLLO010000113.1 coordinate 12,617, forward strand.
CCAATTCTATCGTTACTGTTGCAAGAAACTTCGCTACGGTATTCTGTTTTGCGTTTGCAAGTGCAACGATGATCTGGCTTGGTAAGAAGATTGGACAGAATAAGATGGAAGAGGCGTCGGCAGATGCAACAAGATTTATGAAGATCACGGTAATCTGTGGTGCCATCGGCGGTCTGATTATCCTGATCATCTCGCCACTTCTGATTCGTTATTCGAATCTGAATGCGAATGCACTGCAGTATTTACGAAAGATGCTTCTGATCAATACTTACTATGTTATGGGTGCAGCAGTTAATACGACTCTGGTCTGCGGTGTCTTCCGTGCCGGAGGTGATACTCGTTTTGGTATGATCTGTGATACAATTGACATGTGGTGTTACGCGATTCCGCTTGGCCTTTTATCAGCATTTGTGTTCAAACTTCCGCACATGGTGGTTTATTTCCTGTTATGTACGGATGAGTTTGTGAAGTGGCCTTGGGTAATCGGTCGTTATAAGAGTAGAAAGTGGTTAAATAATATAACAAGAGATTATGAATAAGAATACTTTAAAGTTAACAACAGGTGCGATGTTTATCGCAATATTTACGATAATCCTCATCATCAACAGACAGACGGGAATGATGCTGGAGGAGCTGATCTTCTATATTCTTCCGATTCCTATGGTTGCATATTCGGCTAAGTTTGGCCTGAAGAGCGGTATTCCGGTTATGATCGGTATGATACTGATGTCGCTGTTTTTCGGAACCATCACAACAATTTTTTATGCAGCCTCTGAGTGTTTTATCGGTCTGGTTCTTGGAAGTTGTCTGAATAAAAGAGTGGATGCGACAAAGACCATCCTGCTGATAGTCCTTCTTGCGGCTATCGCGAATCTTTTATATACCGTCATTATGGCTCCTGTCTTTGGTTTTAATATCTCTGAAGATATCGCACAGGTAAGGGAGATGACTGTTAAGGTTATGAGCCAGAGCGGTGCTGAGTTTCCGGAAGGATTCTTTACAGATTTTCTTACAGATGACCTGCTGATGCGTATGATGGTTATCTCTATGGCAGTTATGGGAATGGTTCAGGGATATATTACTTATGTTCTGAGTATCCTGATACTGAAGCGTATGCGCTTTCCAGTGGAAAGACCAAAGTCTTTGTATGAATTCTATCCGCCAAAGGCAAGCGGCGCGATTGCAGCAGTCCTTACCTTTGTCTATATGAATATCACTGTGATGCCATTTCAGAATGAAATCCTGCAGACAGTACTGCAGACAGCAGGAATCTGCGCAGCGCTGTATCTGCTGTTCTTTGGATTTATCGGTGCGATGCTTCTCGCAAGAAGATTTATAGGGAATAAGCTGATCGCAGTGATTGTAACAATTCTGGTGTCAGTGATGATGTATTATCTCGTGATACTGCTTGGAGTGGTTTATATCATGACGGATTATCATAGAGATATTATGGAAGGGAAATTGTAGTATTTGAATGAAAAAGGGGTGTCGCTTACGACACCCCTCATTTTTAACCCATATATACGGTTACATGATATTCTTTCTTCCCTTCTTCGAATGGAATCAGGCAGCCTGCGATTTCTTTTCCGTCTACATCCATCTTTACAACACCCTTCTGTACGTTGTTAGGGTTCTTTACATCGATGTAGTACATTGCATCACGGAAGTTTCTTGTGAGTTTGAAATCACCGAAGTCTTCTGGGATACATGGATTGATTGTAAGTCCGTCGTAGGATGGCTGTACACCGAGGATAGACTGTGACAGGTTAGCGAATGTCCATGCTGCTGTACCTGTTAACCAGCTGTTCTTTGCTTCACCGTGGAACTTAGCGTCTCTACCTGCAACCATCTGAGAATATACATATGGTTCTGTGCGGTGGATCTCGCTGATATCTTCGATGTATGATGGACAAGTCTTCTTATAAACTTCAAATGCACGGTTACCACGTCCGATAACTGTCTCTGCGATAGAGATCCATGGATTGTTGTGGCAGAAGATACCTGCATTCTCTTTATATCCTGGTGGGTAAGAAGAAATCTCACCAAGATTCAGGTAATACTTGGTATAAGCTGGCTGAAGAATCATAACACCATACTTTGTATCAAGTTTTTCTTTAACAGAATCAAGTGCTTTTTCAGCAAGTCCTTCTTCGACACCGATACCTGCCATTACACACATACCCTGTGGCTCGATGAAGATCTTACCTTCTTCGCATTCGTCAGAACCGATCTTCTGAGATGTAGCATCGTAAGCACGAACGAACCATGCACCATCCCAGCCTGCATCAAGAACAGCAGCATACATATCTTTAACAGCTGCTTCTGCATCAAGTGCGATATCTTCTTTGCCTGCGCGGCGGCTGATATCTGCAAATTCCTGACCATATTTTACAAACATACCAGCGATGAATACAGATTCAGCTACAGGTCCTTCAGAAGGTCCTGTTGTCTGGAAGGATTCTCCAGGTGTTTCTGAGAAGCAGTTAAGGTTCAGACAGTCATTCCAGTCAGCACGGCCGATCAGTGGAAGCTTGTGAGGACCAAGGTGTGTTCTTGTATATTCAAAAGAACGACGAAGGTGCTCATATAATGGAGCAGCAAGTTCTTTCTTGTTATCAAAGTCAACCATCTCATCAAGGATAGTGAAGTCACCTGTTTCCTTCAGATAAGCGCTGACAGCTGCAACCAGCCATAATGGGTCATCATTGAAACCGCTACCGATATCAAGGTTACCTGTCTTGGTAAGTGGCTGATACTGATGATATGCACTACCGTCAGGGAACTGAGTAGCTGCGATGTCAAGGATACGTTCTCTTGCACGTGCAGGAATCAGATGAACGAAACCGAGAAGGTCCTGGCTGGAATCACGGAATCCCATACCACGTCCGGTACCTGATTCATAATAAGAAGCAGAACGTGACATGTTAAATGTGATCATACACTGATACTGGTTCCAGATGTTAGCCATACGGTTAACGTGTTCGTTGTTACTTTCTACGCTGTAGCGATTAAGAAGGTTATTCCAGTATTCATGAAGACCTTCAAATGCAGCATCAACCTGTTCAGCTGTTGTGAAGCGTGCGATCAGTTCATGTGCAGGCTTCTTGTTGATTACGTTAGGTGCGATGAATTTCTCTTTCTGTGGGTTCTCGCAGTAACCAAGAAGGAAGATCAGTTCCTTAGATTCACCTGGTGCTAAAGTAACGTCGATCTGGTGGCTTGCGATTGGATACCATCCGCTTGCTACAGAGTTGTTTGCCTTTTTAGCTTTAACTACGTCTGGGAATGCATTGCCATTGCCAAGACCAAGGAATTCATCTCTGCTTGTATCAAAGCCATTCACTTCACTGTTTACAGTAAAGAAACTGTAGTGATTTCTTCTTTCACGGTACTCTGTCTTGTGGTAAATTGTGCTGCCTTCGATCTCAACTTCACCGGTACTTAAGTTACGCTGGAAGTTCTGGGCATCGTCGATTGCATTCCAGAGACAGAATTCTACATAAGAGAAAAGGGATACTGACTTTTCTGCATTGGAGTTGTTAGTCAGTTTCAATCTGTTGATCTCACAGGAAGCATCTACAGGAACGAATGCAAGAAGATTAGCTTCCAGACCATTCTTAGAAGAGATGAATCTGCTGTATCCGAGACCATGATGACATTCATAAGAATCAACAGGTGTCTTGGTTGGCATTGTACCAGGATTCCAGATATCACCGTTATCATTAATATAGTAATACTTACCGTTAGAATCGATTGGAAGTGAGTTGTAACGGTATCTTGTGATACGAAGCAGTTTAGCATCCTTGTAGAAGCTGTAACCACCGCAGGTATTGGAAATCAGAGAGAAGAATCCTTCTGTTCCAAGGTAGTTGATCCATGGAAGAGGTGTGTTAGGAGTTGTGATAACATACTCTCTTGCGGAATCATCGAAATAACCGAATTTCATAAAATGGTTCCTCCTAAATTTTCGGAAATATGTTCTCGGACAGTATATATTCGAAAACGTATAAGTACAAGTCCACAATGGACGTTAGTTAGATTCAGTATATGAGATAAAGCTTATAAAATCAACAGTTTTTGCAGAACAGTTTTAATAAAATATCAATATTACATTTGAATAAATATAGGTAGAAATGTAGATAAAACAAGATATTTTACTAAAAACATGAAATAATTTCGTAAAACCCCGAAATCTGTGAATAATTGGAGTAAATACGTAAAAAAAGCATAAAGTAATAATTGTGCAAAAGAACGGAAATGCAAAAAGATAACAATTTAGCGAAAAATTCCCTTGCATTTTTCGTCATCATGTTATAAACTGGAACTGCGAAAACGGTTTAGTGAAATAGCTGAAAGGATACGAAAAACACCATGGTTTCAATGAAGGATATAGCAAAAAAATGTAATGTATCCATAGCAAGCGTCAGTAAAGCCTTGAATGGTTATTCTGATATCGGAGAAGATACAAGAAATCTGATTATCAAGACTGCTAATGAGATGGGCTACCTGCCGAACTCATCAGCAAGAGCGCTTAAGACAAAGAGAAGTTACAATCTGGGTGTTTTATTTGCAGATGAGGCTATGAATGGACTTACGCATGATTATTTTAATCATGTACTGGAAGGTTTTAAAAGTACAGCAGAAAAGCGTGGTTATGATATCACATTTACTGCAAGTAATGTTTCAGGACATAAGATGTCGTACTATGACCATTGTAAGTACAGAGGAGTAGATGGTGTTCTGATCGCATGTATTAACTATTACGGAGATAATATTCAGGAACTGATTCGTTCTGATATTCCGGTCGTAACCATCGACCATGTGTATGAAGGAAAGATGGCAGTTGTTTCTGACAATGCACAGGGAATGGAAGAACTTGTTACCTATATTATTAAGAAGGGACACAGAAAGATCGCGTACCTTCATGGGGAGGATACCTCTGTTACAAGGAATCGCCTCACAAGCTTCTACAGAACAATGCAAAGATACGGACTTGATACACCAGATGATTACGTAAGAAGCTGTTCTTATCGTAATCCGGACAGAGCGGCTATGGGAACAAGAGATTTACTGAATCTTCCAGATCCGCCAACCTGTATCGTGTATCCGGATGATTATGCAGCGATGGGCGGTATCAATGAGATCCGTGAAAGAGGACTTAGGATACCGGAGGATGTTTCTATTGTCGGATACGATGGAATCGATATCGCGAAGATTCTGGAACCAAAGTTGACAACGATTTGTCAGGATACAAGAAAGATCGGAGAACTTGCAGCGAATAAGTTAATTGACCAGATTGAGAATCCGAAGGTGACCCTGATCGATAAGTTTGCTGTAGAAGGTGTACTGTTTAAGGGAGCATCTGTAAAACAGATGTAAAAGATCTGGATATAGAATAGGAAAAAGTGAATGTCGCGTCATTTGCATGACGCGACATTTTTTTTGCATGAGCCAGTGACTCATTCTTTCCGTGTATTCGTGCGGTATTCTTTTGGTGTGCAGCCGCGGAATTGCTTGAACATGCGGATGAAGACGGAGTTGCTGGAGTAGCCGGATGCGAGGGCAATCTCTGTGATGGTCATGTTCTGATGCTTTAGGAGGCTGCAGGCGTATTCGATGCGCTTACGATTAACATACCGGTAGAATGGCTCGCCGGTGAATTCTTTGAAGAGTCTGGAAAAATGGAACTTGCTGAAACTGGCGAGTTCTGAGATATGCTCCAGAGAAAGTGGTTCGTAACAATGGGTGTCGATATAATTGCAGATCATAGTAAAACGATTTAGGTATTCGAGCTTCTTATTCTTTGCAAATGCTTCTGGATTCCTGGTGGTTGTTTTTTTAAAATGCTGTGCAATCAGGATAAATATCTCAAGTATACGCGAATAGATAATTGTTTCTGAAAAATCTACCATATTATTCGTGGTATCCTGAGAAGCTGTAGCTGAAGAAGGCAGTAAAATGGAGTCCTGAGAGTTGAATGCATCGTACATCTCAAGTAAAAGCTCCTTCAGACGTGGCTGTACATCCGGATATTCAGATGGAGTAATCAGGATGGAAGGACTTACCAGCGAAGAAATCTGGGAAAATCCATGGATATCCTTAAGTACGGAAAGGTCTATTAAATATAAGTAACGACTGCCTGTAGGTGGTGCGATAAGAGAATGGTAAGTATTCGGAGCAATCAGGAGGATGTCATCTGGCTGCAGATTGTATTCAGTATTATTTACGAAAACAGTATAATTCTCTTCTTTTGGCATAATAATCTCAAGAGGGGTGTGCCAATGGGTAGAAAAATTGCTATTTTGCGTATTCAGATAGATTGCTATATGAGAATTCAAATCCCCAAAAACATTCTCATGAAAAGCAACAAAACTATTATATCTGTCAGAATGCATAATTACAAAAACTCCTATAACGTTTTAGATTAACGAACAGCACAACTTCTGTGCTGTTTTTTTAATATCATACCATAAATATGGAAAAAAGCAACAATTATAACATTCTAAGACAACTATTGATATGCAATCTGATAAAAAACTATGTATAATGATGTTATCAAAATATTTTTCGGAGGACGTGAAAAATGAAAATCGCTAAAGTTTTAAGTATTGCAGCAGTAGCAGCAATTATGGCAGCCAGCGCATCTATGATGGCAATGGCAGATGACAATGTAATCAATATCTATGCATTCACAGATGAAGTACCTAACATGCTTCAGAAATATGTTGATGAGCATCCAGATTTCGGTTACACATTAAACCCAACAATCATCGCTACAACTGATGGTCTGTATCAGCCAGCACTTGACCAGGCTCTTTCAGCAGGTGGAGAAGACGCTCCAGATATCTACTGTGCAGAATCAGCTTTCGTTCTTAAGTACACACAGGGTGATGCTTATGGTTATGCAGCAGCTTATGAAGATCTTGGCATCGATATGAGCCAGATTGAATCAGCTGAAATCGCTCCATACTCAGTTGAAATCGGTACAAGCCCAGAAGGTAAGGTTGTAGGTCTTGGATATCAGGCAACAGGTGGTGCTTTCATCTACCGTCGTTCAGTTGCTGAAAAAGCATTTGGTAGCGCAGATCCAGATGTAGTAGCAGAAGCAATCGGTGCTGGTACAGGTAACTGGGATAAATTCTTCGAAGCAGCAGCTACATTAAAAGAAGCTGGATGCGGTATCATCTCTGGTGATGGTGACCTTTGGCATGCAGTAGAAAATAGCTCTGATGAAGGATGGATCGTTGATGGTATGCTTCACATTGATCCAAAGAGAGAAGCTTTCCTTGATCTTTCTAAGCAGCTCAAAGATGGCGGATACTACAATGATACAACAGACTGGCAGGATGCTTGGTTTGCAGATATGAAGGGCGAAGGCGCTCAGGATGTTCTTGGTTTCTTCGGACCAGCTTGGCTGATCAACTACACAATCGCTCCTAACTGTGGCGGTTCTGCAGTAGGCGAAGGTACATATGGTGATTGGGGCGTTTGTGCTCCTCCAGTTGGTTTCTTCTGGGGTGGAACATGGCTTCTTGCTAACAAAGACACACCAAAAGCAGAAGCAGTTGCTGAACTTATCAACTGGGTAACACTTGATGATTCAGAAGAAGGTCTTCAGTATCAGTGGGCAAACGGAACAACATTCGGCGAAGGCGGAACAAAAGACTCTGTAGCATCTGGTACAGTTATGGCTAAGTCTAACGGCGAACTTGAATTCCTTGCAGGACAGAACATGTTCGATGCATTTGTTCCAGCTAACGCTTATGCAAATGGTAAGAACCTTACACAGTACGATGAAACAATCAACGGTTACTGGAGAGATCAGGTTCGTGAATACACAGCTGGCAACAAGGATAGAGATGCAGCTATTGCTGACTTCAAGCAGATGGTATCTGATAACCTTGGTATTGATGCTGAATAATTTTTAGAATTATTTGCACATTTATGAGGGGCGATCTTTACAAGGGGGTCGCCCCTTTTATTGGAGGACAACATGAATAAAAAGAAGGGTTTATCTTACGCTAAATATGGCTATATCTTTAGTTTGCCATTCGTGATTACCTTTGCTCTCTTTACTCTGTATCCGGTAATCTTCACCATCATCATTGGTTTTACAGATTTCAAGGGACTGGGTGCAAAGATTTCCACATCACATTTACTATCTAATCCATTACAGAATTATCAGTCTATTCTTGGTAATGCAACATTCCAGAAGGCTCTTTCCAACACATTCCTTATGTGGGGAATGAACTTCCTCCCACAGATCCTGCTTGCATTGATTCTTGCAGCATGGTTCTCAGGAATGCTGATTAAAGTAAAAGGACAAGGCTTCTTTAAAGTAGTATTTTACATGCCAAACATCATTACAGCTGCTACAGTAGCTATCCTTTTTGGATCTATGTTCGGTTATCCAATGGGTCCTATGAATGACCTTTTCAAGACATTACATCTCTCAGATGCACCTATTGAATTCTTCCGTAATAAGTGGGTTGCACGAGGCGTTGTAGCATTTATCCAGTTCTGGATGTGGTATGGATATACTATGATCGTATTGATCTCAGGTATCCTTGGTATGAACCCTGAATGGTTTGAAGCTGCTGATATTGACGGCGCTACAGGTCTTCAGAAGTTCTGGTATATCACACTTCCTAACCTTAGAAGTATTCTGATCTATACCCTGATCACATCTCTGATCGGTGGTCTTCAGATGTTCGATATTCCAAAACTGCTCGTTACACAGAGTGGTCCTGACAATGCAACACTTACAGCAAGTGTATTTATCCAGAATCAGGCATTTGCCGGAAGTTACCTTTACAACCGTGCATCTGCAGCCAGTATGATTCTGTTTATTATCATCTGTATCCTTTCTGCTATCGTATTCTTCCTGATGCAGGATAAGTATGAAGTGGCTGAAAAGAAACAGCTTAAGAAGATTGCTAAAGAAATGAAGAAAAAACAGAGAGAGGGGGCAAAATAATATGAAGAAAACTCAAGAATTTCGTCCATTTATGATTTTCGTATATGCTGTATGTATTTTGCTTACCATTCTCAGCGTTATGCCTTTCGTAATCATGATTGTAAATGCAACAAGAAGTACAACAGAGATTCAGCAGCATGCGATTTCTCTGATTCCTTCTAACTACCTGTTCAACAACTTAAAGATCTTAACAGGTAAGAGTTTTGATCCTATTCGTGGTTTCGTTAACTCAATGATTATCTCAACAGGTGCAACAATCTGTTCAGTATATTTCTCATCATTAACAGCATATGCACTCGTTGTTTATAAATGGAAATTAAGAGACAGTTTCTTTACATTCATCCTTGCAGTTATGATGATTCCTGGTCAGGTAGTTATCATCGGTTTCTACCAGTTCATGTACCAGATTCACCTTACAAACAGCTTCCTTCCACTGATCATCCCTGCAATTGCAGCTCCATCAATGGTATTCTTTATGAGACAGTTCATGCTTGCCAGCTTACCAATTGATATCGTTGCTTCTGCTCGTATCGATGGTTCAAGAGAGTTCCAGACCTTCAACAGCATCGTTCTTCCAATCATGAAACCAGCGATGGCTACACAGGGTATCTTCTCTTTTGTTAACAGCTGGAATAAGTTGTTTGAGCCTTCCATCCTTCTTACACAGCAGGAAAAGTACACAATGCCAATCATGGTATCTCTGCTGAAGGGTGATATCTATAAGACTGAGTACGGTTCAATCTACCTTGGTCTTACATTAACAGTACTGCCACTGTTCATCGTATATTTTGCATTATCAAAATATATCATTGCCGGTGTTGCACTTGGTGGTGTAAAGGGTTAAGTTATGGGTGCTTTTAGTATGGATAACATCGTTTTCCGTACGATAGGCAAGATTGTAGATATTGTTTGGATCAACTTACTTACAGTGATCTGTTCATTGCCGGTGGTGACTGCGGGTGCAGCCATCACCGCAATGTTTTATAATCTTATTCGTATGGCGGACGATGATGAAGGAGCTTTGACAAGAGGCTTCTTTCGCACGTTTAAGGAGAATTTTAAATCAGCAACGAAGATATGGGTATGTGAACTTATCGCATTTTTGGTGCTGGGCTACAACCTGTTTCTGATTCGACGTGGCGTTCTGGATGGATACGGATTGCTGAAGCTTGTTTCAGGAGTCGTGATCATGCTTCTTCTTTGTGCACTGATTATCTTCTCTATCTATGTATTTTCTCTGCTCGCAAGATATGAGAATACTTTGAAAAAGACAGTACAGAATGCCGGTCTTCTTGCGGTTGCATTTTTCCCAAGAAGTCTTTCTATGCTTATCATCATGTTTTTCCCGGTTGCTCTTATGACACTTTCAAATTATTTCCTGTATTTCTGGTTCGTGTATGGACTGGCATTCCCAGGATATCTGGTTGCTATGCAGATGCTTAGAATCTTTCGAAAAACATTACCTGTAGAAGAGGAATAACATGAACTGGAAATTGTTTAAAGAGATGTCGCTAGCAGATAAGGTCAAGTGGATCATCCATTATTATGGAATCTGGATCTGTGTAGGCATCATTGCAATCTGTGTAATCGCTACATTGATCGGTAAAATACTTGGACCTGGTGAGCAGTACGCTGCTCAGATTATGATACTGGATGACAGATGTTCTGATGAAGAACGAATCCGGATGAGCGAGGAATTGCAGGCTTTGCTAGAAGCGCCGTGTGAAGTGACTGCTTACCATATAAGTGATGAAAATCAGTTCCAGGCATTTGTAGTCCGTCTGACTGGCGCGGTACTTGATATTGTCATCGCACCGGAAAAGCAGATGAAGGAACTGGAATCCAACGGATACTTCAAAGAGATGCATCCATTGCCGGAAGATGCTACATATTATCAGATGACGGATCCGGAAGGGAATTATCCGGAGAAAGACCTCTACTTCGGAATAACCGGGGCAAGAGAGGTGGATAAAGAAGTACTTAATAAAATAGAAGAATATTTCGAACGGTAAGCTACCGCGGTCGTCAGATGGTGCCAGGCATGCGTAGGGAAATCTTAACGCAGTTAAGATTTTCCTACGCATGCCTGGCACCATCCTGTATGTACAAGTTTTTATACATGTACAGGTGATAAATGTAGTTGACTATACAGGATTGTATAAAATGTTGTAAAAAAAGTTAGAAATCTTTTGATTTTGGGCGAAATGATTGACATGTGTTATACGATAAGATATATTGATTTCAACAGGTTCGGAATGAACCAAAGTTGTACAGACAAGATGTCTGTAACGAATATAATCTATTTACACAGGAGGAAACTCAAAATGAAAAAAGTTGTTTTATTAGCAGCAGCTATGGCAGCAGTACTTGCAGTTCCAGTTTTCGCTGAAGGCGAAACAGTTGGTATCTTAATGCCTACACAGTCATCTGAAAGATGGATCAACGATGGTGCTAACATGAAAGCACAGCTTGAAGAAAAAGGTTACAATGTAGAACTTCTTTACGCAGAAGATGATACAGCTATGCAGGTTAATCAGCTTGAAACTTTCATCGGTAAACAGGTTGACTGTCTTGTAATCGCAGCTATCGACTCAGGTGTTCTTGTTAACGCTGAAGCACAGGCTAAAGAAGCTGGTATTCCAATCATCGCTTATGACCGTCTTCTTATGGATACAGATGCTGTTTCTTACTACGCTACATTCGATAACAAGGGTGTTGGTACAGCAATCGGTGAATACATCAAGACAGCTAAGGATCTTGACAATGCAGAACCAATGACAATCGAGTTCTTCATGGGATCTCCAGATGATAACAACGCTCATATGCTTTACGCAGGTGTTATGGAAGTTCTTCAGCCATACCTTGACAATGGTACACTTATCTGCAAGTCTGGCAGAACATCTTTCGATGATACATGTATCCTTCGTTGGGATCAGCAGGTTGCTCAGCAGAACTGTGAAAATATCTTAACAGCTAACTACGCTGATGAAGATCTTGATATCGCTTGTACAGCTTTCGATGGTTTCGCATACGGAGTTAAGGCAGCTCTTGAAGGTGCTGGTTACACAGAAGAAAACTGGCCACTGATCACAGGTCAGGATGCTGAACTTATGGCTACAAAGAACATCATCTCTGGTAAGCAGACAATGTCTATCTACAAAGATACACGTCTCCTTGCTTCTAAGGCTGTAACAATGGTAGATGCAGTTCTTCAGGGATCTGAACCAGAAATCAACGATACAGAACAGTACAACAATGGTGTTATCACAGTTCCTTCATACCTTTGTACACCACAGCCAGTTGATCAGTCTAACTACAAAGAATTCCTGATCGACGGTGGTTACTATACAGAAGAACAGATCAACGGTTAATTCTTATTTGATATAGGAATAATAATCAACTAAGACTGGCGGCGGAAGAATCCGCCGCCGTTTTTTACGAATTAGAATATAATAAAGAAAAGGAGCGAGGAAAGGCATGTCTGATATTATTTTGGAGATGAAACACATTACGAAAGCCTTTTCGGGTGTGAAAGCTCTGGATGATGTTAATTTACAGGTTAGAAAAGGCGAGATTCATGCTCTTTGTGGAGAAAATGGTGCTGGAAAGTCTACTCTGATGAACGTTCTTTCCGGTGTATATCCATTCGGTACCTACGAAGGTGACATCGAATATAAAGGCGAAGTCTGTAAATTCCACAAAATCAAAGACAGTGAAGAAAAAGGTATTGTAATTATCCATCAGGAACTGGCACTTAGCCCATACCTGTCTATCGCAGAAAACGTATTCATGGGAAATGAACAGCTTTCATTTAAAGGTGTCATTGACTGGAATAAGACACGTGGACGCGCAAAGGAAGCACTTGCACATGTAGGTCTGGAAAATGAGAACCTGAATGCACCTGTTAATACCCTTGGTGTAGGTAAGCAGCAGCTGATCGAAATTGCAAAAGCTATGGCAAAGAACGTAGAGCTTCTGATTCTGGATGAGCCTACAGCAGCGTTAAATGATGAAGAGTCTCAGCAGCTTCTTGATATCATGCTTGAGTTAAAGAAGCAGGGTGTAACCATGATCATCATCTCTCATAAGCTGAATGAGATTGAACGTGTAGCAGATGCTATCACGATCATTCGAGATGGTCAGACGATTGAGACACTCATGAAAGGAAGAGACGAGCTGTCAGAAGACCGTATCATCAAAGGTATGGTAGGTAGAGAGATGAATAAGCGTTATCCGGAACGTGACCGCGCACAGTGTCCGATCGGTGATGTTGTAATGGAAGTTAAGAACTGGAATGCATATCATCCGGAGATTGCTGATAAGCAGATTCTGAAGGATATCAATATTACAGTTAGAGCCGGCGAAGTAGTTGGTCTTGCAGGTCTTATGGGTGCAGGTCGTACTGAGTTCGCTATGAGTTTATTTGGTCATTCTTATGGACAGAAGATTTCCGGTCAGGTATTCATGCACGGAAAAGAAGTCAGCACAAAGACAGTAAGAGATGCTATCAAGAATAAGATTGCATATACTTCTGAAGATAGAAAAACTTATGGTCTTGTTCTGATCAACGATATCAAGACAAACATGACTATGGCAGCACTTCCTGATTACTATGCTAACGGACAGATCGTAGATTCCAGAAAAGAAAATATCGATTCTGAAGCATATAAGAAGAGAATCAACGTAAAAGCTACTTCTATTGAACAGGTTGTAGGTTCTCTTTCCGGTGGTAACCAGCAGAAGGTCGTACTGGCTAAATGGATGATGACACATCCGGATGTTCTGATCCTGGATGAGCCGACCCGTGGTATCGACGTTGGTGCAAAATATGAAATTTATTGTGCAATCAATGAGATGGCTCAGGAAGGAAAAGCTGTTATTGTTATTTCTTCTGAAATGCAGGAGATCATCGGTACATGTGACCGTACCTATGTAATTAATGAAGGTATGATCGCCGGTGAACTTTCAAAAGAAGAGATGACTCAGGAGAACATCATGAAGTGCATTATGGATAATAATAGTGCAAGAGGAGGAAACAAGTAATGAACGACAACAAAAAGAAATATGTCAGCCTCGACCTGAAGTCAATGGGTATGATCGCTGCATTGGTTATTATTTTTCTTATCTTTTCTATACTGACAAAAGGTGCTAACGCAACTCCTATGAATATCAACAACCTGATCATGCAGAATGGTTACATCATCATTCTTGCATCTGGTATGCTTCTTTGCGTATTAACAGGTTACATCGACCTTGGTGTAGGTTCTGTTATTGCTCTTAGTGCTGCATGTGCAGGTATGCTTGTTATGGATAAAGGCGTTGCAGTTCCAATCGCATGGCTGGTAGCTGTTCTTATCGGTCTTGCAACTGGTGTTTTCGCAGGATTCTTTATTGCATACCTTGATATCCCACCTTTCGTAGTAACACTTGCAACAATGCTTATGGGACGTGGTCTTACTTATACGCTTCTTCAGGCAAGAACAGTTGGTCCTCTTCCAGCAAGCTTTACCGGTATCGGTGTTGCTTTCGTTCCAAACATCAGAATCGGACAGGTTGTTGATGAAGCTGGAAAAGTAACAGAAAAAGGTTTTGACTTAGTTTGTATTATCGTAGCAATTATCGTTACAATCTGTCTTATTATCTCTGAGATCAACAATATCAAAGTTAATAATAAGTATGGTTTCGCTAACATCGTTCCATGGCAGATGATCACAAGAGATATTGTTATCATCGGTATCGTATGGTTCTTCTTTACAAAACTCAGCCAGTACAATGGTATTCCAGTACAGCTGATCGTAATCGGTGTTATCGTTGCAATCTATCACTTCATTACAAGTAAGACTGTTGCAGGTCGTCAGATCTATGCAATGGGTGGTAATGCTAAGGCAGCAAGACTTTCTGGTATCAATACTAAGAAAGTATTCTTCTGGGTATATGTAAACATGGGCGTTCTTGCTTCTATCGCTGGTATCGTTCTTGCAGCTCGTCAGGGTGCTGCTAACCCAAAGATGGGTGATGGTATCGAGATGGATGCTATCGCATCCTGCTACATCGGTGGTGCTGCAGCAGCCGGTGGTGTTGGTACAATCATCGGTGCCGTTGTAGGTGCTCTTGTAATGGGTGTTCTGAACAATGGTATGATCATGTGTAATCTTTCTACAGACTTCCAGAAGGTAGTTAAAGGTGCCGTTCTTCTTGGTGCCGTAGTACTTGACGTAACAACAAAGAAGAAAAAAGGTTAATGCCTGATGAGCTCGAAATATCAGCAGGTCTCAGACTGGATACGGGGACAGATTCGAAGCGGATCGCTGAAAAGCAATGATAAAGTCGAGTCAGAGAATGATCTGGCTGCACGCTTTGACATCAGTCGCCAGACTGCCAGACACGCAATTGATCAGCTGGTTCAGGAAGGCTTATTATTCCGAAAAAAAGGCAGTGGAACATTCGTTGGCTGCCAGAAAACACAACAGGAGCGGGTAACAAGCGCAGCGGCTCCTGAGATGGTATCGATCATCAGTACCTATGTTGATGGGTACATTTTCCCAAGAATTCTCCAGTCTATGGTTCATAGACTGGAGGAGGAAGGGTATTCTGCAAGGATTTCCTTCACAGGGAATGATCTGCAAAAGGAAAGAGAGCTTCTGGAAAGTTATCTTGCAAGAGGCTGTACTGATCCACTTATTGTGGAACCGGTTATGAGCGGACTTCCGAATCCGAATATGAGATATTATCGTGAGATCCGGAAAAAAGGGATTCCAATCCTGTTTTTCCATAGCTTCTATCCGGATATTGATATTCCACACATCGGTATGGATGATGTACAGGCAGGAAAACTGGCTACCGAATATCTGATTTCCCAGGGACATCAGAATATTCTGGGTATCTTTAAAAACGAAGATGGTCAGGGGGCAAGAAGATATAGAGGATTCTTAAATGCCATGATGCAGCATCAGATAGAACTGAAGCTGGAGAACTTCATCTGGATCACAAGTCAGGATGCAAAAGATTTCTCAGGAATCTCAGCAAAGCTTGATCTTCGTTTACCGGAATGTACAGCGGTTGTCTGTTACAATGATGAAGTTGCATTTGAACTGACCAGATACGTTCAGTCAAAGGGAATCAAAGTACCGGAAGATCTTTCCATTATCAGTATTGATAATTCAGATCTTGCACAGCTCAACCTGGTTCCGCTTACCAGTGTTCGACATCCGATGGAAGAGCTTGGAATGAAGGTAGCAGATGGAATTGTAAGTCTGATTCAGGATCCTTCACAGGATATTACATATGAATTTGAAACAGAACTGGTTGTCAGAGATTCTGTTATGCAAAAAGAATAAGCAGGTGTATTTGCTAATAAAATAGTAGATACACCTGTTTTTTATGGTATAATTCAAAATACAGAAAAAGCAATATATGGAGGGCTATCTCATGAAATTTACAGAAGGTTATTGGCTGCGCAGTGAACGCAGTAACGGTCTTTACGCAGCAGAAGTATACTATGCGGAAGAGATTCCAGGAGGCATGCGCCTTGTTTGTCCTGTTGCAATTACAGGCGGAAGAGGCGGCACACTGAACATGCCTACAATTACAATAGAGTTTGTGGCACGTACAGACCGTACAATTTCTGTTTCAGCATGGCATTATGAAGCATATGATGATCATCTCCCTCAGTTTGAAAAGAATGAGACAGTTGGAGAAGCAAAAGTTACTATTACAGATGAAGAAGCATTTATGGATACAGGTGCACTGCAGGTACGTGTAAACCGCAAGTTCTTCAGCTATCAGTTTGAAGCAGATGGAAAGGTTCTGACAACCTCAAGCCTTCGTAATCTTGGTTTGATCCGCTGGGATAAGAAGCCAAGCACAATGTTCCCGGAAGCGAACTATCTGACAGAAGATTATGAACCATATATGGTGAATGAATTATCTCTTTCTGTAGGCGAATGTGTATATGGCTTCGGAGAAAGATTCACAGCATTTGTAAAGAATGGACAGGTAGTGGATACCTGGAATGAAGACGGTGGTACAGCATCTCAGATTGGTTACAAAGATGTTCCATTCTATATGACGAATAAAGGATATGGTATCTTCGTAGATAGTTCTGACAATGTATCTTTTGAGGTTGCAAGTGAGAAGGTAGAGTATGTAGGCTTCTCTGTTCCTGGAGAGAGAATTACTTATTACTTCTTCTATGGACCAACACCAAAGGATATTCTCAAAGAATATACATATCTGACAGGACGTCCGGCACTTCCACCGGCATGGTCATTCGGTCTCTGGTTATCAACATCATTCACAACCAATTATGATGAAGCAACAACAAGCTCATTCATCGATGGTATGTTTGAAAGAGATATACCTATGAAGGTTTTCCATTTTGACTGTTTCTGGATGAGAGCCTTCCACTGGTGTGATTTTGAATGGGATAAGGAATGTTTCCCTGATATCAGAGGAACTCTGAAACGCTATCATGACAAAGGACTTAAGATCTGTGTATGGATCAATCCATATATTGCACAGGGTAATGCATTCTTTAAGGAAGCGGTAGAGAATGGATATCTTCTTCAGAGAGCAGATGGAAAAGGAACCTGGCAGACAGATAACTGGCAGGCAGGTATGGGACTTGTAGACTTTACCAATCCTGCAGCAGTGAAGTGGTATACAGATAAGCTTCGTACACTTCTGGATGACGGTGTTGACTGCTTCAAGACAGACTTTGGTGAGAGAATTCCAATCAATGTGAAGTACTATGATGGAAGCAATCCACATGCAATGCATAACTACTATACATACCTTTACAACAAGGCAGTATTTAACCTGTTAAAAGAAGTAAAGGGAGAAAAAGAAGCTGTTCTTTTCGCAAGAAGTGCAACAGCAGGCGGACAGCAGTTTCCTGTACACTGGGGCGGCGACTGCTTCGCTAACTACCCATCAATGGCTGAGACGATCCGTGGCGGTCTTTCCTTTGCAATGAGTGGATTCTCATTCTGGAGCCATGATATCTCAGGATTTGAAAGCACAGCTACACCGGATCTTTATAAGAGATGGGCAGCATTTGGTTTATTATCTTCTCACAGTAGACTCCACGGTTCCGGAAGCTACCGTGTGCCATGGCTCTTTGATGATGAAGCAAGTGATGTAGTGGCACATTTCTCTAAGCAGAAATGTACTATGATGCCATATCTGTATGCAAAAGCAATCGAAGCACACGAAGAAGGTACTCCGGTAATGAGACCTATGGTATTTGAATTTACCGCAGATCCTGCAACATCTTACCTCGATGCACAGTATATGCTGGGTGAATCCCTTCTGGTAGCACCTGTACTTCGTGATGACAGTATCTGTCAGTACTATCTTCCAAAGGGAACCTGGACACATTTCCAGAGCGGTGAAGTAAGAGAAGGCGGCTGCTGGCAGGAAGATCAGTATGATTACTTCTCACTTCCACTGTATGTAAAAGAGAATACTCTTATGGCAGTTGGAACAGAAGATCATATTCCAGATTACGACTATGCTGCAAAGATGAACCTTCGTCTCTATCAGTTAAAGGATGGAAAAGAAGCAATCTGTAAGGTACCGGATGTAACAGGTGCTATCGTAAATGTGATCACAGCAAAACGTGAAGGCAATAAGATTACCGTTGCAGCAGAAAAGCCACTGGCAGGCATGAAGCTTACAATCTTTGATGGAACGAAGAAGTACGAAATGGAAATTGCGGAAGGAGCACAGAATGTTTCAGCAGAACTTGAATAAAAACTGGAAGATGAGAAAGGTCGGCGCGGAAGAATATTCCGCAGCCGTTGTACCTGGAACTGTCTATACCGACTTGCTTCGAAATGGACAGATGGAAGATCCCTTCTTTAAAGATAATGAACTGGCAGCGTTAAAGCTGATGGATGATGATTATGAGTACGTAGGTACATTTGATGCAGAGAAAGAAGCAATGGAAGCAAAGCATCAGATTCTTCACTTTGATGGTGTGGATACAATTGCGGATATCTATCTGAACGGCACGAGACTTGGTGATGCTTACAATATGCACCGTATCTGGGAATTTGAAGTAAGTGATCTTCTGAAAAGTACTGACAATGAATTAAAGGTGATCTTCCATTCTCCTACAAAATATATCGCAGATGCCTATGCAAAAAGCGAGACACATGGTACCGAAGATGCTATGGATGGTTTCGTTCACATCCGTAAGGCACACTGCATGTTCGGATGGGACTGGGGCGCACATCTTCCGGATGTCGGTCTTTTCCGACCTGTAAAGCTTCTCGGAGTAGATGAAGCAAGAATTGACAGCGTCTACGTTGTACAGAATCATGCAGAAGATAAGGTGATCCTGAATCTGGATGTTCAGGTAGAAGAACTGGATAAGACAGGACAGGAATGGAATTATAAGATCAAGGTGACAGCACCGGATGGATCAGTCATAGAGACAACAGATCCAAGAAATATAGTGGTTGAGAATCCTATGCTCTGGTGGCCGAATGGATATGGTGATCAGAACCTCTATGAGGTAGAAGTTAAGCTTTTCCTTGGTGAAAAGGAACTTGACGCATGGACACGCAAGATCGGTCTTCGTACCATGACTATGAACACAGCACCGGATCAGTGGGGAGAAGCCTTCAACTGCAGAGTAAATGGTGTGGATATCTTCTCTATGGGCGCTGACTATATCCCGGAAGATCATCTGCTTGGACGAGTAACTCCTGAGACAACAAGATCCCTTCTTGAAAAATGTAAATGGGCGAACTTTAATGCAATCCGTGTATGGGGCGGCGGCTACTATCCGGAAGACTGGTTTTATGATCTGTGTGATGAGCTTGGTCTTGTGGTATGGCAGGACTTCATGTTTGCATGTGCAGTTTATGATCTGACACCGGAATTCGAAGAGAATATCCGTGCAGAATTTATCGATAACGTAAAGAGACTTCGTCATCATCCATCTCTCGGATTGTGGTGCGGTAACAACGAGATGGAAGAGTTTGTATCAAAGGATAATCAGTGGGTAACCAAGAAGAGTGAAGTACGTGATTATCTCTTCATGTATGAAAGAATCATTCCGGAAGTACTGAAAGAATATGATCCACAGACCTTCTACTGGCCATCTTCTCCGTCATCAGGTGGAAGCTTTGATGATCCACAGGATCCGAACCGCGGTGATGTGCATTACTGGATGGTATGGCATGGCAATGCACCATTTACAGCATACCGTCAGTATTACTTCCGTTATCTGTCAGAGTTCGGTTTCCAGTCTTTCCCAAGTATGAAGACGATAGAACAGATGAGTGATGATCCGGATGATTACAACATTTTCTCCTATATTATGGAAAGACATCAGAGAAATGGAAGCGCAAACGGTAAGATCATGAACTATATGCAGCAGACTTATCGTTATCCATCTTCTTTTGATACCGTTCTTTATGCATCTCAGCTTCTGGCTGCAGATGGTATCCGCTACGGTGTGGAACACTTCCGTAGAAACAGAGGAAGATGTATGGGTGCAGTGTACTGGCAGCTGAATGACTGCTGGCCAGTAGCTTCCTGGTCATCCATCGACTACTGCGGCAGATTAAAGGCTCTTCATTATTATGCGAAGAGATTCTTTGCCCCGGTTATGATCTCCTGTGAAGAGCATGGTGCAGTGGATTCCGGAAAGGAACTTGTAAGAGAACATTATGACTTTGAAAAGTCTATCCGCCTGAATGTAGCGAATGAGACAAGAGAAGACATCGATGTGATTGTTCGCTGGGCACTTCGCAATCCTTCTGCAGAAGTAATCCAGTGTGCAGAGGAAAAGGTACATGTACCGGCACTTACCAGCGTATGGCTTGATAAGGTAGAATTCCCTGACGTAGATATCTACAGAGAGTACATCAGCTACGAAGTAGAGAAAGACGGAATCGTGGTATCAGAAGGTACCGTTAACTTCTCCTTCCCTAAGTACTTCCGCTATGAGAATCCGGAGCTTTCTGCAGTTGTCATCGGTGATGAGATCGAAATCACAGCAAAGAAATATGCAAAGAGCATCGAGATCCTGAATGAAAATGAAGATCTGATCCTTTCTGATAATTACTTTGATATGAATGCAGGTGTTAAGAGAGTGAAGATCGAAAGTGGTGATCCGTCTAAGCTTCGTATCAGAAGTGTATACGACATCAGATAAAAGATTTGCGAAAATGTTAACAAAAGCACAAGGCTATATTTATATGGCTTTGTGCTTTTTTGAATATCTGGAACGCAAAATGACAAAAAGAGATAAATATATGCACAAATATACAAGAAAAATAATTGAAATTATGTACAAAGTGATATAAAATAATGTCATCAGGAGGTTTGCGTGCTTTTAAAACCTCAAAAATTTATCTATATCAGGAGGATATACAATGAAAAAGAAACTTGTTGCTTTATTGCTTGCAGGTGCAGCTGTATTTTCTATGGCAGCAGTAGCTAACGCTGAAGAAGTTACTGAACTTCCAAGAGAAGAAACCCTGTATTTTGCAGGTCAGCAGTGGGGCGCTGTTAACAGCTGGAACCCAATCGGAACAAATCAGAACAATGCTATGGCTATCGCTGGTGGTATTGGTGGATACCGTACTGTAATGTTTGAAACTCTCTATATGTACAACTTTATGGACGGTTCTATGACAGGTCTTCTTGCAGATGGCGACTATGCATGGAATGATGACATGACAGAACTTACTGTTAAGATCAAAGATGCAGCTAAATGGTGTGATGGTACTCCTGTTACAGCTAATGACGTTGCAGCTACATGGGCTGTTGGTGTTAAGATTGCCAATACTACAGGATCTAGCTACGGTGCATACATCTCTGACGTAGTAGCAGCTGATGACAAGACTGTTGTTATCAAGGCAGCTCTTAATGCAGATGGTGCTCCTGTTAACCCATTAAAGATGCTTGACTTTACAGTAGCTACTCCAATTGCTCAGGAAGCTTGGATCAACACAGTTGTTGAACGTAACGGTGATGATGCAGTTGCTATCCTTAACGATCCAGGTGAAGACGTTGTTTGGTCAGGTCCATATACAAAGATGTTCGCAGATGACCAGAAGGTTATCTTCGTTCGTGATGACAATTACTGGGGCCAGGATGAGTCTATGTGGGGTAAACTTCCAGTTCCTAAGTATGTAGCTCATGCAATCTATGCTGATAACCCAGCAGGTGAAACAGCTCTTAAAGCTGGTGACGTTGACGTATGTCAGCAGTTCATCGGTAACATCCAGAATCTCTGGTTAGAAGATGATCTTCCAATCTCTACATATTATGAAGAAGCACCATACGGCGTTTGCTTAACAATGCCAACAGCTTGGTACAACATGAACAAGCCTGTACTTGCTGAGAATACAGCTCTTCGTAAAGCTATCGCTATGGCAGTTGACTACGAAGGTATCATTGCTAACGCTATGACAAACCAGTCTCCTACATTTGAAGCTGTTCCACGTTCTATCATGAACCCAACAGAAGGTGAACAGGCTCTTTACAACCATGATGCAGTAGCTGACCTTCAGTGGGCAGGCAATGACATCGATGGCGCTAACGCTCTTCTTGACGAAGCTGGCTTAGTTGATACAGATGGTGATGGAATCCGTGAATACAACGGTGAAAACATCGTTCTTAACGCTGTATGTCCAAACGGTTGGACAGACTGGCAGGCATCTATGGAAATCGTAGCTGACGCTGGTAAGAATATCGGTATCGATATCTCTACATTATATCCAGAATATGATATTTATCAGACAGTATTTACAAATCCTAACCAGTCTGAATACGATATCTTCATGTGGTCACCAGATGCAGCTGGTCCTTCAATGCCATGGGGCCGTGTAAATCAGTTCTTATCAAGCAACTTTGTTGGTGTTGAAAACAACTGGTCAGGTAACTGGGGTCAGTACACAAATGAACGTGCAGATGAACTCCTTGCTCTGATTCCTGTTACAACAGATGAAGCTCAGCTGAAAGATTACTACACAGAACTTACAGAAATCTACCTTACAGAAGTTCCTTCATTCTCACTTATGTATCGTCCATCTCTGTTCCACGCTGTAAATGAAAGCGTATGGACAAACTTCCCAGCAGGCGATGATGGAAGAAATATTCCACCAGCAGACTGTACAGATGGTTATGGTATTGCAGCTCTTTACGAACTGGAACTCGTTGAATAATACGTAATTTATAATCAGTTGACAGGAGAGAGTTCCTTTCGGGGAACTCTCTTCTTGAATTAAAAGTAAAGGAGTTGTAAAGTGATGGGCAATTATTGGAAATACTTCCGGAAGAAAATCATATGGTTTGCAATCACTTTGGTAGCAGCCGTTATATTAAACTTCCTTCTTCCACGTCTGATGCCTTCGGATCCGGTTGCAGCAATCACCGGTAAATTAGCATCAGGTATGACCGATGCTTCTGCAGTTCAGGAGATCTACAAACGTTACGCAGAAGAATTCGGAACGAATAAGCCATTGTGGCAGCAGTTCATTCTCTTTGTTAAGAATATGCTTCATGGAAACTTTGGTGTTTCTTTCAGCCAGTATCCAAGAACTGTAAGTAACATCATCGGAAGTGCCATTGGATGGACAATCGCACTTCAGCTTCCTGCTATTATTGTAGGATGGATCCTTGGTAACCTTCTTGGTGCATTAGCAGCTTATATTCGTAAGGGATTCGATAAAGTCCTTCTTCCAATTGCATTATTCATGAGTAATATTCCTGCATTTGGTATGGCAGTTATCCTTCTTGTTGTATTCGCTGTTAATCTGAAGTGGTTCCCGACCGCAGGCGGTTATAACGCCAACATGATTCCGAACTTAAGTCCTAAGTTTATCATGTCAGTTATCTCTCATTATCAGCTTCCATTCTGGTCAATCGTACTGATTTCCATCGGTGGACAGGCTGTTGGTATGAGATCTATGTCTATCTATGAATTAAATGCTGACTATGTAAAATACGCTCGTTTTCTTGGTATCAAGGACAGCAAGATCGTTCTTTACGTATTCCGTAATGCTATGCTTCCACAGATTACTGGTCTTGCAATGTCAATCGGTACTATGATCGGTGGTGCTCTTGTAGCAGAGATCATCTTCTCTTATCCAGGTCTTGGAAGTACGATGTATTCAGCAGTAACTGCAGCAGATTATCCGTTGATTTCCGCAACTACCCTGATCATTACGTTCATGGTTCTGATTGCGAACTTCCTTCTGGATATCATCTATGCAGTTATCGATCCACGAGTTAAGGCAGCACAGTTTGACTAGGAAAGGAGAGTATATATATGAAAACCACATTAAGAAATCTGAAAAACTCTCCAAAGTTCATGGCTGGCTTTATCATCTTTCTGGCAATCTTTCTGCTGATGATGATCTATCCGGTTATCAATCCAGGTAGTCCTCTGGAGCGTATCGGTGTAGGTACTTTCTCAAAACCAGGTATCTATTTCTCTATGTATGACGCTGCTTCTACTGAAAAACAGACTTTCCGTCTGGCAGATGCAGATGATAAGCGTCTCGTTTCCAAGCTTACAATGGAAGACCGTGTTGAGATGATAGAATGGTTCGGACTTGCTGAGATCGATGTATCTGATCTTAAGATGGAAGATACAGAAAAGCTCCTTCAGTTATGGGAAGAGAACTATGATCCAAGCAAGGTTAAGATGACACAGGCTAAGAAAAAGAAATTCAAACGTCTGAATGCGAACCTTGAATCCTTAAAGGCTGCTGATTCTCTCTCTGTTATGCAGAAGAATGCAGAATCCGGAGAACTCGAAGAAGTAAGCAAGATTGAAAAGACAGACTACATCAATGTAACTGATGTTACGAATACAAAGTTCCTTCCACTTGGAACTGATAACTTTGGTCGTGATGTATTAAAAGAACTTGCTTCTGCAGCAAGAACTTCTATCCTGATCGGTATCATCGCCGGCGTTGTTGCTACTGTTATCGGACTTTTCATGGGTCTTCTTGCAGGTTATATTGGCGGAATCGTAGATGATATCATAAGCTTTATCACCAATATCTTCACCGTTATTCCTAGTTTCGTACTCCTTATCCTGATCTCCTATTCTCTTAGCCAGGATCAGCGTGGACCAAGTACTGTTGCTATCGTTATCGGTTTTACTTCATGGACATGGACAGCCCGTTCTGTACGAAGCCAGGTTATCTCTTTAAGAAACCGTGACCATGTTAATCTGTCTAAGCTTTCCGGACATAGTCTGTTCCGTATCATCATGACAGATATTCTGCCATATATTGCTTCTTATGTAGTTATGGCATTTATCCTTCAGGTATCTTCAGGTATCCTTGCAGAGTCACAGTTATCACTCCTTGGTCTTGGACCGAAGACGACAGAGGTTCCAACCCTTGGTCTTATGATGAACTGGGCTATGCTGTATTCCGCTCACTTAAATGGTTCCTGGTGGGCATATTTCCCGGTTATCCTGATGATCGCCCTGATCTCATTCTCACTGAACCTGATGAACACTGCTCTTGACCAGATCTTTAACCCTACACTGCGTGACTGATAAGGAGGAATCGTAATGGCAAAAACAATGCTTGAAGTCAGAGAGCTGACTACAAAATATGTTACCCGTTTCCGCGAAGATGTCTACGCAGTAGACCATGTTTCTCTGAAGATCGAAGAAGGCAAGAGCCTTGGTATCGCCGGAGAAAGTGGATGTGGTAAATCTACCCTGGCACTTAGCCTTATGGGTTATTACTTTGCACCGCTTCACTATATGAGTGGTGATATCATCATTGATGGTAAGAACATCTCTGGTATGAATCCTGACGATGTTCGTAAGAGTGTACTTGGTACAGAAGTTGCATACATCCCACAGGCTGCGATGAATGCCCTGAATCCAACACGTAAGATCCGTAAGTTTATCGAGGATGTAGTGCTTGCACATGATCCAAAGAGAGACAAAAAGGAGATCTACGAAGCAGCAAAGGATCGTTTTGCACTGCTGGGTCTTCCTGTTGATGCACTGGATAAGCATGCGGTTGAACTTTCCGGTGGTATGAAGCAGCGAGTTGTTATCGCTATCTCTACCTTCCTTTTACCAAAGGTTCTGATCGCTGATGAACCTAGTTCTGCGCTTGATGTTACAAGCCAGAAGATGGTTATCAAGATGCTGCGTGATATGATGGATAAGGGACTTATCAAGTCCATGATCTTCATCACACATGAGCTTCCTCTGTTATATAATGTTACAGATGACATTATGGTTATGTATGCAGGTCAGATTGTAGAACGCGGAAGTGCAAAAGAGATGGTATTTGACCCGGTACATCCATACTCAAGAGGTCTGATGAACTCTATCCTTGTTCCGGAAGAGGGAACCCGTGATAATAAACTGATCGCGATTCCTGGAACTCCTCCAAACTTAAAGAAACCACCTGCAGGCTGCCGTTTTGCAGAGCGTTGCCGTTATGCGAATCCATCCTGCTTCGTTACAAGCCAGAATATCAGGGAGTTTGCTCCTGGACGTACTTATCGCTGTGGATATTCTGTAGAACATTTACGGGAGGTGTATGCAAATGAGTAGTGAAAAACAGATCATCACATCACCGGAGCGTAAGTCTGATATTGCCAGCCGTCCACTCTGCTTAAGTGGAAAAGGCGTTACCAAGACATTTGGCATGGGCAGTAAGGCAAAGAATGCAGTAGACCATGTTGACTTTGAGTTCCATGAAGGAGAGCTGATCTCCATCGTTGGTGAAAGTGGTAGTGGTAAGACTACACTTTCAAAGATGCTTCTTGGTCTTCTGAATATCTCAGAAGGTGAGATCTATTTTGAAGGTCAGCCAAGAGATATCTCAACAAGAAAGAAGAAAAAGGAATACTGGAAAGGCATCCAGGCTATCTTCCAGGATCCATTTGCTTCCTACAACGTATTTAACAAGATCGATAGCGTTCTTCTTGATTGTATCAATATGACAGGCGGAAAGAACCTTCCAAAGGAAAAGAAGATCGAGATGATGACAGAAGCCTGCAGCTTCGTTAACCTGAAGTTCGCGGAACTTACGAATAAGTATCCGTTCGAGTTATCCGGTGGACAGATGCAGCGTCTTATGATCGCACGTATCTTCCTGTTAAAACCAAGAATCCTTCTTGCTGACGAACCGACATCAATGATCGATGCCTGTTCCCGTGCAACGATTCTTGATATGTTATTAAAGCTTCGTGATGAGACCAATATGACAGTTATATTTATCACACATGATATTGGTCTTGCATATTATATTTCTGATACGGTATATATCATGGAACATGGTAAGTTCGTAGAGTATGGTCCTGCAGATGAAGTTATTCTGAATCCAAAGGCTGATTATACAAAGCGACTGATCAGTGATGTTCCGAAGATCCACGAACCTTGGGATCTTTCTACGGTATAACATTTATAGAAGTGCCCTGTAAAATATTACGGGGCACTTCTTTTAAATGTAATGATTTTTTGTTATACTGGGCGTATGGAATAACTTAATTGATGCGAGGTAAATGCGGATGGGTAAGATATCATTTATCAGAGAGCAGATCGTGCTTGAAGTGGCAGATGGGACGACACTTCTGGAAGCTCAGATTCAGGCTGGGTTACATCCGGATGCTCCATGCGGCGGCCAGGGGAAATGCGGAAAATGTCTGGTCAAAGTGAATGGGCAGATCGTGAAGGCCTGTACTGAAAAGGTATCTGGTGATATGGAGGTAGATACGTTCCTTGCAGAACATGAGGAAAAGATCCTGACAGAAGGGCTGACCAGACCGGTGCCATTTTCACCATCTCTTGTGGTGACACCTGTTATTCTGGAGAAGGCTGCTCCTGGGGATAATCGTTCTGACTGGGAACGTCTCTGTGCACAGATCAATGTGAAAGATGCGTTGAAACCGAATCTTAAGCTGGCGGCTTCAATCTATGACAGGCAAAGAGAGCAGAAGAACTGGTTTGCAGTGCATACAGATGATGAGATCATCGATCTGATGAAGGAAGAGAAAAAAGTTTTTATGGCTGCATTTGATGTGGGTACAACTACGGTGGTTGGTTACCTGTTAAGTGCAGAAGATGGAAGTGTAAAGGGTGTGGAGAGCTGCATGAACCCACAGGCTCAGTATGGAGCCGATGTTATCATGCGTGCGAACTATGCTCTGGAACAGGGTGTTGACAAATTAAGTGGATGTATCCGCGAAGCTGTGGATAACCTCCTTGAAAAGCTTGCACGAAGTGCACAAGTTGAAAAAGAACAGATCTGTCAGATCAGTGTTGTTGGGAATACCTGTATGCATCATCTGTTTCTTGGAATCTCACCAGGTTCTCTGGTGCATTCCCCATATAATCCGGCATTTCGCGAGAGTCTGGTTTTAAAGGCAAGTGATTATGATCTTCATGTGAATCCGGGAGCTGTTCTTCTGATGCTTCCGAATATTGCGGGATATGTTGGTGCAGATACCTGTGGATGTCTTTTAGCACTTCGTCAGGATACGAAGAATGCAATCACACTTATGATCGATATCGGTACGAATGGTGAGATGATCCTCGGTAATAAGGAGAAGCTTGCAACCTGTTCAACTGCAGCAGGTCCTGCTTTTGAAGGGGCGAAGATCGAATGTGGTATGCGCGGTGCAGCAGGTGCTGTTGATCATGTGTCATATGTGGATGGAAAGTGGAATTATACAACTGTTGGAAATGAGAAAGCGGTTGGGCTTTGTGGTTCCGGTCTGATTGATCTGGTAGCTGAGATGTATAAGGCCGGTCTTATCGATGATATGGGACATATGGAAAGCGGTCAGGAGAATACAAAAGTATTTGTTCTGGTGCCGCCGGAGGAAGCTGGGAATGACAGAGGCGTGTTCCTGACACAGAAGGATGTCAGAGAAGTACAGCTTGCAAAGGCTGCGATTGCAGCAGGAATTCAGCTTCTGATGCAGGAGATCGGAATTGAAGAAGACGATATTACGAAGGTATATATTGCCGGTGCATTTGGCAACTATATGAATCCTGACAGTGCATGTGCCATCGGAATGATGCCGTTATCTTTACGTGATCGTATCGAACCTGTTGGAAATGCAGCAGGTGAGGGGGCAAAGATCGCGCTTTTGAATAAATATCAGTTTAAACTTGCAGATAAACTTGTAAAAGAGATACATTTTGTAGAATTAGCGAATTCACCGGATTTTCAGGATATATTTGTGGATGAACTCGCATTTCCAGAGGAGGATTAAGTATGTTTGACATCGAGAAAGTACAGAAATTAGCAGAAGAACAAGGATTTACCCATTCTGGTTTGTTAAAATGTGAGACTATCCAGCTGCGTGATGAAGTAAGAGCTATGTGTGCGAGCAATACCTGTGGTATGTACGGAAAGCGTTGGAGCTGTCCTCCAGGATGTGGTTCTCTGGATGAATGCAGAGAAAAAGTGAATAAATATCAGTATGGACTTATCGTACAGACTGTGGGAGAATTAGAAGATCCGCTGGATGGGGAAACTATGATGGAGACAGAAGCTATCCATAAAGAGAACTTTATCGCATTTGAGAAGAAGCTTCGCGAATTGTATCCGGATATGCTGGCAGTTGGTGCAGGATGTTGTACCAGATGTAAGGAGTGTACTTATCCGGATGAACCATGCAGATTCCCTAAGCTTGCATTTTCTTCTATGGAAGCTTATGGCATGCTGGTTACGCAGATCTGTCAGGATAATGGTATGAGTTATTACTATGGTCCATGTACGATTGCATACACCAGCTGTTATCTGTTAGTGTAGATTGGAATATTATATGAATAGACTGGAAGAAATATATAATGAGATCATATCCGGGCATCCGCAGGAGACAAGAGAGCAGGTTCAAAAAGCACTTGATGAGCAGATCAGTCCGGAGATAATCGTAAATGAAGCGATGCTTCCGGCGGTACGTCTTGTTGGTGAAGGGATGCGTTCTGAAAAGTTTGACCTTCCAAGGCTCTTAATAGCGGCAAAAAGTGTGCGTCTTGGCTTTGAAGTCATCGAAGCGAAGGGGATGTTCCAGAAGCAGGTGCATGGTACTGTGCTTCTTGGGACCGTAGAAGGAGACCTTCATGATGTTGGAAAAAACCTGGTGGCATTGATGCTTCGTAGTGAAGGAATCGAAGTGATTGATCTTGGCGTTGATGTGTCTGAGAGGACTTTCCTGAAGGCAATCAGGGAGCATCCGGAGATATCAATTGTGTGTCTGTCCTCACTTCTTTCTACTTCAGTACCGGAACTGGTTCGTGTAGTGAAGACTTTGAAGAGGATTCCAAAGAGAAAGTATAAGATCATGGTCGGCGGCGGTGCTGTTACGGAAGAGATTGCAAAGGAAGCAGGGGCAGATGCCTATACAGCCAATGCCATTGACTGTGCGGTGCTGGCAAAGGAGTTTTTGACACAGCTGAGTTGACAGTATGCCGGACATTTAGTCAGGCATCTGTATATAGGAGTTTATTGTGAAATTATCAAGTGCGTATATTGCGGATAAGATAAGTGAATATTGTAATGTTGTTAAGCAGAATAGAATCTCGGGGGAAGATGCATATCTTCGCCCGGTATTCATGTACAAGAAAGAATTGTCCGGTCATGTGGTTGTGGTTGATTCAGAAGAAGAACCGGAAGAATATCGAGATGTGTTCTATATCTTTGCAGGAGTCATGCCGCAGGAGAATCTAAGCGCGGCTTATATCTGTATAGAAGAGAAGAATTCGGCGCTTATTTTTAATATGCTGACAGATATCTTTGATACCTGTGATGCCTGGGTGGAAAAGCTTCGAAACGTTGTGATCGGTAATGGTACAATCGGGAAGATCCTGAAGATATCGTCAGAATTTTTAGGTAACCCACTTACTGTTATGGGTCAGGACTTTACCTTTGTTGCAGATGCGGGAACAGAGAATATTCCGGATGATTTTCGGATATTTGCAGATGAGAATGTGAATTCTAACTATATGAATGAGATGATCCAGTATAAGACGGTTCAGAAAGAGGCGCATGGCCCGGTGATGTATCCGGCATTTATCGGTGGATGCAGGACGATCGGTATGAATCTTCAGGTTGGAGGGCAGGACACTCATCGAGTTGTTCTTACAGAAGCACTTCGTCCATTTTCGGAAGGGAGTTTTTGTATTCTTCGGGAACTGGCGGTATATCTGGAGTTTATGCTGTCACATATCCCTGCAATTCTGGAAAAGAGTGGTCTGGAGGATATCTTCCTGACAGCGATCACAGACAGAAAAGCGGACTATATGCAGGTTAGCCGTAAGCTGAATCAGCTAGGCTGGGGTGTTAAGCATGAATATCTGTGTCTGATCCTTCAGATTCTGTATGAAGATGAGAGTTCCATGACCATCTATGGAATCCGAAAGTACATGAAAAAACAGTTCCCGGATTCCTGTAGCTTTGAATTCGAGGGATATATTATTACATATTTTAACCTTACGAAGCTTTCTATGGAGACGGAAGAGATAGAAAGTAAGCTGACTTACTTCATACGTGACAGTTATCTTAAGGCGGGATACAGTCGTGTGGTTCGTGGTCATATGGGAATCCGCCGTCAGTTCCTGCAGGCGAAGATTGCGCTGGAGGTTGGAAGCCGTGTGAAACCGTATATCTGGATCTATCGTTTTAATCAGATGGTTGTCCCGTATATGTTTGAGCAGACAACGAAGGTACTGCCGGGCAGGATGCTTTGTCATGAAGGGGTTCTGGAGCTGCATCGTATGGACGAAGAACTTCATACTCAGTATGTACAGACGCTTCGTACTTATCTGGACAATCAGTTAAATGCGACAAAGACAGCAAATGACCTGTTTATTCACAGAAGTACATTTCTCTACCGTATCGATAAGATAAAGGAGATTCTGGAGAGTAATCTGGATGATCCGGAAGATATTTTTTATCTTAATTATTCTTTACGGCTTCTGGAGATGGAGTAAGCAGGAGATAGAGGTGACATACATTATGGAAAAAAATATGGCAGTGGGTAATCCTGCCAGTAATATCTTTTATTTTACAATTCCGATTCTGATCGGGAATATTTTCCAGCAGGTCTACAATATCATCGACACGATCATTGTAGGGAAGTTCGTCAGTACACAGGCTCTGGCAGCAGTTGGATCTACCGGTAGTATCAATTTCCTGATTCTTGGATTTTTGATGGGGCTGATGGCAGGTATCACTGTTCTGACAAGTCAGCGCTTTGGTGCAGGAGATATGAAAGGGATGCGAAAAAGCGTGGCATCTGCGGGTGTGATCGCAATTGTATCCTGCATCCTTATGACTACGATAAGTATGCTTGGAATGAAGCCTTTGATGAGACTGATGCAGACTCCTGAGGATATCTTTGCAGAAGCATATCTGTATATGATGATTATCTGCTTTGGAATCACTGCACAGATCATGTATAACTTTTTTGCATGTATCCTTCGTGCACTTGGAAACAGTAAGGTGCCGCTTTATTTTCTGGTTTTTTCAGCAAGCCTGAATATCATATTGGACCTTGCACTGATCATAATCTTCCATATGGGCGTAGCAGGTGCAGCTATCGCAACTGTATTTTCACAGGGTTTGTCAGCTATATTGTGTCTTGTATATATCATTAAGAAGGTATCTGTATTGAACTGTATTACAAGAGATGATTTCAGGGATAATGGCTTGGTGATGAAGACTCAGCTTAGAGTTGGACTTCCGATGGCATTTCAGTATTCCATCACAGCCATCGGCTCTACGATGGTGCAGACGGCACTGAATACCCTTGGTTCCATCTATATTGCAGGATTCACAGCAGCATCAAAGGCAGAGATGATCGTCAATCAGGTCTATATTGCACTTGGTTCTGCAATGGCTACATTCGCCGCACAGAATGTCGGCGCGGGAAGATACGACAGAGTTCGAAAGGGCTTTCGCATCGCATTTACTTATGGTGCGGTAGTATCAATTGTCTTTGGTGGAATTCTTTTCTTCTGGGGATATAAAGTGACAGGACTTTTCGTCAACGATAATGTACTTGAGGTACAGTCTCTGGTAGATATCTATATGAAAGTAACGACGGCATTTCTGATTCCACTTACCATCGTGAATGTATTCCGAAACGGCATACAGGGAATGGGATACGGATTCCTGCCAATGATGGCAGGCGTTGCAGAGCTGATCGGACGTTCCATTACAGCAGTGATAGCAACCCATTATCATAGCTATACAGGGATCTGCTTCGCACATCCGGCGGCATGGATGCTGGCATCAACACTGTTATTGATCACTTATGTAAGGGTCATGAAAGATAAGCCGAAAGGGTAGAAAGATGAGCCATTGGGGGGTTCGCTGGTGAGTGATCAGCCCTGATCAGCCCCTTGTCAAGTAGACAAGGCAAATATCTAAAAAAAGTGTATAAATATCCGCTATGTCGAGAGATGTGGCGGATGTTTTTGGTTATGAAGCATTTATTCCACGATCCACTTGACAACGAGCCTCTGAAGATGCGGTTTACGGCTGGCACGGTCAGGCTCAGAGGCGCATGCGCCCTGGCCAGCCCGGCTAGCAGCCTACCACATCTTCTTCTCATTGATCAAGCGGCTTTCGCGGCATAAACGCTCGTATTGGTTACGCACACCATTTTTCTTTGTATTTTTCAATCCTTTTGTTCTCAGCGATAGGATATTGAGGAATACTCTCTTTTTCCAAAGCCTCTTTCCTTACTTCGGCTGGTGGTTTGCAGTTAAAACGTTCCTGCGGTCGTTCATAAGTATAAAAATGCATGTACTTGTCGATCGCCTCACGAAGAGAAACTTCATCTGTAATGGTATACATTGCATACATTTCCGATTTGATAATTCCCCACAGTCCTTCTGTTGGACCGTTGTCAATGCAATGTCCTACTCGCGACATTGATTGTTCCATTCCCTGGTTTTTTAACTTGGACTGAAATACTTTGCTCGTATATTGAAATCCACGATCAGAATGAAACAGTGGTTTTGCATCCGGGTTTTCTTGAATTGCTTTATCATATGTGTCAAATACAAGCTTGTTATTATTCCGTTTGTTGACAACATAGGATACCGGAACACGATCATACAGATCCAGAATGGCACTGAGGAATAGCTTTTGATTTGTTCCTGGAATTTTAAACTCGGTAACATCAGTTGTCCACTTCTCATTTGGTGCAGATGCATTAAAGTCGCGCTTCAGCTTGTTTTCACCCGTTGCTTCAGGAGCAGCTTTTTTGTACTTTGATTTCTTTTTCCGTATTATCGAATGAATTCTCAGCTTCTTCATGATTCTATGGATACGATTTCGGCTATAGTGCGTGTGATTGAAGTGATTAATCCAGTCTGTCATTCGTCTATAACCAAGGATATGACCGAATCTTTCGTCGTATTCTTTTATTAATTCTGCGATCTCTAAGTTTTCCTTCTCCTGCGATGGTACTTCTCTTTTCAGCCATTTATAATAAGCAGCACGCGTGATTTTCAATTGCTTGCACATCCAGTTGATACTCCAATGTTTCTCATCGTAAAAATATTTTACAGCTATGAACTTAGATTCTTTACGCTGTTTTCCCAGCCTCACATCCCTTCTAATTCCTTCACTTTTTTTAACAGTTCCACCAGCATGTCCTTTTCTTCAAGCTTCCGTTTTAAACGAAGATTTTCACGGCGAAGACGTTCGAGCTCATCCACTTCCTCATCTGTTTTATGATGACCACGCCTGTCAGTGAGTGCATCTTCACCATTTTCGTCATACTTTTTTACCCAAGAATAAACTTGAGAGTATGAGACATCATATTTATAAGCAGTATTTTTATAATCTCTTCCATGATTAATACAATATTCAACAATCTCTTTCCGTTCTTCGACAGTGGTTTTTCTTCGAGTTTCTGCCATATAGACCTCCTGTTTAGGATCGTAATCCTTAAGTTCTTTATTGGCATTATACTTTGAAATCCAACGACGTAAAACCTCTCTGGCAGAAATATTATATTTTGCAACTATGTCATCTACAGTTCCTTCACCAGATAAGACTGCTTCAACGCACATGTTCTTAAATTCCTTACTATAGTGTTTATTTCCTGCGGTTTTGAAAAATGCTGCTTCGCCTTGTTTCTGGTATTTTTTTACCCAATCAATAATAGTTCTTTGACTTACACCATTATCATTGGCAATTGATTGATATGAGCCCTGGCCAGATATATACTCTTGTACTCTGGCTATCTTCCATTCAGGGCTATGTTTCTTTTTGATCATAAAAATCCCCCTAAAGTAGATTTGGTTATTTACCTTGTCTACTTTAGGAGGATCATATCATCATCATTCCCAATGGCTTATTTTATATAGCTAGATTTTTTCCTGTGCTTTTTTCAGTTTACGGCGAATCTGCAACAGAATCTTTCGTTCTACCAGATCCATAGCCTGATCGACATCGATGATCTTCAATGTCTTTACTACGAAATATTCGCCAGTATCTTCAGTTTTCTTAAAACGGATCTTACCTTTGATATAGCCGTGGTCTTCGCAGTAGGCAAGGCAACTGTAGTTCTTGCTGCCGTTGAGGAACCAGCGTACTTTTTTTCTGGCATTCTGACCACAGATATAGCACTTGGTGGCAGCGACTTTTCGGTCCTTCATGGCATCTGTCTTTGTGGCAAAGACTTTGGATACCAGCTTGGTGTATGTCGGGAAGGTGCAGGAGATCTCTTCTCTGCGCTTCTTCGGATAACGATAATAATCAATGGAATACAGGGTGGTTAACTGTTCTTCTGTAAGGTACTGCATGACTTTAGCAGTGTACCAGGCATCGTAGATGGCAGAATGAAATGGGATAATCTTGTCGATGTCAAGGCTGTCAACGACTGCCTCCAGGGTACGGCGTGTCTTGCCATCTTCGTAAGCATGGCTGTAAAGCTTCTGGATATCAAGATACTTCAGCGGATATGGGAAGAAGTTCTCGACACCGTGAAACTTCATATTACGCTGAAGCTCCAGGAAGTCCAGGCTTCCCCAGATACAGAACCAGTTGTCAGTTCCGCACCAGATACGGAAACGTTCTATCACCTCTGCGAATCCATCGGCTTTCTCCAGTGTTCGCATAGGGATACGTGTGATGGCCTGTGACATATGATGAAGACGCTTATAAACGACAGGTCTTACATATTCATGAAACCGGTCGATCTCTTCTTTTTCACTATTCAGTTTTATGGCGCCGATCTCAATGATCTCAAAAGGAATATCAGGGTTTTCGTGATACTTACCATCGGGACACTGATTCCATTCCAGATCGAATACGATATAGTTCATAATAGCTTTCTCCTGTCTTTTCTGTTGATAGTATATATTGATATGCCCTGTTTCGTCAACTTGCATAGTGAAAAAGGTTTGTTTTTGGCAATATGTTGAACAAGTGAAAAAGTAAACAATGCAATAGACAGAACTAACAAGATTATTTTGGAAAATTTGTTTATTAGGTGTATGGAAAAAAAGGAGTGAAAAAGCTATAATTTGTATAGTACAGATGAAGAAAATCTGTTTTGGATTAGTAAATTTTAGGAGGATTTTTACAAAATGGCAGGATTATCATTACAGCATATCTATAAGAGATATCCAAATGGTTTTGAAGCAGTTAAGGATTTCAATCTTGAAATCGAAGATAAAGAATTCATCATCTTCGTAGGCCCATCTGGTTGTGGTAAGTCTACAACACTTCGTATGGTTGCAGGTCTTGAAGAAATTTCTGAAGGTACATTAAAGATTGGTGACAGAGTAGTTAATGACGTTGAACCAAAGGATAGAGATATCGCAATGGTATTCCAGAACTACGCTCTGTATCCTCATATGACAGTATATGATAACATGGCATTCGGTCTTAAGCTTAGAAAAGTTCCAAAGGATCAGATCGATAAGATGGTTAAAGAAGCTGCTAAGATCCTTGACCTTGACAAACTTCTTGATCGTAAACCAAAGGCTCTTTCAGGTGGTCAGAGACAGCGAGTTGCTATGGGTCGTGCAATCGTTCGTGATCCAAAGGTATTCCTTATGGACGAACCTCTTTCAAACCTTGATGCTAAACTTCGTGTACAGATGCGTATCGAGATCTCTAAACTTCACCAGAGACTTGGCGCTACAATCATCTACGTAACACATGACCAGACAGAAGCTATGACACTTGGTACAAGAATCGTAGTTATGAAAGATGGTGTTGTTCAGCAGGTAGATTCTCCACAGAACCTTTACAATAACCCAGGTAACCTCTTCGTAGCTGGATTCATCGGATCTCCACAGATGAACTTCCTTGATGCTAAGGTTGAAGTTAAGGGCAACGATGTTATCCTTCATGTTGGAAGCTTCCCAATCAAGCTTGCTCCAGCTAAGGCTAAAGCTCTTATCGATGGTGGTTATGCAGGAAAGACAGTTGTTATGGGTATCCGTCCAGAAGACGTACACGATTCTCCAGACTTCCTTGCTAAGTCTCCAGAAACAGTAGTTGAAGCTACAATCAGAGTTTACGAATTACTTGGTGCAGAAGTATTCTTATACTTCGATGTTGAAAACTTCCCAATGACAGCTAGAGTTAACCCAGCTACAACAGCTAGAACAGGTTCTGTTGTTAAGTTCGCTCTTGACGCTGAGAAGATCCACGTATTCGACAAAGAAACAGAAATCACAATTACAAACTAGTCTTTGGTGTGTAATCTGGCGAATATATAAAGTGATTAACTTTCGTAGGAAGGCAGCTAGCTGCCTTCCTATTTTTTTTCAAAAATTTAGATAAATCTGTATATTTTAATGTGCATGATGCATCTTGCAGATTTGAAAGAAATAGATTATTATAAACTACATTATAACAGTAGAAAATGGAGGAGTTTTATGATTTCTGGTCAGATTATTCAGACAGCGATCGATGAGTTAAAGGCGATTACGCGAGTAGATCTGTGTGTAAAAGATTTGGAGGGGAATACTGTAGCAACAACATTCCCGGAATCTGAGATCAGTCAGGAGGCTATTTCATTGTTTGCTGATTCCCCTGCAGACAGCCAGGTCATTCAGGGTTATCATTTTTTTAAGATCATGGATAATCAGCAGGTGGAATATATATTGATCTCTCAGGGTAAGGGCGAGGATGCATATATGGTTGGCAAGATTGCAGTCAGCGAACTGCACAACCTGATGATCGCGTACCGTGAGAAGCACGATAAGAACAGCTTTATCCAGAATGTTCTGATGGATAATCTTCTTCTGGTGGATATCTATAATCGTGCAAAGAAGCTTCATATCGATATCGAAGCAAAGAGAGTGGTATATCTTGTTGAGACGAAGATGGATCAGGATAATAATGTTCTTGAGATCATCAAGGGACTTTTTGCCGGCAATACCAAGGACTTTGTTACAGCAGCTGATGAGCATAATATCATTATCGTAAAGGAACTGAAAGACACGGATGATTATGATGTTGTAGACAGAACTGCGAAGACGTTGCTTGATATGCTGAACAGTGAAGCGATGGCACAGGTTCGTATTGCATATGGTAATATTACCAGTGAGATCCGTTTCTTATCCAAGTCTTACAAGGAAGCGAAGATGGCACTTGATGTAGGAAAGATTTTCTACGAAGAGAAGAACATCAGCGCATACAATACACTGGGTATCGGACGTCTGATCTATCAGCTTCCAATCCCACTTTGTGAGATGTTTATTAATGAAGTATTTGATGGTGAACTTCCGGATGAACTGGATGAGGAGACATTATCAACCATTAATAAGTTCTTTGATAACAGCCTGAATGTATCAGAGACCTCCAGACAGTTGTATATTCATCGTAATACACTGGTTTATCGTCTGGAGAAGTTACAGAAGAGCACAGGCCTGGATGTAAGAGTATTCGAGGATGCTATGACATTCAGGATTGCACTGATGGTTTCCAATTACATGAAGTATATGGAGCGTCAGGATATTTAATAGATTACTTACAGTAATCATGTATGAGGAGGAAAATTATGATTAAATTGTTTGACGGCGGAGTATATCTGCTGAACGGAACAGAGATCGTAGAAGACGGCGCACATGCTGGCGAGATTCTTGCATCCAAGCTTGGAAGCGCACCGGCAAAAGAAGAAGCAGCAAAGAATACGATCGCTTATGGTATTTTAAAAGACCATAACACTTCTGGTAACATGGAAAAGCTTAGAATCAAGTTTGATAAGCTTACATCTCATGACATCACTTTCGTTGGAATTATTCAGACAGCCAGAGCATCAGGACTTGAGAAGTTCCCGGTTCCATATGTTCTTACAAACTGTCATAATAGTCTTTGTGCAGTAGGTGGAACCATTAATGAAGATGACCATATGTTTGGTCTTACCTGTGCAAAGAAGTATGGTGGAGTATATGTACCACCTCATCAGGCAGTTATCCACCAGTTTGCACGTGAGATGCTGGCAGGCGGCGGTAAGATGATCCTTGGTTCTGATTCCCATACTCGCTACGGTGCCCTTGGTACTATGGCTATGGGTGAAGGTGGTCCGGAGCTTGTTAAGCAGCTTCTGTGCAAGACTTATGATATCAATATGCCAAAGGTTGTTGGCGTATATCTGACAGGTAAGCCTGAAAAGGGTGTTGGTCCTCAGGACGTTGCGCTTGCTATTATCGGTGCTGTATTTGGCAATGGTTATGTTAATAATAAGGTTATGGAATTCGTAGGTCCTGGTGTTGAGAACCTTTCAGCTGATTTCCGTATCGGTATCGACGTTATGACAACAGAGACAACCTGTCTTTCTTCTATCTGGAAGACAGATGACCAGATTAAAGACTTCTATGAGATCCATGGCAGAGTTGATGAATATAAAGAGCTTGCGCCTGGTATGGTTACATACTATGACGGTATGATCTATGTTGACCTTTCCAAGGTAAAACCAATGATCGCTATGCCATTCCACCCAAGCAATACTTATACTATTGAAGAGCTGAATGCGAACCTTGATGACATCCTTCTTGATGTAGAAAAGCGTGCACTTGTAAGCTTAGACGGTGCTGTAGATTTCACTCTTCGTGATAAGGTACGTAACGGCAGACTGTACGTAGATCAGGGTATCATCGCTGGTTGTGCAGGTGGTGGCTTCGAGAATATCTGTGCTGCAGCTGATATCTTAAAGGATGCTTACATCGGTGCTGATGAGTTTACTCTTTCTGTATATCCTGCTAGTACTCCAATCTATATGGAACTGGCTAAGAATGGTCGTCTTGCGGACCTGATCAAGTCTGGTGCTATCGTTAAGACTGCATTCTGTGGTCCTTGCTTTGGTGCCGGTGATACACCTGCTAACAATGCATTTTCTATCCGTCACTCTACAAGAAACTTCCCGAACCGTGAAGGTTCTAAGCTTCAGAGCGGACAGATTGCATCCGTTGCACTTATGGATGCTCGTTCTATCGCTGCAACAGCTGCTAACAAGGGTTACCTTACAGCTGCTACAGATGTAGATGCGAACTTTACCAATCCAAAGTATTACTTCGACAGCAGTATCTATGCAAACCGTGTATTTGACAGCAAGGGTGTAGCAGATCCTGCAACAGAGATTAAGTTTGGTCCTAATATCAAGGACTGGCCAGCTATGCCGGAGCTTACAAAGCATCTTGTATTAAAGGTTGTTTCAGAGATTCATGATCCTGTTACTACAACAGATGAACTGATTCCATCCGGTGAGACATCTTCTTACCGTTCTAACCCACTGGGTCTTGCTGAGTTTACACTCTCAAGAAAGGATCCTGCATACGTTGGACGTGCAAAAGAAGTTCAGAAGGCTGAAAAGGCTCGTGAAGCAGGACAGCCTATGCCAGAAGTTCTTCCGGAGATCAAACCAGTGATCATGAAGATCAAAGAGACATATCCTGACGTTAACAGAGATACTGTAGGTGTTGGAAGTACAATTTTTGCTGTAAAACCAGGTGATGGTTCAGCACGTGAACAGGCAGCTTCCTGTCAGAAGGTACTTGGCGGCTGGGCTAACATTGCCAATAGCTATGCAACCAAGAGATATCGTTCTAATCTGATCAACTGGGGTATGCTTCCATTCATCATCGATGGTGGCGACCTTCCATTTGCAAACGGAGATTACCTCTTCGTACCAGAGATCAGAGAAGCAATCGAGACAAAGAAGACAGAGATCAAGGCATTTGTTGTAAAGGAAAACGGTATGGAAGAATTTACGTTAAAGCTTGGCGAACTGACAGATGATGAAAGAACAATCATCTTAAAGGGATGTCTGATCAACTATTATAAGGGCTAAAATGTTAACAACATAAATTTAATAAGTGTTGGTTATTCAACAGAGAATCTTAGGGAATTCTTAAGGTTCTCTGTTTTTTTATTATTAATCGAAAATCCTGTTGACTTTTTCGTAATACCGGGAGTAATATACGAAACGTGAAATATATTTAGTTAAATATATTTAAATAAATAAAATGAAGTATAAAAGGTAAGAAGGAGATTACGAAGATGTGTTTTGAAAAAGTAAAAGAAATTATGGTAGATACTGTTAACTGTGATGAGGATGTTGTAACAATGGAAGCTTCCTTAAAGGAAGATATCGGACTTGATTCACTGGATGCTATGGAGCTTAGCATGGCACTGGAAGAGGCATTTGGATTAACCATCGAAGAAGATGCCCTTCAGGGATTTGTTACTGTAAAAGATATCGTAACATACATCGACA
Organism: Marvinbryantia sp.; assembly: GCA_045598185.1. Taxonomy (GTDB): domain Bacteria; phylum Bacillota; class Clostridia; order Lachnospirales; family Lachnospiraceae; genus Marvinbryantia. Next base: position 54,306 of record JAZLLO010000113.1, read on the forward strand.
GCAAGGTAGCTTAAGAGGCATAAGATGAATATTCAGAATATATACGACCTTCTGGATCGCTTCGAGCAGTCTTCCGTAGCAGAGCTGGAACTTGAATTGGAAGGGGCTATCCTGAAACTAAAAAAGGCATTTGGGAAGGAACAGATTACATGTGTGCCATTGGGGACGGTTCCCGCTGGCACAAACGCAGTAAGTGAGCCAGTGGGACCCGTCTCCAATGGCACAGTGCTGAAGGCACCGCTTGCAGGTATCTTCTACCGGGCAGCTTCCCCAGAGGCAGAGCCTTTTGTAGTAGCTGGGCAGAAGATCAGAAAGGGCGATGTCATCGGTATTATTGAGGCGATGAAGCTGATGAATGAGGTTGTGGCAGAAGAAGATGGAACTGTGGAAGAGATCCTTGTGGAGGATGGAACACTGGTTTCCTATGATGAAGGACTGATTCGTTATGTTTAAGAGAATTCTGATTGCCAATCGTGGTGAGATTGCGGTTCGTATTATCAGGTGCTGCAGAGAGATGGGAATCGAATCTGTTGTTGTGTATTCCAAGGCAGATGAGAAGTCTCTGCCGGTGATGCTGGCAAGTAAGTCAATCTGCATCGGGCCGGCAAAGAGTTCAGAGAGCTATCTGAAGGCGGAAGTGATCCTTGAGGTGGCAAAAAAGATGGAGTGTGATGCCATCCATCCGGGATTTGGATTCTTATCGGAGAATGCGAACTTTGCGCAGATGTGTGAGGAAGCGGGAATTCGTTTCATCGGACCATCTGCTGATGTGATCCGGAAGATGGGGGATAAACAGTCAGCTCGAACACTGATGATCCGGCACATGGTTCCGGTAGTTCCGGGATCTAATGGTCTGATCCATTCTGTAGAAGAAGCAAAGCAGGCGGCAAAAGAGATTGGATATCCGGTATTATTAAAGGCTTCGGCTGGTGGCGGAGGAAAAGGAATCCGAAAGGCATTTTCCGAAGAAGAGATTGCAGGTGCATATGAGACAGCCACCGCAGAGGCAAGGAATGCATTTGGTAATGACGAGATGTATATGGAGAAACTGATATTAAATCCTCATCATGTCGAAGTACAGATCCTGGCTGATAAGGAAGGCAATACCGTATATCTTGGAGAGAGAGACTGTTCTATCCAGAAGAATAATCAGAAGCTCCTTGAAGAAGCACCATCACCACTACTGGATGATAAACTTCGAAAAGAGATTGGTGAGATTGCAGTAAAAGCTGCAAAGGCAGCAGGCTATGTAAGTGCCGGTACGATTGAATTCGTCATGGATGATGACAGGAATTATTACTTTATCGAGATGAATACCAGAATCCAGGTAGAGCATCCCGTAACAGAAGAGATTACAGGAATCGATCTGATCAGAGAGCAGATCCGTATCGCGGCAGGTATGAAGCTGAATTTTACACAGGAAGAGATACAGATAGAAAAGCATGCGATTGAATGCAGAATCAATGCACAGACACCTGGAACTGTTACATTTTTGCATTTCCCATCCGGCTATGGAGTAAGAACAGAAAGCCATCTCTTTTCCGGCTACGAGGTCAGTCCATTCTATGATTCTATGCTGGCGAAGATCATCGTAAGCGGGAACACAAGACTTGAAGCGGTTCGCCGAATGAGAAGAGCATTAGAAGAGCTCATCATAGAAGGCGTTAAGACTAATGCGGAAATGATGCACCTGATTACGTATCATCCGGATTTTATCATGGGAAAATACAACACCGGATTCTGGGAGAAGAACCAGAAGGAACTGGAAAGCTGGTATAAGGAAGGCATGAAAGAAGTATGAATGTAAATGATATTTACATCAGAAAAAGAAAAAGCTGGAACTCATTGCTCCGTTTGAGACAGCAGAATCAGAAGGAAGAAGTCACAGAATACGATGAAAAGTCACCACAAAGCCGTATTACAGAGATCTGTGATCCGGGAAGCTTTAAGGAATTATTTGCAAATGTGAATGTGAACAATCCGCTTCAGTTTCCGGATTATGAGGAGAAGCGAAGACGTTATCAGGAAGAATATCAAGAGACAGATGCATTCCTGGCGGGAACAGCACTGATCAAGCAGAGAAAAGCGGCAATCGGATTCCTGGATGGACGCTTTTTGATGGGAAGCATGGGAACTGTGGTAGGAGAGAAGGTAACACTTCTGGCAGAATATGCCCAGAAGAAAAAGCTGCCGCTTATCATCTTCAGTGCCAGCGGCGGTGCAAGAATGCAGGAGGGAATGTTCTCCTTGATGCAGATGGCAAAGACCTCTGCAGCGATACAGAAGTACAAGAATAGTGGCGGACTCTTCGTATCCTGCCTGACACACCCGACGACAGGAGGCGTCAGCGCAAGTTTTGCCAGTCTTGGAGATATCATTCTGGCAGAACCGGAAGCGCTGATCTGTTTTGCCGGACCACGAGTAATAGAGCAGACCATCGGACAGACACTTCCGGAAGGGTTTCAGAGGTCGGAATTCTTGCTGGAACACGGTATGATTGACCGAATCGTGGAACGAAAGAAATGGAGACAGGTATTAAATCATATCCTGGGTCTGCATGGATATGAAAGAGGATAAAAGAAATTATGGAAAGATCGGCTTACGAGAAAGTCTTACAGGCAAGAAGTAAGGAAAGACCTGGCATAAAAGAATATATTAATACATTATTTGATGGATTTATGGAGATGCATGGAGACAGGTTATACCGCGATGATTCAGCAGTTATCGGTGGAATCGCAATGTTTCACGGGATGCCGGTGACCGTGATCGGCCATAAAAAAGGAAAGACAACACAGGAACAGATCCGCTGCAACTTCGGTATGGCTTCTCCGGAAGGCTTCCGAAAGGCAAAAAGACTTATGGAGCAGGCGGAAAAGTTTCATAGACCTGTAATTACATTTATCGACACTCCCGGTGCATATCCTGGAATGGAGGCAGAAAGCAATGGACAGAGCAATGCCATCGCAGAAAGTCTGGCCTATATGAGTGCTATGAAGACCCCTTCTATTGCAATTATAACAGGAGAAGGAAGCAGTGGCGGCGCACTGGCGCTGGCGGTATCGGATGAGGTATGGATGCTGGAAAATGCGGTTTATTCCATCCTTTCCCCGGAGGGATTCGCAAGCATTCTCTGGAAGGATGTAAAAAGAGCGGCCGAGGCCAGTGAAATTATGAAGATAACAGCACAGGATCTGAAGGGATACGGACTGATCGATGAGATCGTGCCGGAGGATAAGAACTTCTGGATCACCCTGGATCAGATGCTGGAAAAAGAATTAAAGGAATTGATGAAAATAAGTCCTGCAAGTCTTGTAAAAAGGCGATATGCGAAGTTTCGCAGTATCGATAAGAAGGCAGGAATTGGAAATAGAGTAAGAGAGGCAGGTGAAAAGGATGCAGATAACAGCGACAGCCAGAGCACTTCCGGCGAAACGGATCAGTAATGACGACTTATGTAAACGAATCGATACCAGCGATGAGTGGATCCGGACAAGAACCGGTATCAGTAATCGTTATTATTGCGAAGAAGAAAGCTGTGCATCCTTAGCCGTAGAAGCAGCAAGGAAGGTACTGGAAAAGGCACAGATCTCTCCGGAAGAAATCGGAGCAGTTATAGTAGCAACATCCACGGCTGACTATGCATTTCCATCTAATGCATGCATCGTGCAGAGCGAATGTCATCTGCCGGAGAACATCTACGCATTTGATGTGAATGCAGCTTGTTCCGGATTCCTAATGGGGCTTGCGGTTTCAAATGGGCTTCTCCCGGCAATGCCTGGAAAGTATATCCTTCTGATTGGAAGTGAACAGTTATCAAGAATTATGGATCACGATGATCGTTCCACCTGTATTCTCTTTGGAGATGGTGCAGGAGCGGCACTGATAAAGGCAGGAGGCGGCAGATTTATCCAGAAGGCATGGGCAAGAGGAGATATCGATGTACTGAATTGTCCAGGAGCGGGATATAACGATGCCCATCTGGTGATGAAAGGGAATGAGGTATTCCGCTTTGCAGTAACTGCACTCTCACAGGCGATAAATGAAGTATTAAAAGAAGCGGAGCTTACAATGGATGAGATTGACCTGATCGTATGTCATCAGGCCAATGAAAGAATCATTCGCCATGTGCAGAAGCAATTCCCTGGTAATGAGAAGAAATTCTATATCAATATCGGAGAATACGGGAATACCTCAGCAGGAAGTATCCCGATCGCACTGGATGAATGTATGGAAAAAGGTATTCTTGAAAAATGCAGACGAGTTCTGTTGGTAGGGTTCGGAGCCGGATTAACCTGGAGCGGAGCTCTTTTGGAGGAAATGGTATGAGATTAAATGAGATATTGAATACAAAATACCCTTTTATACAAGGGGGAATGGCAAATATTGCAACCGGTGAATTTGCAGCAGCAGTCAGTAATGCAGGAGGACTTGGACTAATCGGTGCAGGCGGCATGAATACAGAGATGTTAAGAGATCATATCCGCACCTGCAAAAGCCTGACAGATAAGCCATTTGGCGTGAACCTGATGCTGATGAATCCGGATGCACCGAAAATGGCAGAGATGATCGTGGAAGAAGGTGTTAAGATCGTTACCACAGGTGCAGGAAATCCTGGGCAGTTTATCCCAATGTGGAAGGAAAACGGCATGAAGGTTATCCCAGTGGTATCGAGTGTACTTCTTGCACAGCGCATGGAAAAGCTTGGCGTAGATGCTGTTATCGCAGAAGGAACAGAAAGCGGCGGTCATGTAGGAGAGATGACAACGATGGCACTGGTGCCACAGGTAGTGGATGGCGTATCTATCCCTGTCATCGCGGCAGGCGGAATCGCAGATGGAAGACAGCTGGCTGCAGCATTCGCGCTTGGTGCAGTAGGTGTTCAGCTTGGAACCTGCCTGCTTGCGTCAGAAGAATGCCCGATCCATGAGAATTATAAGGCTGCAGTTTTAAAAGCAAAGGATAACGATACTATCGTGACCGGCCGTATCGCCGGAACTCCTGTACGAATCCTGAAAAATGCGATGGCAAGGGAATACGTAAAGCAGGAGAAAGCCGGAGCAGATAAGATGGAGCTTGAGAAGTTTACATTAGGATCCCTTCGAAGAGCAGTATTTGAAGGAGATACCAAGACAGGTTCTCTTATGGCAGGTCAGGTATGCGGACAGGTGAATGAGATTCGTCCAATCCGTGAGATATTCGAAGATATGTATGAAGGAGCAAAAAAGGTAGTTCAGGAGTTAAGTTAAGCATGATTATTGGGACAAAAGAGATTGAATTTCCTTTGATTCAGGGAGGCATGGGCGTTGGTATTTCCCTTGGTAATCTGGCAGGACATGTAGCCAGATGCGGTGGAATCGGTGTGATCAGTTCGGTAAACGCAGGCTATACCGAGCCTGATTTTGAACAGAATACAAAAGAAGCGAATCTTCGTGTTTTAAAAAGAGAGATACAAAAAGCGAAGGAGATTGCAGGTGGAAGAGGTCTTGTAGGCGTTAACATCATGACTGCGGTAACGAATTATGAGGATACTTGCAGATGTGCGGCTCAGGCAGGAGCAGATGTGATTATATCAGGTGCGGGTCTTCCGCTGAATCTTCCAGAATATCTGGAAGGAACCGATACCCTTTGCGCACCAGTCGTATCTAGTGGACGTGCAGCAAGAATTATCCTGAAGCAGTATGAAAGGCGCTATCAGAGAAAGCCGGACTTTTTTGTACTGGAAGGTTATATGGCAGGCGGTCATCTTGGATTCTCAAAGGATGAATTGCTTGAAGATACCTGTAAAGATAATATGACGATCCTTCAGGAAGTAAAAGAAGTGGCAGGAGATATACCGGTCTTTGTGGCTGGAGGAGTATTTACCGGAAAAGATATGGCTGAATTTGTGAAAGCCGGTGCCGCAGGCGTTCAGATCGGAACCAGATTCATAGCAACAGAAGAGTGCGACGCAGATGAAAGTTTTAAGCAGGTTATTGTAAATGCTAAAAAAGAGGATATTCAGATCGTGGTCAGTCCCGTTGGAATGCCGGCAAGAGCTGTGAACAGTCCGATGCTTGAGAGATTAAAGCAGGGGGAACGTTTTGGAGCGCTTCGCTGTAATAACTGTCTTACAGCATGTAAGAAAAAGGATGCACCGTACTGTATCAGCCGTGCGCTGATCGCAGCGGTAAAGGGAAACTGGGAAGATGGACTTTTCTTTACCGGAGCGAATGCTTACAGAATTGACAGGATCATGAAGGTTGAGGAACTGATCCGGGAGATCAGAGAGGAATATGAGGAGGCTTTTTAAGTGAAAAAAGTACTTTTATACGCAGGACAGGGAAGCCAGAGAGTAGGAATGGGAAAGGATTTCTATGACGAATATCCTTCTTACCGTGCTTTTGTAGATGGGTTGGATCTTAAGATAGATGTGAAAAAGTGGATGCATGAAGGTCCGATGGAAGAATTATCAAAGACAGAGAATACACAGGTATGCATGGGTGTTTTTGCAGCAGGTGTTACAAATCTCTTGAAGGAGCAGGGAATAGAGGCAGAAGCTGCTTGTGGACTTAGTCTTGGAGAATACGGTGCATTGTATGCAGCAGGTGCATTTACAGAAAAAGAGTATCTGGAATTACTTCAGTATCGTGGAAAAGTCATGATGGAAGCTGCAAAGGGGACTCATACCAGCATGAGTGCGATCCTTGGAATGGACAGTGCGAAGATCACACAGATCTGTACCGAGCTTGATAATGTAGCTGTTGCCAACTATAACTGTCCAGGACAGACTGTTATCTGCGGTGAGGAGCAGGCGGTGGCTCTCGCAGAAGAAAAACTGAAAGAAGCCGGTGGGAAAAAGTGTGTACGCCTGAATGTAAGCGGGCCTTTCCACACCTCTTATATGAAGCCGGCTGGAGATGCCCTAAAAGAATATTTTAAACAGATTGAATTCAAAAAAACTTCTATCCCGGTTGCGATGAATGTTACCGGAGACTTTTTAAAAGATGAGGATATCAAGGAACTTCTGGTACGTCAGGTACAGAGCAGTGTTTATCTGGAACAGGATCTTTCAAAGCTCCTGGATGCAGGTTATACAGAGTTCATAGAGATCGGACCGGGTAATACTATGGCAGGATTTTTGAAGAAAACAGCGAAGGCGAAGGGAATCAAGGTAACAGTATCAAGTATTGATACTGTAGCAGATTTCAGAAAGGTAGTTGGAAATGAGTGATAGAAAAACAGCCCTTGTAACTGGGGGAAGCCGCGGAATCGGAAGAGCGATCTGCGTTAAGCTTGCAGAAGATGGAATGAATATTGTATTCAATTATCAGTCTGGAGTGGAATCGGCAGAAGAAACCAAAAGACTCTGCGAAGAAAAGGGTGCTTCTGTTCTTATGGTTCAGGCCAATGTGGCAGATTCGGCAGATTGTGACAAGCTCATTGCAGCAGCCGCAGAATTTGGAAACGGAAAGATCGATGTCCTGGTGAATAATGCAGGAATTACGAGAGATGGTCTTGCAGGCAGAATGTCAGATGAAGACTTTGATGCGGTTATCGATGTGAATCTGAAGGGAACCTTTTATATGATGCGTGGAGTATCAAGATTGATGCTTCGTGCTAAGGCAGGACATATCATTAATATGAGTTCTGTAGTAGGGATCCTTGGCAATGCCGGACAGATCAATTATTCCGCAAGTAAAGCCGGAGTGATTGGTATGACAAAGTCCATGGCAAGAGAATTAGCTTCCAGAAAGATTACAGTGAATGCGGTAGCACCTGGATTTATTGATACAGATATGACAGAAAAGATGCCGGAAAAGGCAAAGGAAGCAACACTTGCGCAGATTCCATTTCGTAGCATGGGTAAGCCGGAAGATGTTGCTAACGCAGTTGCATTTCTTGCAGGAGACAATAGCAGCTATATTACCGGTCAGGTTATTTGTGTAGATGGAGGAATGGCGATATGAGAAGAGTAGTTGTAACAGGACTTGGAGCTGTCACTCCAATTGGAAATACAGTGAGTGAGACATGGGAGAATGCGAAAAATGGTGTATGCGGAATCGCTCCTATCACACATTATGATACCAGTAATTCGAAGGTAAAGCTGGCAGCAGAAGTCAAGGACTTCCATCCGGAGCTTTACGTTGATAAGACAGAAGTAAGAAAGACAGATGCATATGCACTCTATGCTATCGCATCTGCAAGTCAGGCATTTGAAGATTCCGGACTTTCTATGGATGAGGAAGACAGCAGCAGATGCGGTGTTATCTATTCCAGTGGAATCGGTGGTCTGGGTACGATTGAAAGAGAATGTCTTCGCGGAAAGGAGAAAGGATTTGACCGTGTATCTCCACATTTCATTCCGATGGCGATCTCAAATATGGCGGCAGGCCATATCGGTATCCGACTTGGTTTTCATGGGAGCTGTACTTCAGTCGTAACAGCTTGTGCCAGTGGTACCAATGCAATCGGAGATGCTTTCCGTCAGATTAAGGATGGATACGCAGATGTCATGCTTTGCGGCGGCTCCGAGGCCAGCATTACGGAACTTGGAATCGGTGGATTCACTTCTATGAAGGCACTGAGCTTTTCTGAAGATCCAAACCGTGCCTCCATTCCATTTGATGCAGAACGTAACGGATTCGTTATGGGAGAAGGCGGAGGCGCGCTGATCCTGGAAGAATATGAGCATGCAAAAAAACGTGGTGCAAAGATATACTGTGAGATCACCGGCTATGGCGCAACCTGCGATGCCTACCATGTAACCGCACCAAATCCAGAAGGGAAGATGGCTGCACTTTGTATGCAAAATGCAATGAAGGAAGCAGGAATCACAACCGTGGATTATGTGAATGCACATGGTACTTCTACTCAGTTAAATGATAAGAGTGAGACGAAGGCGATTCATCTTGCATTTGGAGAAGAAGCAAAGAACCTCTGCGTAAGTTCTACAAAGTCTATGACTGGTCACCTTCTTGGAGCAAGCGGTGCAGTAGAAGCGATTCTTACTGTTCTCTGTGTGCATAATGACGTGGTACTTCCAACTATTAATTATCAGGTGCCGGATGAAGCATGTGACCTTGATATCGTGCCATGCAAGATGAGAGAACGCGTAGTTAAAGCGGCCATGTCCAACTCCCTTGGATTCGGCGGACACAATGCAAGTATTGTATTTCAGAAAGTTGAGGAATAATTACAATGGAACTTAATTCGAATCAGATACAGGAGATACTGCCGCATCGATATCCATTTTTACTGGTGGATCGTATCACAGAGTGCGAGCCGGGCGTAAGCGCAAAAGGAAGAAAGTGCGTAACAGCAAATGAAATGCAGTTCCTGGGACATTTTCCGCAAAAGCATGTAATGCCAGGTGTACTTATTATAGAAGCCCTTGCTCAGACAGGTGCAGTTGCGATCCTTTCTGAGGAAGCCAACAAAGGCAAGATCGTACTCTTTGGCGGCATCAAGAACGCAAAGTTTAAACGCCAGGTCATCCCGGGAGATGTACTGGAATTATCCTGCGAGATCATCGCAAAGAAAGGTCCGGTAGGCATTGGGAAAGCCAACGCCTACGTAGACGGACAACTCGCAGTAACTGCAGAATTAACCTTTGCCGTAGAGTAAACGATGCGTCAGAATGGTGCTTGGCACCATTCTGACGTCATTCTATCGACTGTGGATCGGATATCGTATATCGGAATCGTAGATCCATCTTCCGGTGGAGCTGATAAGTCATATCTCTGACACGTTTTTCCTGGAATTTCACTTCTTCTTCCGATAAGTTTTCCTCTCTGCATGGTACGAGAAAGACCACATGATTGGACAGAATCGGACCGATGATAGCAGATGGAAAGAATGCCTTGACAATGACACGGAAGTAGGAGACGGACTTTGACAGAAGCATCATGGATCCGATAGGATTACACATGGTTCCGTGCTCTGTGATCTGTCCGTATTTCAGGTCGCATACCCAGGCATAGTTGTACTTGATGCCGAGGAATTGCCGGTATAAGGATACCTGGCTGCCCTGAGGATCCGGCAAAAGAAGTTCACTTATCATGGCGTTTTCGAGTAAAGGAACTGCTTCTTCTAACTGCTGTTTATTGAAATTTTCAAGTTCTGTTCGCTTTTGCTGGGTTGTAATATAGGCAAAGCATTTCTTCAGAAGATCACGAATGACCTCTGCGTGAAATGGCTTGGTGAGATAACCGTAGACACCAAGATTTCTTCCTTCCCGTTCAAAGCTAAAGTTCTTATTATAAGAAACGATAATGAACTGACAGTCGCGGTTCATGGCATGCAGTTCACGAAGTGTAGGAATACCATGGACCCCTGTCATGTGAATATTCAGAAATACAATGTCCGGCTGAAATTTTGAAAAGACATCCATAAGGCGCCGGGCATTCAAGGCTAAGCGAATATCACAGTTTTTACTGTAATTCGCATCGATCATATTACGGAGTGCTTTAATAGCAATCCCTTCTTCGTCTGCAAGTAAGATTTTATACATACTGCTTAAGGCCTTTCTTCGTTAATGTTCTTCTACATTAAGATAAACTTCATTCTTCATATGGAAGCGGGAAGCGATGACTTCCTCATCCATATTCTCTTTCGTAACAGCAATCGGAGTAAGCTTTAAAAATGGAACCTCCACGCTGCCATCAAAAAATGTTTCCTCGGTCTGGACCACGCCTTCATCAGCAAGAAGAACTGCATACTGTGCAGTCTGTCTTGCCAGCTGATCAATCGATTTATAAACGGTCATGTACTGTGTGCCCTCGACGATACGCTGGCAGGCATCGATATCAGCATCCTGTCCAACAAGACACACATCACCGGCAAGACGCCGCTCTGACAAAGACTTAAAAGCCATCGCAGCAAGTCCGTCATTTCCACAGATTACTGCATCGACAGGTCCTATACTATCCAGACACTCTGACATATATTCATAGGCATATTCTGCCTTCCAGTTATCAGCATAATTTTCATATACAAGCTTGGTATCTGTATTCTCAAGTACCTTCTTAATTCCCTTTTCAGCCATAACAACATTGTAATCATAAGGAGAACCATAGATAGCGGCAATGGTTCCATCTTCCGGAATCTGGGAAAGAACAGCCTGAGCCATCAGGGCGCCGACCTCCTCATTATCAAAGGAAACATAGAGATCTACATCCGCATTCTGGATGATACGGTCATAGGCAATGACACGGATCCCCTTGCTTTTGGCACGCTTTACCGCATCAAGAAGTGCCGGGTCAGATCCATCAACAGCAACGATGACAAGCACATCCATCCCCTTATCGATCAGATAATTGATCTGACTGGTCTGTTCTTTCACATCACCATTGGCATTCTGCACATTTACTTCCGCACCAAGTTCTGTAGCGGTGGAGACAAAGATATCACGATCCCTGAGCCATCTCTCCAGAACAAAGGTGTCAAAGGACATACCAATCTCCAGAGAATCAGAGGCAGGATTCGACAACTCGGTCTGGACGACATTTCCCCTCTGGGTACATCCTGTTATGAAAAATGATGAGAGCAGAACCAGTGAAACTGGATAGCAATAACGACGCATATGATCGATCTCCTTATAAATGTTACATGGTATCACGATATTCAGTAGGAGTCTGTCCCGTAACCTTCTTAAAGATACGTGAGAAATAATTCGGATCACTGTACCCAACAGCTACACAGATCTCCTTGATAGTGGCATTCGGATTATTCAGCATCTGCTTTGCTTTTTCGATACGAAGACCAGTGAGATATTCAATGAAAGTCTGTTCCGTTTCTTCTTTAAAAAGCTTACTGAAATAATACGGACTGATATCAACATATTTTGAAACATCCTCCAGAGACAGTTCTTTGTCAAAATTCTGCAGGATATAGGATTTAGCCTTTCCGATGGTAGAAGACTCCTTCTCATCCTTACTGTCATTGATATTTCTTGTGGCAGTCATAATCTTATCGGTAAACCAGTGACGAAGCTCCTCAAAGGAATGAAAGCTAAGCACTGTCTCAAGATAATCCTTACGGTACAGGAAGCCGTATGGGATACCACCCTTAAGGAAAACTTCTTTTTCCGCCCACATGACGAATTCCAGAGCCTTGAGACGGATACTGTCCGGGTAATCTGGATAGGCATCCACCATCCAGTCAAAAAACAGATTTGCATAACGAACAGCGTTGTCAAGGTCACCCTTTGTCACATAAGCGAACATCTGATTCTCCAGATCGGAAGGATAATCGGCCTCATATTCAAGCTCCATCTTGATATCACGAAGATGAACGACACTGCTCTTATCCATACGAAGCGACTTCTTCGCTTCTTCATAGGAAGACTTCTGTTCGGTTAAAGGCCAGATATTGCCAAGACCGGCGCGGAATTTAAGACCGATCTGTTTCTTCAGCTTTCGAACCATATTTCTGGAAGTCTCTATGATGGCAATACGCTCAGCATAAGGCATATCGTCGGTATCATGGGGAACGAATACTGCAACACTGCCAGCCATGATAGGACCGATGCAGCAATCCGGGAAAAATTCATGGATGATCTCGCGAAATGCGAGCAGGTGTTTTTGCATAACCACGGTGGAACCGACCGGATTCTCACCGATTCCCTGGGAAATATCTTCGCGATAATCGATAACAAGGATATAGCCAAAGCTGCAGGTCTGACTTAACAGTTCCTGATAACGGCTAAGAGAAGGGGCCGGATCATCCTGGAAAAGAATCACGTTGATAAATCCATTCTCGATAACAGGAATTACCGCTTCCAGCTTCTCACGGATCATCAGGTTCTGACTGCGGCTGGAACGATCCTTATCGATAGCAGCCATAGCTTTTTCAAGTGCAGCCACGATCTTCGTCTTATTGGCGGGTTTGGTGAGATATTCGATAACACCAAGATTAATAGCCTCCTGGGCGAAGGTAAACTTATCATAGGCAGACATGATGATAAACTGTGCATTTTTATTGAAGGTACGGATCTCCCTTAAGGCATCGATTCCCTTGATACCGGGCATCTGAATATCCATCATGATGATGTCCGGGACAAAGGTCTGTGCGATCTCAATACCCTGGCGTCCTGTCTTAGCTGTCTGAACTTCGCAGGACTGACCAAAATTTTTCGAAATAATAAACTTCAGAGAATCGAGGACGATCCCCTCATCATCTGCTAGCAAGATCTTATACATAGATTATACCTCATTTTGAAGAGGAATACGAATAGTGACTGAAGTTCCAAGATTCTCTCCATCACTTTCGATAATAAACAGATCCTCTTCTTTATAGTAAAGTCTGAGACGTTCCTGTACATTGCCAAGCCCGATTCCATTGGAAGACTTATCAGAGGAATCGGTAAGATTCTTACCTTGACGGATATCGGCAAGGCGGTCTGCAGGAATCCCGATTCCGTTATCAATGACACGGATATGGATATAGTTCTCATATTCATAGACCAGAAGCTGAACCTTTCCTTCCCAGGAAATGTTGCGGATTCCGTAACTGATGGCATTTTCTACCAGTGGCTGCAGGATCATACAAGGAACACGAATGTTGGATATGTCACAGGTAATCTCTTTTTCGTAGTGGATATCTCCTGCAAAACGAACATTCATAATGGATACATAGTTCTCGACCAGAGCGATTTCTTCTTCCAGATCAACCTCTGTCTGATGAGACTTCAGGCTGTAGCGGAAAAAGTCGGCCATATTCTGGACAAAGGAGTAGGTACGCTCCGCATCCTCCATCATGGCAAGCTGTGCACCGGCATTTAAAGAGTTAAAGAGAAAATGCGGATTGATCTGTGCCTGATAGTAGCGAAGCTGAGCTTCCTTCAGATGAGTTTCCATCAGAAGCTCTCGTTCCTGGGCTTCTTTTTCTGCGATCATACTGCTTCGTACCTGCTCGATATAACGGCGGATACTGATGATCATCTGGTTAAATGCCTTGGTCACTGTTCCAATCTCATCCTCTGTTGTCACAGGCGGAAGTTCTACCTCGAAGTCACCTTTTGCGACAGTATTGGATACAGAAGCAAGGGCAAGAAGCGGCTTGGTAATCTGATGAACCATGATCACCGTCAGGAAGATATTAAAAAGTGCAATGGCAATGATGACCAGCGTATTGATCCTTGAAAGATAACGAAGGGACGTCTCCAGATTACGGTAGTTCTGGGAGTTGGTGGCGAACTGCTCGTTATTCAGACTGTAGATATAGGAATTCAGGAATTCAAAATATCTGGAAGCATCTGCATAAGCAGTACGATATCGGCTGGTGTTACGGGCTCTTTTGGCTTCAATAGCTTCATTTGTTGACTGAAGGTATGTCTGGGAGATGTTGCGGATATTCTTCTCCATCGAGCCTGACATACTGCTTGTTGTCTTATCATTAAAGGAAGAAAGAAGATCCCGGTATTCCTGTTCATAGTAATAATATTGATTCAATGCATCGGTGCCCCTTGTCTCCAGATATTCGTGAATGTTTTCATGAACTTTGGAAAGCGAACTGGAGACCTGATTCAGTGTTTCGTTGCTGGTGTAAATGCTGTTGATCTCGGATAATGCCTGATCGATATTCCGGTTCAGATACAGGGACATGGCAAGAGAAATCAGCGAGGTGAATGTAAACAGCATAATCAGTCGTAGTGGAAACGGGAAGGAAGAAAAAAGGTGAATTCTTTTTTTCATACGATCAGTTCTCCTCCTTTTCCGGATTCTTTTCCAGATCCATTAACAGACGCTGTGCATCCTTTGCAGCAATTACGTAAGAATCTACCTGTGAGTAGTCACTGCAGTGCCCATATTCCAGCTGTTCTGCGAGGTTCTTGATGGCAGTCTCTCCGATCTGGCTGGTGTCGATCACCAGGTTCGCACTGATAACGTTATTTTTCAGTGCCTCCAGAACAGAAGAATTCTGATAGAAACCGATGATGGTAAAGTTGCCGACATAGTTCATATCAATAGCAATCTGACTAATGTACTGTGTCTGCAAAAGAGAAGTACAGATGATGATGTCCACCGAATCGTGATTATCTTTTAAAAACTGACGGATATTTTCCTCTGCGTCAAAGGAATTCTCTTCCTGGATCAGGCGGGTATCCAGATGGATGTCGTGGTCTGCATCAGAAAATGCACGTCCGACTCCGGATAATAAAAGTCGTCTTTCAGAGCTGTTCTCCTTTTCATCAAAAAGCACCATGACAGAAGGGGTATCTTCCGAACAATAGGAGAGAGCGAGCTTTCCATAATCGTAACCAAGAGAGACACTGTTCACACCGGTATAGTTATAACGGTTGCTGTTTAACTGATCCCGGTACAGCGTACCGACAACGATACCCTGTTCTGCAGCAGTATTGATCAGGTAGGTGGTACTGAAGTTGCCGGATGGTTCCACAAGAATTGCATCGACATGAGCGGCAATAGCCAT
The DNA here is from genome assembly GCA_045598185.1 of Marvinbryantia sp. Taxonomy (GTDB): domain Bacteria; phylum Bacillota; class Clostridia; order Lachnospirales; family Lachnospiraceae; genus Marvinbryantia. Next base: position 69,717 of record JAZLLO010000113.1, read on the forward strand.
TCGGATCAGTTCGTCAGATGTATAAGGAAGAGAAAGGTTCTCCCCGAAACGCTCCACGTAGATATCAGAGCGATCACCGGCAGCTTTGGCCGAATTGTATACAGAATCCCAGAAATCATCTGATGTTGACTCAGAGATAAAGGCACAGTGATAGCGGTAATCCGTATCGGACTGTTCAACTGTATAGCGCTTCTGAAGAACAGACAGATCGTGATAGTTTTTGATAATGACGGCAAGGATGGAGAGCATTGCAATCAGTGCAAGAAATGCGATAGCCGTCAGATAATTCCATTTATATTTTTTCATTCTTGTTATTATCTTTTATCGGTCAGATCTGATTAGGATACAGAAACTGTTTCTGGATCATATAGGCACCACCCAGAAGGATCGAAGTATCCTGCAGGGTTGATGGAATCAGGTGACAATATTTATTCATAGTGTTACGCAGCTTGTCAGTTATGTCTGCACAAAGGGATGGCTTGCAGCGGATCAGAACAGTATTCAGAACAATGATGTCCGGATTAAAGGTATTCAGAAGATTATTGATGCCGATGGACATATAGAAGATGAAGTCTTCCATAAGTGCGAGGGCATCCGGGTCTTTTTGCTGATACAACTGTTCAAATACATCGGCGTCCACAGGATATCCTTTTCTGTGGGACAATTCCATAAAAATGGCACGCTCGGAAGCGTACTGCTCAAGACAGCCATGATTGCCGCATGGGCATTCTCTTCCGTTGGCTGCGATGATGGTGTGGCCGAATTCACCGGCATAGCCATTCTTTCCTTTAACAAGCTGATCCTTCATGATGATCCCGACACCGATACCGGAATGGATACTGATGTAGAGCATCTCATTGGTATGGTGGAAATGGAACCATTCACCGAGGACAGAAAGATTAGCTTCATTCTCAATAATGACAGGGACCTGGAATTCTTCAGCAAGTGGGGTAACAAGATCCAGATTTTCGTAATTAGAATAAGGAAGGAAGATGATCTTGTTATGATGAACGACGCCGTGAATTCCAAGGGCGATCCCGATGAGTCCGTAATGACTTTCCGGAAGGGCAGAAACTGCTTTTTTGATCTCTGTTTTCAGGCAGAAGAGCAGGTGGGAAGTATCCTCCGGTGCCGGAAAGCTGGTGAGCGCACACTCTCCGCCAAGAAGATTGGAAGTCATGAGCGTGATCGTGTTAAGTCCAAGGTCCAGAGAGATCACATATCCACAGGAATGATTCATGGAAAGCGGGATCGCTTTTCGTCCTTTCTGCGAAGTCGCGGAAAGATCCTGTTCTTTTTCCAGGATAAGTTCCCGGTCCAGGAGATTCTGCACAATTGTAGAGACTGTAGCCTTGGTAAGACCAAGAGTCTGCGCAATTTTTGCTCTGGAGATTGGTTCATGTTCAATAATTGTTCGGATAACTGACTGGGTATTAATGTCGCGAATCAGTTCCGAATTTCCAGTTAAAATACTTTTTGGCATATACGAAAATCCTCTTGCAAAATAATCTGATTCGAGTTAAAATTAGTGTAACATAATTTGTTCAAGAAGTAAACTAATTAAAAATTAAGGGAGGGAACATTCATATGCAGATCAAAAGTATTACAGATGAGGCATTTAAAAAGTATGGTCGTGTACTTCCAATCGAGGTACCGGATCTGATTAAGCGCCTTGCTGAGACTCCTGTTACAGACCATGTTGAATATGTTGCATCAGAGCCGATTCTTGAATCCTGTGCAGAAAGAGAAGCTATCGAGAACAGCATTTACGGTGGAATGCCTATTCAGATCGGATACTGTAATGGTGTGAATCATACACTGAACTGTGTTGAATATCATCGTGATTCAGAGATCGACATCGCACTTGACGGAGCAATTCTTTTAATTGGTTTAGAGAGCGACGTAGAAGATGATTTCACATACGATACTTCTAAGATGGAAGCATTTGCAGCACCTGCAGGCGCAGTTGTTGAATTATATGCTACAACACTTCACTATGCACCGATCAACGCAGAAGGAAAGGATGATTTCCGTGTAGTTATCATCTTACCAAAGGGAACTAACACAGAACCACCTGTACTTGGCGGATGCATGCCGGAAGAAAAGCTTATGACAGCAAGAAATAAGTGGCTCATCGCTCATCCGGAATCACCGGAAGGAAAAGGCGGCGCATTTGCAGGTCTTAAAGGTGAGAATATCACTATTTAATTAAGTAATCATTATTATCATAATAATATATGAACAAACACAATCAGGAGGACTATAACAATGAACAACATGCCTAAAGTAAAAATTGGTATCGTAGCAGTAAGCCGTGACTGTTTCCCGGAATCACTTGCTGTTAACAGAAGAATCGCACTTGTAGAAGCATACAAGGCTAAATACGGTGATGAAAACATCTACGAATGCCCAATCTGTATCGTAGAAAGTGAAATCCACATGACACAGGCTCTTGCTGATGTAAAAGCAGCTGGATGTAACGCACTTGTAGTTTACCTTGGCAACTTCGGACCAGAAATCTCAGGATCTCTTCTTGCTAAACACTTCGAAGGTCCTAAGATGATCGTTGCTGCAGCAGAAGAAACACAGACAAACCTGATTCAGGGTCGTGGTGATGCTTACTGTGGCGTTCTTAACATCAGCTATGCTCTTCAGTTAAGAAACGTTGGCGGCTACTATATGCCAGAATATCCAGTTGGTGACGCAGAAGACTGTGCAGATATGATCCATGACTTTATTCCAATCGCTCGTGCTTACGTTGCAGTTAAAGCTCTTAAGATCATCAGCTTTGGTCCACGTCCAAACAACTTCAATGCTTGTAACGCTCCTATCAAGCAGCTTTACAACATGGGTATTGAGATCGAAGAAAACTCAGAACTTGACCTTTATGAATCATTCCTGAAACATGCAGGTGACGAACGTATCCCAGCAGTAGTTGCAGATATGGAAGCTGAACTTGGCGATGGCAACAAGAAGCCAGAAGTTCTTCCTAAGCTTGCTCAGTACGAGATCACTCTTCTTGACTGGATCGAAGCTCACAAGGGTTACAAAGAATATGTTTCTCTTACAACAAAGTGCTGGCCAGCATTCCAGACAATGTTCGGTTTCGTTCCTTGCTACGTAAACAGCCGTCTTGCAGGCCGTGGAATTCCTGTATCATGTGAAGTAGATATCTACGGAACACTTTCAGAGTTCATCGGTACAGCTGTTTCTGATGATGTTGTTACACTTCTTGATATCAACAACACAGTACCAAAGGATATGTTCAAAGAGTCTATCGAAGGCAAGTATGATTACAAGCTTACAGATACATTCATGGGCTTCCATTGTGGTAACACATGTACAAAGAAGCTTGCTACAAAGGAAATGAAGTATCAGCTTATTATGGCTCGTAACCTTCCAGAAGAAGTTACACAGGGTACTCTTGAAGGAACTATCTGTGCTGGCGATATCACATTCTATCGTATCCAGTCTACAGCTGATAACATCCTTCGTGCTTACATTGCTGAAGGTGAGATCCTTCCAGTTGACCCACAGTCATTTGGTGGTATCGGTGTATTCGCTATTCCAGAGATGGGAAGATTCTACCGTCACGTACTGATCCAGAAGGGTTATCCACATCATGGAGCAGTTACATTTGGTCATCATGCAAAAGCTCTGTTCGAAGTATTCAAACTCCTTGGCGTAGATGTAAACGAAATCGGTTACAACCAGCCAGCAGGTGTTCGTTACCCAACAGAAAATCCATGGGGCTAATTGCGGATCCTATATAAGATTTAATTAGAATTTAATGAGATGGCCGTTCAGCCAGGGGGCATACCCCTCTGAGCGGTCATTTTTTCGAAATTATCACAAAGGAGATAAAGATTATGCTTTATATTGGTGTTGACCTTGGTACTTCTGCAGTTAAATTACTGCTTATGAATGCAGAAGGTAAGATTGAAAGTGTTGTTTCAAAAGAATATCCTTTATATTTCCCACATCCAGGCTGGTCTGAGCAGAAACCAGAAGACTGGTGGGCAGCTGTTATGGAAGGTTTAAAAGAACTGACAGCTAACTGTGATAAGAGCCAGATCGGTGGTATCAGCTTCGGTGGACAGATGCATGGTATGGTTGCTCTGGATGAGAATGATGATGTTATCCGTCCAGCTATCCTCTGGAATGATGGACGTACACAGAAGCAGACAGATTACCTGAACAATGTAATCGGTAAGGATGTATTATCTGCTCGTACCGCTAACATCGCATTTGCCGGATTTACAGCTCCAAAGATCCTCTGGATGAAGGAAGAAGAACCAGAAAACTTTGCTAAGACAAAGATGATCATGCTTCCAAAGGACTACATCGCATTCAAGCTTTCCGGCGTATATTGTACAGATGTATCTGATGCTTCCGGTATGCTGATCTTTGATGTTAAGAATAAATGCTGGTCTAAGGAGATGCTTGAGGTTTGTGGTATCACAGAAGCTCAGGTTCCAAAGATCTTTGAAAGTTATGAATCAGTTGGCAATATCTTACCTGAGATCGCAGCTGAGCTTGGCTTCCCTGAGACAGTTAAGATCGTTGCAGGTGCTGGCGATAACGCAGCAGCAGCTGTTGGTACCGGTACAGTAGGTGATGGTAAGTGTAACATCTCTCTTGGTACATCAGGTACAATCTTCGTTGCATCAAAAGAGTTCGGTGTTGATGATAACAACGCACTTCATTCATTTGCTCATTCAGATGGTAACTATCACCTTATGGGATGTATGCTTTCTGCAGCATCTTGCAACAAGTGGTGGATGGATGAGATCATTGGAACAAAGGATTATGCAGGAGAACAGGCAAAGATCACAGACGATATGCTTGGCAATAACCATGTATTCTTCCTTCCATACCTTATGGGCGAAAGATCTCCTCATAACAATCCAAATGCGCGTGGTACATTCATTGGTATGACAATGGATAACACAAGAGCAGACATGACACAGGCAGTTCTGGAAGGTGTTGCATTCGCAATCCGTGATTCTTTCGAAGTTGCTAAGTCTCTTGGCATCAAGATTGAAAGAACTAAGATCTGCGGTGGTGGAGCTAAGAGCCCACTCTGGAAGAAAATCATGGCTAATGTTCTTGGTATCAAGGTTGATATCATTGAATCAGAAGAAGGTCCTGGATACGGCGGTGCTATGCTTGCAGCTGTAGCTTGCGGTGAATTCGCATCGGTAGAAGAAGCAGCTGAAAAACTGGTTAAGGTTATCGATACAGTAGAACCGGATCCAGAGATCGTTGCAAGATACGATGCTAAGTATGCAAAGTTTGCTAAGATCTATCCAACAGTTAAGTGTCTGTTTGATGAGGTTACAAAATAAATAAATCCGTATAGATAAAAAAGTGCTGGTTGCTGTAATCGCAACTAGCATTTTTTTGTTGCAAGAATGTGCTATCGATGGTGCTTGACAGGCTTTCATCATAATAATTTGAAGATGTTAACAAGATTATCCAGATAGCCTTGTGTTATAGTAAAATTACAAAATATCGGAAAATCTAATTACAGGAGGATATTAAAATGAAAAAACGTATGATGATCTTAACAGCTATCATGGCAGTTGCAGCTATGGGCACACTTGCTAGCGCTGAAAAAGTTGGTGTTTCTATGCCTACAAAGGATCTCCAGAGATGGAACCAGGATGGTGAAAACATGCAGAAAGAACTCGAAGCAGCTGGTTTCGAAGTTGACCTTCAGTACGCTTCTAATGACGTTCAGACTCAGGTTAACCAGATTGAAACAATGATTTCTGAAGGTGCAGAAGTTCTTGTTATCGCAGCTATCGAAGGTTCTTCACTTGGTGAAGCTCTTGATATGGCAGCTGAATATGAAATCCCAGTTATCGCTTACGACCGTCTTATCATGGATCATGATGGTGTTTCTTACTACGCTACATTCAACAACTACAAAGTTGGTACAGTTCAGGGTGAATACGTTAAAGATCAGCTTGACCTTGAAAACGCTGATGGCCCATTCGTAATGGAAATTACAGCTGGTGACCCAGGTGATAACAATGCTCGTTACTTCTATCAGGGTGCTTACGATGTCATCTCTCCATACATCGAATCTGGTAAAGTTGTTGTAACATCTGGCCAGACAGCATTTGAAGATGTTGCTACTCCAAAGTGGGATTCTAACACAGCTCAGAACAGAGCAGAAGGTATCCTTGATGCTAACTACGCTGATGGAACAAACATTGATGCATGGCTTTGCTCAAATGACTCTACAGCTCTTGGTGTAGCTAACGCTCTTGAAAAGAAATACACAGGTGAATACCCAATCGTTACAGGTCAGGACTGTGATATCGTTAATACAAAGAACATGATCGCTGGAAAGCAGGCTATGTCAGTATTTAAGGATACACGTACTCTTGCATCTCAGGTAGTTAAGATGGTAGGTCAGATCCTTACAGGTGAAGAAGTTGATGTTAACGATACAGAAACATACGATAACAACGTAATCGTAGTTCCTTCATACCTTTGCGAGCCTGTATTCGCAGACGTTAACAACTATAAAGAACTCCTTATCGATTCTGGTTACTATACAGAAGATCAGCTTCAGTAATTTGAAGTCTACGATTCTTTAATATAATATAGAGTCGCTTCAGGCGGGCTTTACGCCCGCCTGTTTTTTAGATTATGAAAGAGAACATAAAAGGAGGGAAATCATTTGGCAGCTATACTTGAAATGAAGAATATCGTCAAAGAGTTCCCAGGTGTAAAGGCTCTTGATAACGTTAATCTGAAGGTTGAAAAAGGCGAGATTCACGCTCTTGTTGGTGAGAATGGTGCCGGTAAGTCAACTCTGATGAACGTTCTTTCAGGTATTTACCCATTCGGAACATATACAGGTGATATTTTATATAATGGTGAAGTTTGTAACTTCCATAATATTAAAGATAGTGAAGCAAAAGGTATCGTTATCATTCACCAGGAGTTAGCTCTGGTACCGGAGATGTCTATTGGTGAGAATATGTACCTTGGTAATGAGCGTGGTAAGAAGTCAAGAATTGACTGGAATACTACATATGCAGAAGCAGATAAGTACTTAAGAATGGTTGGTTTATCAGAATCTTCCAGAGTTATGGTTAAGGAGATTGGTACTGGTAAGCAGCAGCTGGTTGAAATTGCGAAGGCGCTTGCTAAGAATGCAAAGCTTCTTATCCTGGATGAGCCTACATCTTCTCTGAATGAAGAAGATTCCAAGGCACTTCTGGATCTGATGCTTGGATTCAAGGAACAGGGCATGACAATGATCATCATCACACATAAGCTGAACGAGGTTTCTTATGTTGCTGATAAGATCACAGTTGTACGTGACGGTTCTACAATTGAGACAATCGACAATGCGAACCATGATATCGATGAAGATCGTATCATTCGTGGAATGGTTGGTCGTGAGATCACAAACCGTTTCCCTAAGCGTGAGAATGTTCCAATCGGCGAGATCAACATGGAAGTTAAGAACTGGACAGTTTATCATCCGCTTTATCCGGAACGTAAGGTTGTTGATAATGTATCCATCAATGTTCGTAAGGGAGAGGTAGTTGGTATCTACGGACTGATGGGAGCTGGTCGTACAGAGCTTGCAAGAAGTATCTTTGGTCAGTCTTATGGTAAGCTGGCTAGCGGTACATTAAAACTGAATGGTCAGGAAGTTGTCCTTAAGAAGAATTCTCCAATCGATGCAATCAAGCATAAGATTGCATACGTTACAGAAGACCGTAAGGGTAATGGTCTGATTCTTTCCCAGTCTATCAAGGTTAACACATCTCTTGCTAATCTGGACAGTATCGCATCCAACCTTGTTATCGATAAGGATAAGGAATATCAGGTTGCGGAAGAATATCGTAAGAAACTGAAAACAAAGACTCCATCTGTTGAGCAGCTTGTAGGTAACCTTTCCGGTGGTAACCAGCAGAAGGTTCTTCTTGCAAAATGGATGTTCGCTGAGCCGGATATCCTGATCCTGGATGAGCCTACCAGAGGTATCGACGTTGGTGCGAAGTATGAGATCTACTGCATCATTAACGACCTTGCAGCAGCAGGAAAGTCTGTAATCGTTATTTCTTCAGAACTTCCGGAAGTAATTGGTATGAGTGATCGTATCTACATCATGAACGCTTCTAAGATGGTTGGCGAGATGAAGGCTTCTGAAGCTACTCAGGAAAAGATTATGGCAGAGATCCTGAAGTCAGGAAGGGGTGATTGATGATGAAGAATCCAGTAGCAGATTTTGCAAAAAAGAATATGATGGTAATCGCTCTTGTAGTGGTTGTTATCGCATTTTCAATTTTAACAAATGGTACTATTCTGACAGCATCCAGTCTTGATAGTTTGATTTCTCAGAATGGTTACGTATTCATGCTGGCAACAGGTATGTTACTTTGTATCCTGACTGGTGGTAACATTGACCTTGCTGTTGGTTCTGTAGTTTGTTTCACAGGTGGTATTGGTGCTCTTCTTATGAAGGTTGTTCCATTCCCAATCGCTGTTTTAGCTATGCTTGCTATCGGTTTTGCAATCGGTGCTTTCCAGGGTTACTGGATCGCATGGGTGTCTGTACCTCCATTTATCGCAACACTTGCCGGTATGTTCGCATTCCGTGGTCTTGCAAACGTAGTTATGGGTGGTTACGCAATCGATGTCAGCAACGAAGGTTTCCTTAGAATCTTCGGTGGTGGTGCACACTGTTACGTGCCTGACTTTATCGGTAAGCTTCTTGGCATCACTATTCCGATCGTTGGTGCAGGCGGACAGGAAAAGACTCTTAACATTACCTGTCTTGTGATTGGTGTTCTTGTTGTTATCGCTCTTGTTGTTATGCTGATCCGTGGCATGGCTGCTAAGAAGGGCAACGCTCTTGGAGATATCGTCAGAACTGTTATCATCAGTGCTCTTGTTCTCTGGCTTTCTTATAAGCTGGCTTGTGAGAATGGTATTCCTTCTGTTCTTATCTGGATCGCACTGGTTCTTGGCATCTATGGATATATCACCAACTATACTGCTATCGGACGTTATTTCTATGCAGTAGGTGGTAATGAAAAGGCTACCAGACTTTCTGGTATCAATACAAAACTTGTTTACTTTATCGCATATGCTAACATGGGATTCTTAGCCGGTCTTGGCGGTATCCTTACAATCGCAAGAGCAAAGACAGCTCAGCCTACATTTGGTCAGGGTTATGAGATGGATGCGATTGCTGCCTGCTTCATCGGTGGTGCTTCTGCATACGGTGGTGTTGGTAAGATTACCGGTGTTATCATTGGTGCGATTCTGATGGGTGTTATCAATCAGGGTATGATCATTAAGGGTATCTCTCCTAACTACCAGGTTGCAGTTAAGGGTGTAGTTCTTCTGATCGCTGTTATGATGGATGTACTCTCACAGAAAGAAAAAGCATAAGAAAGGGAGGATGAATATGAAGAATAAAGTTTTATCAGTCATGAAAGAACAGTTTATGCTCATCGCCCTGGTTGTAGTATTTATTCTGTTCACAATCGCCAGTGGTGGTGCTATGCTTCAGCCAATGAAGTTCAACTTACTGGTTATTTCTAATGCATATGTATATATTCTTGCTTGTGGTATGCTGATGTGTATGCTGACAGGTGGTAACATCGACCTTTCCTGTGGTTCTTTCGTTGCTTTCCTCGGTGCAATCGGTGCATATCTGATGGCTCTTAAGAATATTCCGATTCCATTAGCTATCATCCTGATGCTGGCTATCGGTATCATTTACGGTGTTGTTCTTGGTTACCTGATCGCATATGTTAACGTTCCACCTTGGATCGCTACACTTGCAGGTTACCTTTCCTTCCGTGGTCTTGGTACTGCAATCCTCAGTGGTAACAGTACGACAGGTTCTATTAACATCAAGACACAGGAAGCATTCCTGAACATCTTCTCAGGTAAGCTTTTCAGCACAAAGCCAGGTACCATGAATATGGTATGTATGGTTGTTGGTATTATCGCAGCAATCATTGTTATCGTACTGAACTTTAACTCCAGAGCTACCAAGCTCAAAAAGGGTTATGAAGCTGCAAGCATGACAGAAGTTCTTGTAAAGTCTGTTCTCGGCGCAGCAGCAATTATCTTTGTAGCTTACAAGCTTGCTTTAGCAGGCGGTATCCCTACTGTTCTTGTATGGGTAGTAGCGATCATCCTGATCTACAGCTTCATTACAGAGAAGACAACAATTGGTCGTCACTTCTATGTAGTAGGTGGTAACCGTGAAGCAGCTCGTCTGTCAGGTGTTAACACAAAGATGATCATGTTCATGGCTTACCTGAACATGGCAATCATTACTGTAATCACAACATGGGTTACATTATCCCGTCTTCAGGCTTCAAACGCTGATATGGGTCTTAACTACGAGATGGATGCAATCGCAGCCTGCGTAGTAGGTGGTGTTTCTGCATACGGTGGTGAAGGTAAGATCTTCGGTATGGTTGTTGGTGCAACTCTGATCGGTGTAATCAACCTTGGTATGAGTACCCTTTCATGGGACGCTAACTTACAGAAGGTTATCAAAGGTGCAGTATTACTTGGTGCTGTAGCATTCGATATCGTTTCAAAGAAACGTACAAAATAAATATTGAGCCACCGGGGACGGTGGCTCTTATTTCATCGTAACTTTACAATTTTTTAAATAGAAGGCAATTCCATATTTTAATATCTTTTTCATTCCATCCGATTTTAATCGGGCTTCATATCTTAATTCTTCAATCTGGCTAAGAGCCGCAAGACTTTCTTTTTCAAGAGTATCTACACTGGAAGCATATTTAAATTCAAGAATAATACCGATTCGTTCCGGAGTTTCGATCAGTAGGTCACTGTACCCGAATCCGGTTTCTTCATTTGAACGGATGATCCATCTGGTGCGATATTGCAGAAGGCCAAAGATCATTCCGTGATAGAAATTCTCTTTATATTTATTCTGAACAGCTGTATCACGTATGCTGATGCCCTCCCAGAGGTAGTCATTGATTATATCTTCCAGGAGATCTGCATTGCCGTTAATTAAAGCATTACAGAGTTTCTCGAGTTTTTCTGTATCTTCGTGAGCCGTATCCTGAAACCATTCCTGAATCTGTGAGACGAACAGAGAACGCATCTCCTGATTTGGAATAGATAATTCAAGCATATCCCCTTCTCTCATCGTCTGGTAAGTTAAATATCCAGTAGTAAAGAGTACACTCCATAAATGATTGATGGTTCGATCTAATTCATTATAAGTTAGTTCAAAGTTTATTTTTTTCCAGATAGTATTACCGGAGATTAACTGCTCGATTTCCTGTTTGGTGGTAGAATCAGCTTTATCGATGAAACGACGAATCATAGAGTTTCCACTTGAATTAGCCCAATAATTCTTTGGAGGGGCAAGACGGTTCTCAAGAAGAGCATCGCAATAATTAAGTACATCCCATGGACAATAGATAGATGTTTCACCAAAATGATAACCATTATACCAGCTGCGGATGATATCTGCACAATCTTCCAGTTCATAATATTGAAGTAATGCATGTACTTCCTTTTCTGTAAAACCGAAGTACTCGCTGTATGCAGTGTCGGTAATATTATTGATGCGAAGATTGTTAAGCCCTGTAAAGATACTTTCTTTGCTGATTCTAAGACATCCGGTTAAAACTGAAAAATAAAGGGATGAATTGGTTTTAAGTGCAAGACTGAACATATTCCTTATGAGAGAAACCATTTCATCGTAATAACCATTCTGAAATGCTTTATCAAGTGGAACATCATATTCATCTATTAAAAGAATAACCTGCTTATGATAATGCTTTTCGAGGAGCATAGTTAACGTCTTTAGACTGTTCTCCAAAAGAAAATCAGACATGACGAAAACACCGCGATCCATCTGAAGAAGCGACTGGTAGATATTCTTTTCATCGGAAGACAATATTTTACTGTCCTTAAGGAAAGCAAAGCGGTTCGCTTCACGGCCAACCTCATTTTTCAATGCAGCACAGGCAGCTGAATAAGTTAATCCGCCGCAATCTTTTAAAGTAATGGAGATTACAGGATAATTTCCCATCCATTCAGAACAGATCTTTTCAGATTCAGAGATCTTTAAACCTTCAAAGAGAGAAGGGTCTGTATCTATTTCGAAGAATGACTTCAGCATACTCATATTTAAGGATTTTCCAAAACGTCTTGGTCTGGTAAATAATTGTACTTTTCCCCATCTTTGATATAGATCTGCGATCAGGTTTGTTTTATCTATATAATAAAAATTGTCGGTAATAATTTGACCGAAATGCTCTACGCCAATAGGTAGTTTCTTTTTCAAATCATATTCCCCTCTCTGGATAAGAAGTGTGGAAGTTGTTTACAATATTGTATCGTTTATAAAAAGGGAGTGCAAGGCTAAGTTTATGTAAAAAATAGGCGTGTGATAAAATCACACGCCTTCTCATCTTCTTATAAAGATAAATTATTCTGCTGCAATAGCGCCTGTTGGACATTCGCCTTCGCATGTTCCACATTCAAGACAAGCATCAGCATCGATTTCGTACTTGCCATCGCCTTCATGGATAGCTTCTGCTGGACAAGCATCTGCACATGTTCCACAGCTTACACATTCGTCAGTAATTACGTATGCCATAGTGATAATCCTCCTTTATATTTGTACAGGTTAACCCGTACATTTGTTACAATTATTTTAATACATGAACATCATTAACACAAGTAAAATATTTGCATTTTTGATAAAACAGATATGTTACAATTTCTTGACCTTTTGAATGTATCGGAATAAGATATAGCTATCCTATGTAAAAACAATGGAGGTTTATAATGAAACGTATTATCTTAACCGGTGGTGGTACTGCCGGACATGTTACACCGAATATGGCACTGGTTCCTCGTCTGAAGGAACTCGGTATGGATATTCAATATATTGGATCTTATAAAGGAATTGAGAAGCAGCTGATCACAGAGATGGGACTTCCATATCATGCGATTTCTTCCGGAAAGCTGAGAAGATATTTTGATCTTCAGAACTTTACAGATCCATTCCGTGTTATCCGTGGATATTTCCAGGCACGTCGTCTGATGAGCAAGCTGAAACCGGATATCATCTTTTCCAAGGGTGGATTCGTAGCTGTTCCTGTTGTTCTGGCTGCTAAGCATAAGCATATCCCGGTTATCTGTCATGAATCAGATATCACACCGGGTCTTGCTAACAAGCTTGCGATTCCATTTGCAACAAAGGTATGCTGTAACTTCCCTGAGACTGTGAAGTATCTTCCTGCAGATAAGGCGGTATTAACAGGTTCTCCGATCCGTGCAGAACTTCGTACAGGTGATAAGCAGAAAGCTAAAGAGTTCTGTGGATTTACTGAAGATAAGCCAACACTTCTTGTTATCGGCGGAAGTCTGGGTTCAGCGAATGTGAATGCAGCAGTACGAGGTGTACTGAATGAACTGCTAGCACAGTTTAATATCATTCATCTTTGCGGTAAGGATAAACTGGAGCAGTCACTGACAGGTGTTAAGGGATATGTTCAGTATGAATATATCAAAGAAGAATTACCAGATCTTTTTGCACTGGCAGATGTTGTCATCTCCCGTGCCGGAGCGAATGCAATCTGCGAGCTTCTGGACCTTCGTAAGCCGGCGATTCTGATTCCACTTGGCTCCAATGCAAGTCGTGGTGACCAGATCCTCAACGCAGAATCTTTCAAGAAACAGGGCTTCTGTGAAGTGCTGACAGAGGATGTACTGACTTATGACCTTCTTCTTGAAACAGTACGCAAGGTATATGCAGAAAGAGAAACTTACGTACAGGCAATGGAAAAGAGCGAATTAAGCAACGAAGTAGAAAAGATCACGGATCTGATTGTAAAAGAAGCAAAATAAAAAGTAATTAAGGGAGCCGAACGGCTCCCTTTTCGATTATGCAAATTTCTTCAGCAGTTCCTCGCGGTCAGCATCTGTAAGTTTACCTACATTCCAGCCAAATCCTGCTTTATCACCCTTCATTCTTGGGATGATGTGGATGTGGAAGTGAAATACGGTCTGTCCGGCAGCTTCGTGATTATTCTGTGCAATGTTGATACCATCACAGCCAAGAACAGCTTCTGCCTTGATGGCCATCTTCTTTGCAAGAATAAAAGCTTTGGCTGTCACTTCTTCTGGAAGTGTTGTGATATCTGAATAATGCTCTTTTGGGATGATAAGCATATGTCCCTTTGCAGCAGGTCCGATATCCAGCATTACTTTAAATTCATCATCTTCATAAACAGTTGCAGAAGGAATCTCTCCTGCGATGATCTTACAGAAAATACAATTAGGATCTTTCATATTATCTAGTCCTCCAATAATGATTTGAATATTCTGTTAACAGTTTAAATCACTTTCTGTTTTTACGCAAATTATTTCTTTGATATTTGAGCCATTGGGAGAGGTTTACTGGGTCAGCTGATTCAATAGATTCAAGATGATGCAGAGGATGAGTCCGCCGACGAAGCCGCCGATATGTGCGGCATTACCTACATTCGGTTGAGAGAAGCCGTCCATGATCGAGAGGATGGCGATGGTGATGAGTCTTCTGACATAATTCTCTCCGAGCTGTCTGATATTGATGATTGCAAGCCATATCAAAGCACCGATTACAGCGAAGATGGCTCCGGAGGCACCGCCTGCGATATGGTAGTCTCCGGATGACAAGTCGACATACATGGAAAGCAGGTTGCCCAGGATACCGCCGCCAAAGTAAATGATAAGATAGCGAAGCTTACCAACTTTTGCCTCCAGCATGTCACCGGCGAAGATCAGAAGAAGCATGTTGTAGACGATGTGTTCTGCACCGAAGTGGACGAACATACTGGTAATCAGGCGATAATATTCACCATAATCAGCCACCAGACGGGCACTCATAACCATGCGGTTCGTAAGTGAATATGTATCGATGAGACCGCCAGGCAGGTTCATAATAAGAAAAACAATAATATTGATGATAACAATAGAGAGATTTACCTTCTCCCTTGATTTTAAAAATGCAAGTGCTTCATCCAGCATAAATAGATACCTCGCGAAAATAGTCATAGATGCATTATACACTGTTTCTGGAAGCAACGCATAAATAAATGTGTGAAAAAAGAATGAAATGCTGTAAATGCGTGGAATAAAGGTCGAAAATAAGCTATACTTGAAATATAGACAGGGAAGGAGTGAGAGACATGAAACTTACGTTTTTAGGTGCTACACATGAGGTAACAGGCAGCTGTACATTGTTGGAAGCCTGTGGGAAAAATATTCTGATCGACTGTGGAATGGAGCAGGGTGTAGATGTGTTTGTGAATGAAGAACTCCCGATTCCACCGTCTCAGGTAGATATGGTTCTTCTGACGCATGCGCATATGGATCATGCGGGAAAGCTGCCTTTATTATATAAGAATGGATTCACCGGACAGGTATTCTCAACCACGGCTACGGAAAAGTTAAGCCAGATCATGCTGCGTGACAGCGCACATATTCAGATGGCTGAAGCAGAATGGAAGAATCGTAAGGCGATGCGAGCTGGCAATACGATCGTAGAGCCATTATATACTATCGATGATGCAGAAGGTGTACTCAGATGCTTCATTGGCTGTGACTATATGGAGCAGATCAGGATAGCAGAAGGAATCGTAGTACGTTTTGTGGATGCGGGTCATTTATTAGGTTCTTCATCGATTGAAGTATGGATTACAGAAGACGGAGTAGAAAAGAAGATAGTATTCTCAGGAGATATTGGAAATGAACGTCAGCCATTAATCCGTGATCCACAGCTGATCGAAGAAGCGGACTATGTTGTGATGGAATCCACCTATGGCAACAGAAGCCATGGACCAAGAACAGATTATGTTAAAGATCTGGCAAAGATTCTGCAGGAGACTTTTGATAAAGGCGGCAATGTTGTAATTCCGTCCTTCGCGGTAGGAAGAACACAGGAGATGCTGTATTTTATAAGAAAGATAAAAGAAGACCGGCTGATTGCCAATCATGAGGCATTTGAAGTATATGTAGATAGTCCTCTGGCAGCAGAAGCAACCCGAATCTTCATGGAAGATATGGGAGACTTTGATGACGAAGCGAAGGAACTGGTGAACCAGGGCATCAACCCGATTGGATTCCCAGGACTTAAGACAGCTATCACCAGCGCAGATTCTGTGAATATCAACCTGGACAGCAAGCCAAAGGTAATCCTTTCAGCCAGCGGTATGTGTGATGCAGGACGTATCCGCCATCATCTGAAGCACAATCTCTGGAGAAAAGAAAGCACGATTCTTTTCGTAGGTTATCAATCAAATGGAACACTGGGACGCGCTCTGGTTGAGGGGGCTACAAAGGTTCGTCTCTTTGGTGAAGAAATCGAAGTAAAAGCAAAGATACTGGTACTTCCTGGAATCAGTGGACATGCAGACTGCGACGGACTCTTCCACTGGATTGCAAGTTATAAGAAGAGACCTGCGAAGGTGTTTGTAAATCATGGTGATGACAATGCCTGTATGGATTTTGTAAAACGTATTCGTGAGGAATTGAGTCTGGATGCTGTGGCACCATACAGTGGAACTGCTTACGATCTTGCAACAGGAGAATGTATCCGCGAGACGACAGGTGTACTGATCGAGAAGAAGATCTATACAGCAGGAACCAGGAGACGTACGGTATTTGACAGACTTCTTGCAGCAGGAGAAAGACTCCTTCGTATTATCCGCGATAATGAAGGTCTTGCGAATAAAGACATGGGCAAGTTTGCGGATCAGGTAGAAGCATTATGTGATAAATGGGAGATGAAAAACTAGATGAAAAAACGAGTATTATTTATCATTAATCCTAAGTCAGGAAAAGGTGCAATCAGAAATCACCTTCTTGATATTATTGATATTTTTATTAAGGCAGAGTTTGACCTTACGATCTATATCTCTCAGGCGGCCGGGGATGCCCGCAACAAGGCAAAAGAGGCGGCCCACAGATACGATTTGATAGTATGCAGCGGTGGCGATGGAACACTGGACGAGGTCATTAGTGGTGTTATGATGACAGAGAATCGTCCATGTATTGGCTATCTTCCAAGTGGAAGCACTAACGACTTTGCAAGAAGCGCGTTCATTCCAATTACCATGACGGAAGCGGCAGAACATATCACTAGATGGAGAGAATTCCCTTGTGATATCGGATTATATAACGACGATTATTTTGTTTATATTGCAGCCTTCGGATTATTCACAGATGTATCCTATGAGACAAATCAGGATATTAAGAATGTCCTCGGGCATGTTGCATATATTCTGGAAGGAATCACAAGGCTTATGGATATCAAGTCCTATGAGATGCATGTAGAATCAGAGGAATTTACGATTGAGGGAGATTTCCTCTTTGGTATGGTAACGAATTCTACATCTGTAGGCGGTATGAGGAATCTTACCGGAAAGAATGTAGATCTGGCAGATGGTGTATTTGAAGTGACGCTGATCAAAAAGCCGCATGATATCTTAGAGATGAATGGTCTGATAACCGCGCTCATCGCAGGAAAACCGGACGATAAGTATTTTTATCAGTTCCATACAAAAAAGATTACTTTCAATGCAGAAAAAGAGGTACCATGGACACTGGATGGAGAGTTCGGAGGTTACCATAAAGAGGTAAATATTGAGAATATCATGCATGCGCTGACACTTCTCATATAAAAAAGTACCAACAAGTTATAGAAATGTTACGAAAATATTGCAGAATTGCACTTGAAAAAGTACTATCCACATAACTCACATTCAAGTTATCCACAGGAAAAAACAGTGGAAAAACGTTGATAAATGGACTTATACACGGAGTTCTCCACAGTATCCACCTTAATGTGGATAGGAGGAGAAAGTTATCCACATGATGAAAAAGAACAGGTGTTTTGTACACTATTCACAAAGTTACATAATTATTACGGAATATTATGGTTAATGAAATATATGAATAACAGGTATTCCGGAAAGGGAAAATAGAAATGAGACTTAGAAATATTCCAAGAGCAAATGATGTTATAATGGCCAGTTCTCTGGTTATTCAGGAACCGAAAGAGAAGAGGGGAGCGTGGAAAACGGTTTTTCAGAATGACAATCCGATTCAGATTGAAGTTGGTATGGGAAAGGGCAGGTTCATTACAGAACTTGCAAGAAGAAATCCACAGATCAATTATATCGGAATTGAGCGATACACCAGCGTTTTACTGCGTGCGGTAGAAAAGCTTCAGAAGGGTCCACAGGAAGAGATTCCAGATAATCTCCTGTTCATTTGTATGGATGCAACAGAACTTCCGGAAGTATTTGCACAGGAGGAAGTGGATAAGATATATCTGAATTTTTCAGATCCATGGCCAAAGGATCGTCATGCTCGAAGAAGACTTACTTCCAGACAGTTTCTGGGACGCTATGATCAGATTCTGAAGAAAGACGGTGTTGTGGAATTCAAGACTGATAACAGAGGATTATTTGATTTTTCTCTTGAGGAAGTAGAGCCTGCAGAATGGAAGTTACTTATGTCGACCTTTGATCTTCATGCTGATGAAGAATTGATGAAGGACAATATCATGACTGAATATGAAGAAAAGTTTTCTGCGAAAGGGAATCCAATCTGTAAGATGATTATCTGCAGATAAGTCTTGCCCGTGAAGCCTCTGCGAGATTCACGATTTATAGATTACTATAGTCATAGATAAAAAAATCCGATATAATAGGAGTTAATAATCCTATTCAGGAAAGGGGAATAATATGTGTTACGAAAACAATGATCTTGCCGGTATCGTAAAAGAAGGAATGCAAAGAGATAGTAGGGGGAGAAGAGATCTCTGTGCAATCTATGCGGACCGAGAGAAGTTTGACAGATTGGTTTGCTGTCTTGCGGATATGTACAGAGGAAAGGTTGACTATGTAGCGTCTCCGGAATCTCTGGGGTATATTCTTGGAAGCTCTGTTGCTGCAGAGCTTGGAGTAGGTTTTATTCCAATGAGAAATGGAGAGCATTCTTATCTGTACGAGGATGATGAAATCAAGGCATCTTATATCGATCATAGAGATACTGTCAGAACTCTGAAGGTTAGAAAGGGCAGCATTCCGGCAGGAAGCAGGATACTTCTTGCGGATGACTGGGTAGAGACAGCAGCTACTATTCAGGCATGCAGAATTATTGTGGAAGAAGCAGAGGCAAAGATCATAGGCATCGTATCCATCGGAGAGACAAAGGGCAGTGCAGCTGAAGAACTGAAGGAAAAAGGGCTTTTACACAGCATTTACGAAGAATAAATAATGGAAACATTATTGTGAAAAGAATAGGAAAATGATATAATAATTATATGTATGTTGCACCTTGGTGTACATGGGAGCACGGATTTTATTTGAAATATAGGAGAGTAAGGGTATGTATTTATCAGAATTAAACGCAACCGAAGGTAAGAAGTTCCTGGAACTTGCTTATAAGATCGCTAACTCAGATGTTAATTATGCGGGAGAAGAGATTCATCTGATCAAGAAGTTTAAAAAAGAACTGGATATTGAGATCATCCCATCTGGTTCTACAATCGATGAATTGATCAATTACTTTGCAGCAGCTCCTGTAAGTGTACAGAAGATTGTTTTATTTGAGGCAGCTGGTATGGTAACAGCAGATAAGAATGTTACAGCTAAGGAACAGGAGATCCTTGATAAGATGGCAGCTGCATTCGGTTTATCAGCAGAACAGAAGGATATGATCGTAAAAGCTTCAGCACAGCTTGAGGCAGCTTACGAAGTAGCAAACGCAGCAGTTCGTTAATCAATGAAGATTGTTTGCCAGCTCATTTATTGGGCTGGCTTTTTTCATCTCAGATGGTGGGGGGATCCTATATCTGAGATTTGCGCTTTACTCAGAGAACATAGAAAAGGAGACAACATGTTTGAGGCAAAAGAATTGGTTCGCTACCTGGATTCATTAAATGATACCTATGGTGTTCCGGGTGGTGAGATCCGTATTACAAAAGGGTACGAAGAGATATTCCATTATACTTTTGGTGATCGTCTGCAGAAGGAGAACGAGGGAAAGGATTACTATTGGTTCTATTCCATGTCAAAGGTATATACCATGACCTGTATCCTGCAGCTGGTAGAGCAGGGAGTGCTTTCACTGGAAACGAAGTTAACAGAGGTATTTCCTTCTCTCGTTAAGATCAATCCGGCGATTGAGAAGACGACCTTACGTCATTTGATGACTATGACAGGTGGACTTGATTATACGATAGATGGGAAGGCTTTATCAGAACTTAGAAAGACAGATCCACGGTGTATGGACCCAGAGAAGTATGTGGAGGCAATCTATCGGGATGCTATGATTGCAGAACCGGGTGAGATGTTCAACTATAGTCTTTGTCATGATATCTGCGGTGCTATTCTCTGGAAGCTTACCGGACTTCCGCTGGATCAATATATGAAAAAGTATATTTTTGAACCACTTGGAATCAAAGATCTGACGTTTTTCCCGGATGAGGATCAGAAGAGCAGATATGTTCCGCAGTATTCAAGGGAAAACGGTATTTACGAGAGACTTAGCGATGGTAACCAGCTTATGATTAATGACTGTTTTGCAAGTGGCGGCGCAGGACTTTCGGGTAATCTGGTTGCCTATATGACGATGCCACAGTGCCTTGCCAATGGCGGGAAAAGTGAAGCTGGATATCAGGTGTTAAAGTCAGAAACGATCGATCAGTTCCGGGCAGAACAGCTGGAAGGCTTCGGACTTCTGGGACAGTTCCCTGAAAAGATGACGAATCACGGGCTTGAACATTATAGCTATGGACTTGGTGTCAGAACCAAGATTATCAAAGATGAAGAAACTCCGGTAGGAGAGTTTGGATGGGACGGCGCAGCTGGCGGCTACATCCTGATAGATCCGGAGAATCACCTGACGGTGGGATATCTGCAGCATATTATGCACTTTGGAGAGGTATACGGAGAGATACACCCGACGATCCGAAGACTTATATATGAACAAATAAATAAAGAGGATGGAGAGTAGACAGATGGATATTTTGACAGCAATCAAGGAAAGACATTCCGTAAGAGTGTATAAGGATGAACCGATTCAACAGGAAACAAGGGAAGAACTTGATTTATTTGTGAAAGAAGTTAACGAAGAGAGTGGATTGAACATTCGCGTGATCTATGATGATCCAAAGGGATTTGATTCCAGACTTGCACATTATGGAAGCTTTCGTAATGTAAAGAACTATATCGTGCTTGCAGGAAAAGACTGTGATCAGTTTGGCGAAAAGTGCGGATACTATGGAGAGAAGATCGTGCTGAAGGCTCAGATGCTGGGACTTAATACCTGCTGGGCAGCGCTTACATTTAACAAGAAAGCAGTGAAGAAGCTGGTTGCAGAGGATGAAAGATTCTGTATGGTAATTGCACTTGGCTATGGCGTAACCAATGGTAATCCACATCGTGGAAAGACAATGGAGAAGGTGCTTGCTACAACTGGAAGTATGCCGGAATGGTTCGAAAAGGGAGCAGAGGCAGCACTTCTTGCACCTACTGCAATCAACCAGCAGAAGTTTAAACTTGGCATGAAGCTTGGTGAGCCAACGATTAAGGTATCAGGAAGAGGAATCCATACAGATGTTGACCTTGGTATTGTAAAGTATCATTTTGAGGCTGCATCCGGCAGAAAGGTTTTATAATCAGATGAGTTATGTATATCGACAGGTAAGAGCGGGGGAAGCTGTTTTCGCTGCGCAGATTGAAGCTGTTTCCTTCCCGGCGAATGAAGCATGTCCTTTGACAATGATGGAGAAGAGAGTAAATAATGCGCCTGACCTTTTTTATGTGGCACTGGACGAAACAGGGAAGATGGTTGGGTTTATCACGGCTATAGCTACCATGGAAGAAAAGCTTCGCGATGAGTTCTTTACCGATATCTCACACCATGACGCGAAAGGGATTCATGTCATGATTTTAAGCCTTGCAGTCCTTCCTGAGTACCGCGGACGTGGCATTGCCCGTGGACTTATGAAAGCCCTTTTAGAGAGTCAGAAGGGAAAGGACAGAGAGAATGCGGTTCTTACCTGTGTGCCTCGTAATATCGGCTTATATGAGAAATTAGGCTATGCAGATGGCGGAGTATCCGCTTCTGAATGGGGCGATGAACTGTGGCATGAGATGACGTATATGTTTTGAGCAATTTCAAAAAAGAGGGGTGTTGCATTTGCAACACCCCTTTAATAATTCGATTTCAGATTAGTTGATTCTTGACTTAGCTGTTACTTCTACTTTCTTGTCGTAGCAAGCGAACATGCTGTCAATATCCTTCTGGCTCTGTTTTGGTGTGATCAGAGAGATGATTGGAACAATGATAAGACCGCCAACCATTGCGATTACACCAGAGTTAATAGATGACTTGAAGATATAGCTGAGGATTGGTCCCCATCCAGAGATATCTACATGTGCTAATGAGATGTAAAGCTGGAAGCAAGCGATGAAGCAGCCCCATACGAAGCATACCCATGTTGCGATACGTGTAACACCTTTCCAGTACAGTGCGTAGAGGTATGGAGCAAGGAATGCACCTGCAAGAGCACCCCATGAAACACCCATCATCTGAGCGATGAAAGTAACCTGTGGGTTAGCATCCTTGAAGATAGCGATAACTGCAGATACAAGGATGAAGAATACGATGAAGATACGCATTGTAGAAACCTGTTTCTTTTCATCCATATCTTTGTTAGCTACCTTGATAACGTCAAGTGTAAATGTTGAGCTTGATGTCAGTACCAGTGAAGAAAGTGTTGACATAGAAGCGGAAAGTACAAGTACGATAACAACTGCGATAACTACTGCCGGAAGAGTAGAAAGCATAGAAGGTACGATTGTATCGAAGAGTGGCTTGCCAGTTGCTTCGTTGTAAACGATCTTGTCAGCATAGAGACGACCGAAACCACCGAGGAAATAACATCCACCAGCTACGATGATAGCGAATACTGTAGAGATAACAGTTCCTTTATGAATATCATTCTCGCTCTTGATAGAGTAGAACTTACCAACCATCTGTGGAAGACCCCATGTACCAAGAGATGTAAGCATAACTACGAATAAGAGTGCAAGTGGATCAGGACCGAGCATTGATGAGTAAGCACCGCCTGCCCATCCATCTGCAGGGATCTCAGAAAGCTTCTGCATAGCTGCAAGAAGACCACCGTTCTGCTTCAGTACAGATAAGATAACTGCGGTAATACCGTACAGCATTATAATACCCTGAATGAAATCATTGATCGCTGTAGCCATGTAACCACCGAAGATTACATAAAGACCTGTCAGAATAGCCATAACTGCGATGATTACCCAGTATGGAAGGTTGAATACCATACCGAATAAGCTTGAAAGACCATTATACAGAGATGCTGTATAAGGAATCAGGAAAATGAATACGATTACTGATGCAGCTACTTTTAATGCTGTAGAATCGAAACGTTTTCCAAAGAAGTCAGGCATTGTCTTTGCATCGAGATGCTGTGTCATGACACGTGTTCTACGTCCTAAGATGTTCCATGCGAGAAGGGAACCGATGAACGCGTTACCAAGACCTGCCCATGTTGCAGATGTACCGAAGTTCCATCCGAACTGTCCAGCGTATCCTACGAAGATAACGGCTGAGAAATAAGAAGTACCGAAAGCAAATGCTGTAAGCCATGGACCTACAGAACGTCCGCCTAAAACGAAACCATTAACGTCTGTTGCATGCTTTCTTGTGCTATATCCTACATAGATCATTACTATAAAAAATGCTACAAGTAAGATACCGCTAAGAATTTGAGTTGACATGTTACTAATCCTCCAAAATATATGTTTTCTCGCTTTAAAGTACAAAACTTTAAAGTGCTGAATCATATTATACTGATTTCCTATTATTATGTCCAGTATTTTTGAAAAGAAATAAAAAAGATAATCCAATTATTTTGCTTCCTTTCTTTGTTCCTTTATGCTATAATGATATTTAGTCGCTTTAACGCGTAAAACTGTAGATGTTTAACGTACGAATGTGAACAACATGATGTTGAGGATGTTTAGGAAAGGAAAGAATTATCATGACAGTTATAGATTACTTAGAGTTTAATGCCAGAGAATATGGAGATGAAGTTGCTCTGGTAGAACTGAATCCGGAAGAAGCAGATAACCGAAGAGTTACATGGAAAGAATATGATCTGATCGAGCCGAATAGATTTGCACCATACAGAAGAGAGATTACCTGGGAGATTTTTGATGAGAAGGCAAACCGTTTTGCCAATATGCTGATTTCCCGTGGCATTAAGAAGGGAGACAGAGTTGCGATTATCATGTACAACTGTCTTGAATGGCTTCCTATTTATTTCGGTGTATTAAAGACAGGAGCGATTGCAGTTCCATTTAACTTCCGTTATGACGCAGAAGAGATCCTGTACTGCGCAGAGCTTGCAGAAGTACATGTTATCGTATTTGGTCCTGAATTTATCGGACGTATCGAGCAGAATGCAGACCGTCTTTCCAGAGGAAGACTTCTTATCTATGTTGGTGATAACTGTCCACGTTATGCAGAAAGCTATCGTGAACTGGTTGCTGACTGTTCAAGCAAGGCACCTGAGATCGCGTCTACACTGACAGAAGAAGATTATGGCGCTATCTATTTCTCATCTGGTACAACAGGATTCCCAAAAGCAATCCTTCATAAGCATCTGAGTCTCCTGCAGGCAGCACAGATGGAGCAGAAGCATCATTCACAGGGCAGAGATGACGTATTCTTATGTATTCCACCTCTGTATCATACAGGCGCAAAGTTCCACTGGATGGGTTCTCTTGTAGCAGGAAGCAAGGCTGTACTTCTGAAAGGTGCTAAGCCGGATGTTATCTTATCCGCTGTATCTTCAGAGAAGTGTACTATCGTATGGCTCCTTGTTCCATGGGCACAGGATATTCTCGATTGCCTTGACAGCGGTAAGTTAAAGAAAGAAGATTATGATCTGTCTCAGTGGAGACTGATGCACATTGGTGCACAGCCAGTACCACCAACACTGATCAAGCACTGGAAGGATTACTTCCCGAATCATGATTATGATACAAACTATGGACTTTCAGAATCAACAGGTCCAGGATGCGTTCACCTTGGTGTTGAGAACATCCATAAGGTTGGTGCAATCGGTGTACCAGGATATCGCTGGGAATGCAAGATCGTTGATGAAGATAACAAAGAAGTTGCACAGGGTGATGTTGGTGAGCTGATTGTAAAGGGTCCAGGTGTCATGACCTGTTATTATAATAATCCAGAAGCTACTGCAGAAGTACTGAAGGATGGATGGCTTTATACCGGTGATATGGCTATGCAGGATGAAGATGGATTTATCTTCCTCGTAGACCGTAAGAAGGACGTTATCGTATCCGGTGGTGAGAATATCTATCCTGTACAGATTGAGAACTTTATCCGTAAGAACGATAAGGTAAAAGACGTTGCAGTTATCGGTATTGCAGATAAGCGTCTTGGTGAGATCACAGCTGCCATCATTGAAGTAAAAGAAGGTATGGAACTTACGAGAGAAGAGGTTGAGACCTTCTGTCTGGATCTTCCGAGATACAAGAGACCAAAAGAGATTATTTTCGAAGATATTCCTAGAAATGCTACAGGAAAGATTGAAAAACCAAAGCTTCGTCAGAGACATGGTTCAGATCGTCTGGTTGCACAGCAGATTTCTAATTAATAGAGATTTTTTAAGAGGATTCCGTTTGGAATCCTCTTTTGGATGGTGCCAGGCACTCTTAAAAAGGAGAATAGGATATGATACGTGAACTTAATATAGGAGAACTTCCGGAGATGTATGAGCATTTCATTCTGCCATATTTTCCATCGGATGAAGTAAAACCGCTTGCCAGTATGCAAAAGATGTATGAAGAGGGACGATATAAAGTCCTGGCAATGATGGATGAGGAAGATAGAGACAGAATTGCAGGCTGTGCTTGTTTTACTCTGCATCCGGATGGCAAGGCATGTCTCCTGGATTATTATGCGATCGATCGGAATCTGCGATGTAAAGGATACGGAAGCAGAATGCTTCAGATGTTTGCAAAGGGAGAATTGATCAAACTGCCAATCATGATCGAGACTGAGCTTGTGGAAGAAGCTGAGAATGAAGAACAGCGACAGGAACGGATCCGCCGCAATCTTTTTTATGAGAAGAATGGAGCTGTACGGACAGATCTGATTACGGATATCTTTGGAGTTTTTTACAGTATTTGGATCCTTGGAAAGACAGAAGGGTATTCAGTTGCAGAGGAGATGGAAAAGTCTTATCGGTATATGGTGCCGGAAGGCATGTATGAGGCAAATTGTCGAATACCGGCAAGTGTATCTTTACAAGAAAATGCTACTTTGTTATAGTAAAGAATAAAATTAAATGAAGGGGATAAAAAATTGGACCTACCTATAGTATTTCAAAGTATAGCATTAGTTTTTCTGGTTTTCGGATCTGCATTTTTCTCATCTGCGGAGACAGCACTCACTATGGTGAACAAGATTCAGCTTCAGATTCTTGCAGATGAAGGGAATAAACGTGCATCACGTGCACTGAAAGTAACAGAGCAGAATTCCAAGATGCTGTCAGCAATCCTTATCGGGAATAATATTATCAATCTTTCATCTTCAGCACTGGCAACATCCATGACGATCAATATATGGGGTAACGTTTATGTGGCGGCAGCAACTGGTATATTGACGTTTGTTATTCTGATGTTTGGTGAGATCATACCAAAGTCAATTGCCACAACCTATTCGAAGAAGCTTTCGCTTGCATATGCACCGATTATCTGGAGTCTGATGATAATCCTTACACCACTGATTATCATCTCTGAAAAACTCAGACAGCTTATTCTGATGCCTTTTGGACTGGATAAGGTACAGCCGGATGCTATGACAGAAGATGAATTAAAGGGATATGTAGATGTGGGACTGGAAGAAGGCGCGATTGAGGATGATGAGTTCGAGATGATCAGCAACGTATTCAGTCTGGATGATTCTATTGCAAGAGATATCATGATTCCGAAGGCGGACATGGTATTTGTTCCACTGGATGCTACAAGAGAAGAACTCGTGGAGATCTATAGGCAGCATAATTATACCCGTTATCCGGTTTATATCGATTCTACAGATACCGTAATCGGTACCATCAATATCAAAGACCTGATCGATTATGACGAAGATGAGGAATTCTCCATCAGAAGAATCATGCGAAAACCGAACTTTATCTTCGAGCATAAGGAAGTCGGAACACTTCTTATGGAGATGCGTGAAGCAACCTTAAGTATTGTGATCGTACTGGATGAGTATGGTACAACATCTGGTCTTATCACACTGGAAGATATTCTGGAAGAAATCGTTGGTGAAATTCGTGATGAATATGATCAGGATGAGAAGGACTCTGTAACAGAACTGAAAGAAGATCAGGAATATCTGGTAGAAGGTTCTACGAATCTGAATGATGTGAATGAAGAAGTAGGACTGGAATTAAAGTCTACAGAATATGATACGATTGGTGGTTTTCTTATCCAGCACTTCGATCGTCTGCCAAAGAGTGGTGAAGTCCTGGAACTTGAGGATGGAACGAAGATTATAGCAGAGATCGTACACAACAATCGTGTAGAAAAGGTACATATTATTAAGAAGAGAGGTTGATCCATGAGATATACACCTGCGGACATTCTACGCTACGTTTATGAGGAGAATCTGGAATTCTCTTTTATGAATGCAATCATGATGCAGACAGATGGATATTCCATTGCAGAGATTGCAGATAAGAGATTCACACTTGTGAAGGAAGAATACCGGTTAAAGTCGGTTCTTTACAAACTGAATGTCACAATTACAGATGATGATATTCGAACCGCTATTATGAATGGACTGTATGTCAGTGCATTTCTTTCCCGTAAAGATGAGGAATATCAGATACATTTCCTGGTACACAGATATCCGGAAGCAATGAAAGACCAGTTCGAAGAGCAGATTACTAAAGAAGTGGTGCAGTATATGGTGGCAAAGACTATCGTATCATTACGACTGGACACACCGGAAAAAGTAAAGAATTATCTGGGAATATAAGATAGAAAAAGAGGTGTTGCTTTAACTGCAACACCTCTTAATTTATTTATTTTGCAACGATAGAAGCTTTTGCGAATGATCCGTAATGCTTCTTGCCCTTATATGTGATATATGCTGCTACCTGAACAATTGATTTCTTACCGGATGGTAATGCTTTCAGTAAGTAAGCATACTTTGCTGGAGGGAGAGATGCTTTTACTTTACTGTAATTACTTGTTGACTTACCGTAACGAATCTCATAACCATCACAGGTAGTATCTTTCTTCCATTTAATCTTAACGCCGTTAGACTGCTGTGTCAGTTTGATCTTCTGTGCCTTTGGAACAACATATATGAGTGTTTCTACTCTTTGGATATAGCTGCTGGATGGATCACCGATATAATAACCGGTAATCTTGGTAACGCCTGCTGAACGAGCGGTAACTTTACCCTTACTATCAATAGTTGCAATAGAAGGGTTTGAAGAAGTGAATACCATTCCTGCTGGCAGAGTAGGCTTTGTGATAACCTTGCTTGTACCTGCAACGATGTTAATATCTTTCTTTGGATCAATAAGATACTTGTTATTGCAGTCTTCAATATTATAGTAGAATTCAATTTCACATGTTTTAGTCTTACCGTTATATGTCTTTGCAGTAATTGTAACTTTGCCTGGTTCATTGCCAGTGCTTGTAACAAGACCATCAGAGTTTACTTTTGCAATACTTGTATTACTGGATGACCATGTCACATCTGCACCATCTGCAGGAGCTGTCTTTGCTACTAACTGAATAGAATTCTTCTTTTTCAGGTTAACTTTGTACTTGGCTGCAGGATCAGCGTTAAGCTTGTTGATAGTAACCTTTGTAGGAGCTGGCTTAACAGTAAGATTAACAGATGCATCGTGATCTTCATCAACGATAGCTTTAACCATGTAACCACTTCCGGAGGTTGTGCTTGTGATAATGGCACTGTCCTGATTCTTCTTTACAAAAAGAATAGAACTTGGACGATTCGTTTCCCATATGATATTGTCAGAAAGCTCGATATTCAGTGGCATGTTAAACAAAATCTTAAGATCAATTGTCTGACCTGCCCAGAAGGTTGTCTTAGATGCATACAGTGTATCATCCATGGTATATCCATGAGCTTCAACAAGGTGTTTGAAAGTATGGCTTTCTGGATCAAGATAATTGAAGATACCGGAATAATACTGTTTTGTTCCATTCAGGAAACTGTCAACATAAGACTTTTTGAATAAGTATAAAGAAGTATGGTCATTGTTGATAGTGTTGCCTGAAAATGCAGTTTCATCAATCTCTGTCAGTGTTGTTGGCAGGAAAAGATGTTCTACGGATGTACAGCCTCTGAATGCATTATAGCCAATAGTTTCGATACCTGTAGTAAGATAAATAGCAACAAGATTTTTACAGGACTGGAAAGTATTCTCCTGAATATTCGTTATACCGGAAGGAATAAAGAGAAGACCTGTTAAACCTGTACCATAAAATGCAGTAGCGCCGATCTCTTTCAGAGATTCAGGGAAGTATACAGGTATTATACCATCGAAAGGAAGATGACGCACTACTCGGTTATAAGATGGAACTGATTCTAAAGTTGACAGCGATGTAAGAGCGGCACACTTACGGAATGCTTCTTCACCGATTGAAGTGAGGACTGCACTGAAGGTTACATGCTCAAGTTTGGTACAGCCAAGAAATGCTCCGTCACCGATTGTCTCAACAGCTGGTCCACATGTAAATGATGTGAGGGCTGCACAGTCAACGAATACTTCATCACCGATGGTCTTTAATGCTGTTGCGGCGCTTAAGTCAATAGATGTAAGCTTTTTACAGCCCTGGAAGGCATTGTCAGCAATTGTACGAAGCTTTGATCCTACGGTTACTTTTTTTAATACCTTGGCATTCAGGAATGCATTGGCGGAAATCTTTGTTGCATTAGTTGGAAGAATGACTTCTTTTACTCCATCAGAAGATTTTAAGATACTATTCTTGCCATTACCAATGTAAGCTACGCTATATTTGGTGCCATCACTTTTTGCCTGAAGTTTGTTAGGGATTGTGATTTTGGAAGCGATACCATTATAAGAATGGATAATCGCTTTATTATTACTCAATGTAAATGAGTATAAGCCGTCTGGTGTAGTGTAGAGTGTGGCAGCATTAACAGAGACTGTCATGAGACCAAACAACATACATACGAGAAGCGACAGCTTAAGAAGATAAGATTTAGTTGCTTTCATAGCATTTTCCTCCTTTTATTTAGTATATATGCGTACCATGATCCTATTCTATCTTGTATTTAATAAAAATGCAATAAATAATTAATATTTGTTTAAATGAAATAAAAAAGTTTGAAACAAATGTTCCTATAAATGATATCAAAAACAGATTGATAAAATCGTTATGGATATTTATAATGAATAGGAATTGATATTTGAACGATGATATATCTGAGGATGGTTTATTATGACTAAAAAGCTTTTAATATCTATATTTGTAATGTTTTCGCTGATCTTTATGGTATCAGTTTCGGGATTGGCAGCCGAAGTCACTATGACAAAATGTACTGTCGATTCAATCTCGATAAAATGGACTAAGGCTGAGCGTTATTACAAACAGAATGGGAAAAAATATGTTTGCACTGGATATCGTATCACTGATAATAAGAATAATATACTTGCAGAGATTTCAGGGATAAGTAAAAACAGTTATACCTTTAAAAATCAGCCAAGTGGAATTGCACAGAAAATCATAGTATATCCACTTTATAAGGGTGACATCTGCTTTCCGAAAAAAAGAATTGGTTCTGTTTATGTTAATACACTTCCGACAAAACCAAAAGATGTTATATATACGATGACAGACGAGAATACATTACGGATTTCGGTTTCACATACAAGTGTAACAGGTATTCAGGTAAAAGAAAGCTTTTTGGGTTCGAATAAAAAAAAATATATAAGCTATAAAGGAATATCGAAAGCCATATCGTTACCTTATGATACGACCTGTAAGTTTTCTGTTAGAACGTATTATAAAAACCCAGGCAATAAAAAGACCTATTACAGTGAATGGACTTCATGGACATATATCGATAATCCATCTTTTTCCGGAATATCTTTGCCTGATAAAAAGGGATTTAAACTTTCTCTAAAAAAGTGTTCAAAGCTATATTGTTATAAGATATATCTTTCTAAAAACAGAGAACGTGACTATGTGAAGGTTGCTGAGATTAAAGCCAATAATGTGGGTAGTGTAACCATAGATTCCAGTGGAGGTAAATCATTAACTGCAAACCAGGTCTATTATGTAAAGATTGTACCTGTACTAAAAGAAAATAATATATGTTATACAAGTAAGATATATGGGTTGGGTTCTATTTACATTGATCAGCAAGAGAAACAGGAAGTTAAAAAACCGCAGGAGACAGAGGAACCACAGGAAACAGAGATTCTGCAAGAGTTACAAGATATAAAAGAATTGTAAACATAAAGAGAGAGAAAACAGTCACATTTTCTCTCTCTTGTTTTATAATGAATAGTTTTTCGATGCTACATACTCTTGCAGCAATTTTGCAGTTTTTTTAGGAAGATCAGAATGGATACTTCCGATATAAGCCTTATTTGTGAGTGCCTTATATAAACATAATGCTGATATGTAAGCCCCATTACTGTTTTGATGTCGATTATCAAGTATTAACGTTTCTCCAGGGTGTTCCTTCATATATTCTTCATAATATAAGCCTTCATAAACCGGTGTTGCTCCGAGTTTATTCGCAATTTTTTTCCCATTACGGTAAGCCAGGTTTCTTTCTTCTTCCGAAATGGTTGTAAACGGAAGCAGGACTCTCAGGTATATTTTTACATTAGGATTATTCGCTCTTAATGTAGAAGCTATATTTATTGCGCTGGATAAATAATTGGAATAATTGTACACAGATATATCTGACTTTTCTTGTAAAAAAGCCACATCATATGACTTATCAATATCTTTCAAATCCTTGAGATAATGATTTTCCAAACTGTATCCTCCGGTAAGAATCTGAGAAAAAGAATATTTTTTATCCTTATCTAACAACATGCTGTTTAATCGTGCAGGAATTCCAATTCCTGCTGCAAGAGTTTCAGGATAAAAAGTTTTAGAATTACCGATAAATACAATTTTCTTTTTTTTCACAGGTTTAACAGCAGATGGCACTTTATTGCCTGTACTTTTTATACTTTTTAAATCAGGTCGTATAGTAGGTGCATTTGTTTGTACTAGCTGCTCAGCCTTTATATAATTGGAATTATAAGGAATAAGTTTCTTCATCCGACTGCTCGCTTCTACATTTACAGAAAAAATAGTAATAAGCAGAAACAATTTAAATAGAAATGTGATCTTATCTTGTTTTATTTTCAATTGATTACCTCCACATAAAAATGGCTCTTATTATGTTTGCCCACTATATCATAACTCATTATTCTGATTTTTTCAAAATAATTGTTACTTTTTCGAATTTTCTGCTATACTGGTCTGTAAATGAATAAAATGTGAGGTAATAATGAGTTTTTATTATTTGATTGATTTTGAGAATGTAAGAGAGATGGGCATCTCTTCTTTGCCGCCGACAGACAGTGCAGATCATATCTATATATTTTATACAGATAATGCTGCAAAGCTGAATATGGATGCAATGCTTGGGCATGATGCAGAACTGAAGTTTATCAAGGTTGCTGCAGGCAAGCAGTCTCTGGATATGCATCTGGTATCTGTTCTTGGATTCCTGCTGAGAGACCGCGGGGGCGAGAATGAGTATATTGTTGTCAGCAGAGACAATGGATTTGATAATGTCATCAATTTCTGGAAGTCTAAAGGATTCGCGGTAGGAAGGCATACTGCCAATGCACCTGTACCAGAGACAGAGGAACGTGTGGAAAAGCCAGAAGAAAAGAAGAAGAATAAGCGGAACAGAAAAGATCCTTCTGAGAAAAAGAATGGAAGAAGAAAGAAGGAGAAGCAGGAAGCAGTTGTCGAGAGTACAGAATCTCTTCCTGTGATGCTGATGGATAGCGGCATTCCGGCGCCGGAAGCTTATAGCAGTTCTGAAGAGATCGAAGCAGAGCTTTCTGAAAAAGAGGAACTTCTGATTGATGAGGAACTTCCATTTAAGGAAGAAACTTCTGTGGAAGAAGAACTTTCTGTAAAAGAGAATGCTTCCTTAGAAGATGCGATGAATCAGCCGGAAGAACCAGAAGCAGAGGAACCGGTAATTGTGGAAGAACCAGAAGCAGAGATGGCAGCAGAAGAGGAAACCTCTGAAGAGATTGTGAAAGCAGAGGAACCTGCTGTAGAAGAGTCAATGGCAGAAAAAGTATTTGTAGAAGAAGCACCTGCAGAAGCCGTGGAAGAAAAGGTGGAAGTGGTAGAAGAAGCACCTGTGGAGGTTGAAAAGGAAGTTAAGAAGGAAATCGATCCACATACTCTTATGAACAATAAGCTCATGGGACTTCTTCGCAACAAGCTTGATGCGAATACACTAGGTGCGATCGCATCCATCGTAATTCGCAACATGGATGTTAAGAATTA
Source organism: Marvinbryantia sp. (assembly GCA_045598185.1). Classification (GTDB taxonomy): domain Bacteria; phylum Bacillota; class Clostridia; order Lachnospirales; family Lachnospiraceae; genus Marvinbryantia. The sequence continues at coordinate 103,439 of JAZLLO010000113.1, forward strand.
CAAACAGGTCATCTATCGCGCAATGGTTAAGAAGTTTGGCCAGAAGCAGGGACTTGAATATTACAATATGATAAAGAAGGAAATCTAAGATGAAGCGTTTTATGATTACTGTTCTTGCAGCAACTGCGGTTATGACAGTATTAACAGGATGTAAAATCGAATATAAAGGAGCAAAAGAGACAGAAAAAACGACAGAAGCAGTTACTGAGGCAGCAGCTGAGGCGGAGACAGAAGCAAAGGCTGAGGTTCCAGTCGAGGTAACCAATGTTGAGATTGCGATTAAAGATTATGGAACCATCAAGGCTGAACTTTATCCGGAAGTGGCACCGATTACGGTTGCTAACTTTGTAAAGCTTGTGAATGATAAGTTCTATGATGGTCTGACCTTCCATCGTATCATTGATGGATTTATGATTCAGGGTGGTGACCCGCTTGGCAATGGAATGGGCGGTTCAGATGAGAAGATCAAGGGTGAATTCTCAGCGAATGGAGTAGAGAACGACCTCCTCCACACAAGAGGAGTTCTGTCTATGGCAAGAGCACAGGATATGAACAGTGCTAGCAGCCAGTTCTTTATCATGCATCAGGATGCATCATATCTGGATGGACAGTATGCAGCATTCGGAAAGGTGACAGAAGGAATCGAGATTGTGGATAAGATCTGTGAAGAGACTCCGGTTATAGATGGAAATGGATCTGTTGATCCAAAAGATCAGCCGGTGATCGAAAGCATTGTAATTATAGAATAGATGTTACATAGGTGTTACGGATGAGGAATTCACGAATGAATTCCTCATTTTAATGAGGTAAAAGAGCAATGAGATTAGTAAAAATTCAGCAACAGCTGAAAGAGATGAATATAACATTTACTTATGCTGAGAATGACGGACTTGGAAGTATCGATTTTAATCACCGAGGTCTGTCATATCACATCTGGGAATTTCTGGATGGAGAATATGGAGCAGAGAGTAACATAGCGAATGCGGGAAGAACCAGGGACTATCTTGGGGATTATGAGACTGAGATTATAGATATCATGAAGGAGTGGTAAAAGATGACATACGATAAGATCACACTGGAGACTTTTTTAAAAAATCAGGGTCAGCTTTTTGTTGAACCGGTGGCAGAGACACTGGAAGAAGCGGATGAATTCCTTGAGGATTCTTTTGCTATGGTGAAGAAGAACCTGAAAGAGGTTAAGAAGTATTTCAAAGAGAATCTGGATGCATCAGGTATGACGGATGAAGATATTCTGGAGGCAGCAGAAGTTTTTGCGCTTTCGGATGGAAGATTTTTAATTGTGGAGGGCTAGAAGGATGAAGAAAAAGATCAGAGAATTCAGCGGAACCAAGAATCCGGCGATTTCACCACGTGAGAAGCAGAATCAGCACATTGCGTACCTTGCAGCTACAGAAGCGATTGTTCTTCTTAAGAATGATGGAGTTCTTCCATTAAAAAAGGAAGAACCGCTTGGTATTTTTGGCGGTGGTGCGGACCATACGATTAAGGGTGGAACCGGTTCCGGTGATGTGTGTGAACGTTATACGGTTTCCATCTATCAGGGCCTTTTAAATGCAGGTTTTGATGTGACAAGTAGGGCTTATGTAGAAGAGTATAATACGGTATATAAGAAGGCACGTGAAGAGTGGAGAGATAAGATCTTCGCACTTGCAGGGGAATCAGAGACGAATGATTTCTTCCATGTTTATGCCAACAATGCATTTGAGGTTCCGACAGGACGCACTATTACGAAAGAAGATGTGAAAGAAGCGAAGAATGCAATCTATGTAGTCAGCCGTGTCTGCGGAGAAGGTGCAGACCGTGCAGATGCAGAAGGGGATTACTATCTTTCTAAAGCAGAGGTAGAAGACCTGCATACATTGGCAGCTCTTGTGGATAACATTATTCTGATCATCAACTCAGGTGGACAGATTGACCTGAAGGCTGTGAATGAAATCAGCAAGATCCGTGCAATCCTGACTATCTCACAGCTTGGTATGGAGGGAGGTAATGCACTTGCTTCTGTTCTTTGCGGAGATGTTTCTCCAAGTGGAAAGCTTACGAATACATGGGCTGTAAACTATGAGGATTTCCCTGGAAGTGAAGAGTTCAGCTTCAAGAATGGCAATGTTGAAAAAGAAATCTATAAAGAAGGTATCTTTGTGGGATATCGATATTTTGACAGTTTTGAAGTAAAGACAGAGTATCCGTTTGGTTTTGGTCTTTCCTATACTACATTTGACATTAAGACAGAAGAAATTACTGCAGATGGCAATGAGATCACAGTGAAGGTTTCGGTAAAGAATACCGGTGATACCTATGCAGGCAAGGAAGTTGTACAGGTGTATGCAGCATGTCCGCAGACTGATCTTATAAAAGAAAAGAAGCGTCTTATCGGTTTTGCCAAGACTTCGGAATTAAAACCACAGGAAGATCAGATTCTTGAAATCTCCGTAGATGCCAAGGCACTTGCTTCCTTTGATGAGGAAAAGTCTGCTTATGTTTGTGAGGCGGGACAGTATGGAATATTTGTGGGTAACAGCTGCGAAGCTGTATATCCTGGTGCAGTACTTGAAGTTTCTGAGACTGTGAATCTGGAAAAGGTAAATCATATCTGTCCGGTTCAGGAGTCTTTTATCGAGGAACTTCCATGTGAAGATGATCTGCTGGCTTTTGAAGCTGCATGGAAGGCTTATGCAAAAGAAAATGGAGTGCCAACTGTAGCATTTGTTCCGGAAGCAGTTATCAGTGCAAAGATTGCACAGGATTCTTATGAAGAAATGGCAGCAGAGCTTGTTGAAAAGCTTACAGATGATGAACTTGCACATATGGTTGTTGGTGAGGTGTCAAAGAGTCATAACCTTCAGCTTGGAAGTGCCGGTATTATGGTTCCGGGTGCTGCAGGTGAAACATGCAGTATCCTCGAAGAGCAGTACGACGTTCCTGGTATCGCAGTGGCAGATGGCCCTGCCGGTATCCGTGTATATCGCTCTTATGAAGCGGATGAAGAGCAGCAGAAGGTTTATACCATGGGATTTCTGGGGGCAATCGAGAATGGATTTTTCATGACGCCGGAACATCACGACGGTGCTGCTACCTATTATCAGTACTGTACAGCCATTCCTGTCGGAACAGCCCTTGCACAGACATGGAACATGCCGCTTCTTGAACAGGTTGGATATGCAGTAGGTACTGAGATGGAAGAACTTGGCATTACACTTTGGCTGGCACCTGGTATGAATATCCACAGAAATCCCCTTTGCGGACGTAATTTTGAATATTATTCAGAGGATCCTACACTTTCCGGTATGGCAGCAGCTGCTGTTACCCGTGGTGTTCAAAGAAATCACGGTGTGGGTACTACAATCAAGCATTATGCATGCAACAATCAGGAGGATAATCGTATCGGATGCGACAGTATCTTAAGTGAGCGTGCACTTCGCGAGATTTATCTTCGTGGTTTTGAGATTGCAGTTAAGACTTCACAGCCAATGTCTATCATGACAAGCTACAACCTGATCAATGGGGTACACACTGCTAATAACTGGGATATCTGTACAGAGGCTGCCCGTAATGAGTGGGATTTCCAGGGTGCGATCATGACAGACTGGACAACTACAAGTGCGACAGGTGGAAGTACTCCTTGGAGATGTGTATGGGCCGGCAATGATCTGATTATGCCTGGTGAACCAAATGATATCTCCAATATTCTTGCTGCTCTGTCAGATGGTACCCTTGACAGGGAACAGATTAAGCTTTGTGTAAAGCGTCTGCTGAAGATTGTATTCCAGTCGCTTGGCTACGAGGACAGTGCAAAATATGGAGATAAGTTTGGATTTTAGGTGAATAGATGAGAGTACTTGGTTTAGATTATGGTTCAAAGACTGTTGGCGTTGCAATCTCCGATCCGTTTGGATGGACAGCGCAGGGGCTTGAGATCATTAGAAGAGAAAAAGAAAATAAGCTTCGAAGAACTTATGCACGAATTGAGGAACTGGTTGAGGAATATCAGGTGACGGAGATCATCCTTGGTTACCCTGTCATGCTTTCCGGAGATGAGGGAGTTCGTGTGGAGATGACGAAGCTTTTTAAGGAGACTCTGGAGAGACGAACAGGTCTTCCTGTTACATTTCGTGATGAGAGACTTACAACAGTTGCAGCACAGGAAGCAATGGAGGATGCAGGTATTCCGAGAAAGCAGTGGAAAGAATACGTGGATATGATTGCTGCACAGATTATTTTACAGGGATATCTGGATGACCTCGCAGTTGAACAGAAGCGCAAAGAGGTCGCAGAGGAAATTCTGGAGAAAGAGGAATAATGCCTGGATATATCATTCATTTATCAGAAACAGAGATGATTCTGTCAGCCCTTCGAAAGAAGGGCTGGTCTTTTGACGAGAATTACGAAGAATTATTTTTACTTGGGGCCCTTCTTCCTGATACGAAGATTAAACGGGAAAAGGTGACGTCTCATTTCTGGAAGGAAGAGGATCTGGCTAATCTTGCTATTCCACCAGAACTTCGTGCCTTTGAGAAGAAGTATAAAAAGAAGATCGCTGGACCGGTGATGCTGGGCTACTGGGCACATCTTCATCTGGATGAGCTTTTTGTGAACGAATTCTGGCCTTCCATGATGACATTTATCGGTGCTGACGGGAAGGAGAAGATACTGAAAGATGAGATCACTTCTGTCTGGCTGAAGGAGAAAAAAGAGATGATCCCTCTGGAAGCTTTCTTTACTTCTGATTATTATTACGGCGATTATGATCGTACGAATCAGTTATTTTATCAGAGATTTCATCTGCATATCCCGAAGATGCAGGATAATATGATATGTCCTGTAGAAGAGGTCACCATCAGTGATCTTAACAGAGTTCTTGGTGAACTATCTGAGATGGTAAATAGGGATCGGACAGGGGATATGGAACTGCGTGTATTTTCAGAAGAAAAGCTTGTAGAGTTCCTGAAACAGACTGCACGGATTGCGGCAGATAGAATATGGAAAGGAATAGAATAAAATGAACAGTGGAATACTTTTTGAGCAGCTTTTGGTACTGCTTGCTTTTATGATTACGGGTATGGTGGCATATAAGACCCATCTGATCGATGATCATACCCACGCACACCTTTCTTCCCTGATGGTATGGATTCTGAATCCATTTCTTATGATCAGCGGAGTTATCGGAAAAGATGCCACGATATCAGGTGGTCTTGTTATGCAGAATATTCTTATGGTTGCATTATGTTATGGCGGAATGTTCCTGATTGGGTTTGCATTTATTATGCTGTTTCGTATTAAAGGCAACATCTCCTATATGTATCGTCTTGTTATGATGTTCCCGAATGTAGGATTTATGGGAATTCCGCTTGTCAAGGTTATCTTTGGCGATGAATATATCGTATATGTAGCATTTTATATGCTTGCATTTAATGTCATCTGTTACACCTATGGAATCCATCTTTCCGCAAGACTTGGCGGCAAGACGGAGAAGCTGGATCTTAAGAAGCTGATAAGCCCAGGTACAGTGACCTCTCTTATGTCTATATTGATCTTCGCACTTCACATCTCCGTACCGGCACCTATGAAGTCTTATGTAGATTATCTTGGTAATACAACCATCCCGCTCTCCATGCTGATCATCGGTGTATCTCTTGCAAAACTGAACTGGAAGGAAGCATTCTCTTCCGTCTACTACTATATTTTTGTCGTTGTAAGAATGCTGATCGTGCCGATCATTATCGTAGCGCTGACAAAGCATCTTCCAGTCGATCCTGTCATTCTGGGTGTATTCCAGATTGAAATCTGTATGCCGGTAGCAAGCATGACCTGCATGATCGCACAGGAATATGGCGGCGACGGCAGTGAGCCGGCAAAGCTTATCGCACTGACTACGATCGTCACTGTAATCACAGCTCCACTTGTAATTCTGATTGCAGGGTGATAAATATAAAAAAAGACTTGTATTGTTAAGTAAATATCAATTATACTTAGAGTATATTAAAAATGACGGAGGTATTTTTATATGAAGAAACTTGTAGTTACAGATAAAAAAGGATGTATGGCTTGTCTTGCTTGTGTACAGGCTTGTTCAGAAGCATTTTATAAGAAAGCTGATCCAGATCTTTCTTGCATCCAGATCGTTGTTGGCAAAGACCTTGAACCAAAGACAAATGTATGTCTTCAGTGCGGAAAATGTATGAAGGTTTGTGAAGCTGAAGCTATCACACAGAATGCTAAGGGCGTATACATGATCAACAAGAAGAAATGTACAGGATGCGGCAAGTGTGTTGAAGTATGTCCTACACAGGTTATGGTTAAGACAGAAGGTGCTACATCTAAGTGTATCGCTTGTGGTATCTGTGCAAAAGCATGTCCAATGGGCATCCTTGAAGTTCAGGAGAAATAATCAGAACTTAATTATCAGAATAACAGAAAGCGGCAGACGAATGAGTTTGCCGCTTATTTTGTTGTCGATGGTTGTCATTATGCACAAAATCAAGATAAAATTCTTGACATTATTGTGTGATAAACATAAAATTTAGATAACAATATTCATGTATATACATGTAAAAAAGGAGGAACACTATGAATAAAAAATTACTTTTCGGTTTATCTGCAGCTTGTGCGCTTGGTATGACAATGGCAGCTTCTGCAGAAGATATTACATTAACATTTGCTGAAACTATGACCTCTCCGGAAAGAACTCTTGTTCTGGAAGAGACAATCGCAGCTTATGAGGCAGAACATCCTGGAGTTACAATTGAACTTGTTTCTCCTCCATATGAATCAGCTGAGACAAAGGTTGCTTCTATGCTTGCAGCAGGACAGGAAGTTGACATCGTTGAGATTCGTGATAACACAGTTGGTGCTTGGATCAACAATGATTTCCTTTATAAACTGGATGACCTTGTAGGTGAATGGGGCGGCAAAGATGAACTCGTAGATGCAGCACTCCTTGCAGGTTCTTCCCTTGGCGATGCAACATACTTCATTCCACAGTATCTGTATGTTAAAGCATTAATGGTTAGAACAGATATCCTTGCAGAGAACGGCATTACAGAGATGCCAACAACAACAGAAGAATTCCTTGAAGTATGTAAGCAGATCACAGATAAAGAAAAAGGTCAGTATGCATTTGCACTTCGTGGAACAGGTTCTCCATGTAAGACAACTGATATCATGATGGCTACAGAAGTTCCTGGTATCAGCACAGATAACCTCTACCTGACAGAAGACGGACAGTTCTTCATGGATACAGAAGGCGGACGTAAGGCTCTTGAAAACTACTTAACACTTTTCCAGGAATGCTGTCCTGAAGATGCAGTTAACTGGGGTTACAATGAGCAGATCAATGGTTTCGTATCTGGTACAACACCATTCCTCGTACAGGACCCAGACGCAGTTGGTTCTGTAAGCGGATCTCTTACACCAGATCAGTACACAGCAATCCCAATGCCTCTTGGAGCATCTGGAAAACGTTACCTTGACTATGGTTATGCAGGACTTGCAGTAGCAGCTAACTCTGAACATCCAGCAGAAGCATTTGATTTCATCCAGTATATGATCTCTGCAGAAGTTAACGCAAAGATCTGTGAATTCTACGGAGCACTTCCAGTAAACAAGGGCGCTTACGAAGCATCAGAGATGTTTGAACTTCCTGTATATCAGGCATGGGCAGATGAGATGGCAGATGAAAACACAGTATTTACAAAGTTCCCACTGGACGATCCAAGATTTGCTGAATATTCTTCAACAGTACATCTTGCAGCAATCCAGAGCTACCTTCTTGGACAGACAACAGCTGAAGACATGATCAAGACATGTACAGAGTACTGGGCATACTAATTCTGGTTTGAATCTGAAGATACTGTATTAATTTAAGAATTACAGGGGCTGCAGCATGAACTGCAGCCCTTTTGTCTAAGTCATAAAACATTTGAGGGAGAGCGTATGAGAAAAGAGAGATGGTATCTGTTAATGATACTTCCATCCATTGCATTTATAGGCTTCTTTATCTTCTACCCACTGTTCAGCGGAGGGGTAATGGCATTTCAGGCCTATAACCTATTCAATCTGAAAGATATCCGATTCATCGGATTCGAGAACTTCAAGCAGATCATTAACAGCAATAGCGTAAGCTTCACACTGATACTGATGAATACATTGAAGTGGCTGCTGCTTTCTGTAATCTTCCAGTTCCTGCTAGGATTTACACTGGCACTGCTTCTGAAGAAGCCATTCCCAGGCAGAAGTATTTACTGTGGCTTTGTGTTCTATTCCTGGGCACTTTGCGGATTCGCAATCGGTTTGATCTGGTCATGGCTGTTTAACGGACAGTTTGGTGTAATCAATGATATTTTGATGAAGGTCGGAATCATTAAGAGCAACATCGGATGGTTATCTAATCCAAAGGTTGCGATGTACAGCTGCGTTATTGCCAATGTATGGTACGGTGTACCATATTTTGGAATCATGCTTCTTGCAGCACTTCAGTCAATTCCGAATGAATTGTATGAAGCAGCAACCATCGATGGCGGTAATAAAATTCAGTCATTATTCTATGTAACGATTCCTTATATTAAACCAACGATCATAAGTACCGTACTTTTAAGAAGTATGTGGATCGTTAACTTCCCGGATCTGATCTACGCTATGACAAATGGTGGTCCGGTTAATAGCACACACATTCTTGGAACTATGATGATCAACAAGGTATACAAGGAATTCGAGTATGGTCAGGGCTCTGCTTATGGTATCATCATCATGGCATTACTTCTGATCTATGCAATAGTTTACCTTAGTATTACAAAAGCTTCACAGGAGGATATGTAATGAACAAAAGAAAAGTGAAAAGTACAGCTGGAAGTATCGTTCGCTTTGTGATCCTTGCATGCTTCCTTCTTGCAGCGATTCTTCCATTATTCTGGATATTCATCACCAGTATTAAGAATGAGACAGAGCTTTATGCATTACCACTTGTATACTGGCCAAAGGAGCCGACACTGGATGCATATAAGAAGCTGTTCTCCTATAGTAACTTCGGTCTTTATTTCAAAAACTCACTGATCGTAACCATATCATCTTCGGTCGTAGCGATGATTCTTTCTTTGATGAGCGGATTTGCACTTTCCAGATTTACAAGAAAGAAGTTAAAAGGAATCATTGAATTGTTGATGTACTTCACACAGACGATTCCATGCTTCATGATTATGCTGCCACTGTTTATGTTCTTCTCAAAGTGGAAGATGGTAGATAACCTTCCTGTTCTTGCAACCATCTATGTAGCGACGGTAATCGCGTTTTGTACGTTGATGTCCAAGAGTTTCTTTGACCGTATCCCGGTTGATCTGGAAGAAGCAGGAAAGATTGATGGCTGTAATCTTGCACAGTCCATCATCCACGTAGTATTGCCGCTGACTCTTCCAGGTATTGCAGCGATCTTCTGTTTTGCATTTGTAAATATCTGGAATGAGCTGTTCATCGCAGTAATGATGATCAACAAAGCCAGCAAGTACACAGTTCCGGTAGCACTGAACTCTTTTATTTCGAAGGCAGGTGTAAGCTGGGATCTGATGAGTGCAGGTATCGTCGTATCCTTACTTCCAACTATGGTAGTATTCGGAATCGGACAGAAATATATTGTAGCCGGACTGACGGATGGCGGTGTTAAAGGTTAAACAGATATGATAGAATGATACCGGGGAGTTATCCCCGGTATTTTTAAGGAGGAATAATCATGGCACAGCAATGGAAAGAACATGAGATAACTGATATATTACACCATATGGGGGAGCATGAGCTGCCGATGCATGCAGTGGCACCTCCTATATTTCAGACTTCGATTTTCTGCTTCGAGACTTTTGAAGAATTTCAGGAGGCTCTTGAAAATGAATCAGAGCATTATATTTATTCCAGGGGGAATAATCCGACGGTGAATCTTTGCGAAGATAAGATTGCAGCACTGGAACATGCAGAAAGCGCAAAGCTGGTAAGCTCCGGAGTAGCAGCAATATCAAGTGCAATACTGGCATTTATGAAAACCGGGGATCATGCAGTCTGTGTGGATTGCTCTTATGGATGGGCAAGATATATGTTTACTACTTATCTGGAACGTTTCGGAGTAGAAGTAACATTTGTACAGGGCAATACTCTGGAAGAATTTGAACAGGCGATTCGTCCGAATACAAAAGTTATCTATCTGGAAAGCCCGGGAACATTTACCTTTACCTTACAGCCACTACGTGAGATTGCAGCACTTGCAAAAGAAAAGGGAATCAAGACTATTATTGATAATACCTGGTCAACACCAATCTTCCAGAACCCACTGGATTATGGGATTGATCTTACCGTACATTCCTGCAGTAAGTATCTGGGTGGGAATTCTGATGTGGTTGCAGGTGTTATCTGCGGAAGCAGGGAGGATATTACACACATTTTCAATACCCAGTTCCTGTCGCTTGGTCCGGTGCCAGATCCATTTGCTGCATGGCTGATCCTTAGAAACCTTCGTACTCTTCATCTTCGTATGCCTGTTCATTATAAGAATGCATTGGCTCTTTGTGAGATGCTGGAACAAAGAGACGACGTAGAAGCAGTGAATTATCCACTACTTCCATCATTTCCACAGTATGAAATGGCAAAGGATATGTTAAAGGGCGGAAGCGGTCTGTTCTCCTTCAGATTAAAAACAAGGGATAAAGAAAAGATTAAAAAGATAGCAAACAGTCTGAAGTATTTTAAACTCGCGGTAAGTTGGGGCGGATATGAAAGCCTGTTTGAGCCAAGTCTTGTGACATATAAGAAAGATGCTGAGGTTCCGGAAGATCGAATATCTCTGATTCGTGTACATGCAGGATTGGAAGATATAGATATGTTAAAGGCAGATCTTACTCAGGCATTGGATGCCGTGAAAGAGTAGGAGGAAAGGAGCGTATATGAATAAGAAATTAACCTGTGTGATCGTAGGCATGGGAAGCAGAGGAAAGAATGCTTACGGTGCAGAATTTTTAACATTAAAAGATAGAATCCAGGTTGTTGCCATTGCAGAGCAGGACGAAGAGAGACGCACGATCGGTGGCGACGAACATGACATTCCAAGTGAGATGCGTTTTGCATCGGCAGAAGAATTATTTGCTCAGCCAAAGCTTGCTGATCTGGCACTTATCTGTACCCAGGACAGACAGCATGTACCACATGCGATACTTGCACTGAGAAAAGGCTATCATGTAATGATGGAAAAGCCAATCTCACCAGATCTGACACATCTGCAGGAAATCCTGCGTGTTGCAAAAGAAGAAGACAGAAAGGTAGTAGTATGTCATGTTCTTCGTTATACTCCATTCTTTGGTATGATCAAGGATGCAATCGATCAGGGAAGACTTGGAAAGGTTGTGAATATTCAGGCACTTGAGAATGTGCGCTACTGGCATCAGGCACATAGCTTCGTTCGCGGTAACTGGAGAAGAGAGGATGAGACAAGCCCGATGATTCTGGCTAAATGCTGTCACGACCTGGATTATCTGATCTGGCTGACTGGCAGCAAGTGTGAAAGAGTATCTTCCTTTGGTTCGCTGTTTTTCTTTAAGCCAGAGAATGCACCGGAAGGAGCGGCAAAGCGTTGTCTGGATGGATGTAAAGCAAAGGAAGAATGCCCTTATGATGCGGAGAAGATTTATCTTTATAACAAAGATACCGGTGTTCTTGCAGGACATACAGATTGGCCGGTGGATGTATTATCAGAACATCCAACAGAAGAAACTATCCGTAAGACTATCGAAGAAGGTCCATACGGACGCTGTGCATTTTATTGTGACAATGATGTTGTAGATAATCAGATCGTAAATATGCAGATGGAGGATGGTTCTGTACTTTCCCTTACTATGAGTGCATTTACCAGCAATGGCGGAAGAACTATCAAGGTTATGGGAACCCATGGAGATCTGTGGGGAGATATGGATCAGAATATCATCAAGATTACGGAGTTTGGAAAAGAGACAGAGGTTATTGACCTTGGTAAGCTCGAACGTGACTTTGCAGGTCATGGCGGCGGAGACAGAGGACTTGTACTGGCACTTCTTGACTATATGGAAGGAAAAGAAAGCAAGACCATTACGACACTTGAGACATCGGTGGAAAGTCACCTTGTCGCACTGGCAGCAGAAGAATCAAGACAGAAGAACGGTATGCCGATAGAAATAGCACCAATGCGAGGATAGAAAAGTATGAGCATATTATTTGAACTGGAGAGAATGGAACGTCTAAGCAGCGACATGGAAAAGCTGTGTATCACAGAGAAGGTTCCGGTTCGTTCCTATAAGAGAATGGAAGGAAAGATGGAGGGCGGTGCAGTCTGTGATATTACAGACTGGGAAGACTGCAGTATTGAAGAGAACTGGAATACACTGGATTCTCACAGATGGTACCGTACGACGATCACGATTCCGGCTTCCATGGATCAGAAGAATGTAGAATTCCTTATTACAACAGGAAGAGAAGGCGAGTGGGATGCGACGAATCCACAGATGGTATTCTATCTGAATGGGAAACTGATACAGGGAGTGGATGTTAATCATCGTCGTATGAAGATCAGTTCCTGTGCAAAGGCAGGGGATGTGTACGAGATTGCCCTTCTGGCTTACAGTGGAACTGTTCTGGGAGACCTGATTATTCATACTGATCTGATAACTGTCGATCCTCTTACCGAGAAGGTATATTATGACTTCCTGATTCCTGTGAAGACGGCAAGACTTCTGAAGAATTCTGATTATGAGAATTACAGAAGAATACTCGTAAAACTGAGTCCTGCCGCCAATGCGCTGGACTTACGAGATCCTTATTCTGACAGTTATTATGAAGGACTTGCAAGAGCAGAAGAGATTCTGAAAGAAGAATTTTATACCAATGTAAATGAATCGGCTCCGCTTGTCAGCGCCATTGGTCATACACATATTGATATTGCATGGCTCTGGACGGTTTCACAGACAAGGGAAAAGGCGGTAAGAAGTTTCTCTACGGTACTGGAGCTGATGCGAAGATACCCGGATTATCGATTCATGTCCAGTCAGCCGATTCTCTATCAGTTTGTAAAAGAACAGGAACCGGAGCTTTATGAGGAAATCAAGGAAAGAGTAAAGGAGGGGCGCTGGGAAGTAGATGGCGCTATGTGGCTGGAGTCTGACTGTAATCTTCCGGCTGGAGAATCCCTGGTTCGTCAGGTTATGAAGGGTGAACAGTTCTTTGAAGAGGAATTCGGAATCAGAAGTAAGACCCTCTGGCTTCCGGATGTATTTGGCTATTCTGCAGCGATTCCACAGATTCTGAAAAAATGCGGTATCCCTTACTTTCTGACAACTAAGATTGCATGGAATCAGTTCAACCAGCTTCCAAACGATACCTTCATCTGGAAGGGAATGGATGGCAGTGATGTATTTGTCTTCATGCCAACTACCTGTGATTATGATAAGACACTGGGACTGAATATCTCATTTACCGATACCAGAAATACTACGACTTACACCGGCATCGTGAACCCGAATATGACACTGGGAACCTTCAAACGTTTCCAGAACCGTGATTTGACAGAGAATACATTGATGCTCTTCGGATTCGGAGATGGCGGCGGCGGGCCTACTTTAGAGATGCTGGAAGAAGCCGACAGATTAAAATACGGTATGCCGGGAATCCCACGTCTCCTTCAGGAGCCGGAAAGACTCTTCATGGATCGTATCCATGAGGAGATTGCAGAAAAACCAGATATGCCTGTCTGGGACGGGGAACTTTACTTTGAATATCATCGTGGTACGTTAACTTCCATGGGTAAGAATAAGCGGAACAATCGTAAGAGTGAGGTGTTATACGAACAGCTTGAAACACTTGCGTCTATCGGAGAACTGAGGGGAATAGCGTATCCATCTGATACGATTCAGGCAGGCTGGGATACGATTCTTCTGAATCAGTTCCATGATATTATCCCGGGAAGTTCAGTGGAAGCTGTCTATGATCAGACGGATATTGAGTATGCAAAGATTCTTACAGAGGGAACAGAAAAGCTGGATGAAATTGCCGGGGAACTGGCTCAGAAAAATGTATCTGATGCTAATGCGAAGAGCGTTTTTGTATTTAATACACAGGGATTTGTGCGTGATTCTGTTGTAAAGGTGGAGAATGCAGAACCGATTTATCATGCCGTAAAGGATGAACTGGGACAGATATCTCCGGTACAGTACGATGCTGAGGGGAACCTTTATTTTCAGGCAAAAGGACTTCCTTCTGTAGGGTATGCCAGCTATGAACTTCTTACCGAAGAACAGGGAAAAAAGACTGTCACGTGGGATGGCTCTTTTGAAAATGCATGGTATGCGGTGAAATTCAATGAGAATCTTCAGATTACTTCACTGATTGAGAAGGAGACTGGATGTGAACTTCTTGCAGATGGTAGTATTGGAAATCATATCGTATCTTATGAAGACAGACCAATGAACTGGGATAACTGGGATCTGGATTATTATTATCAGAGAAAGCCATATGAAGCAGATGAGATTTCTCCTTGGGTTGTGAAAGAGAATGGTCCGATACGACTCGTAATTGCAAACAAGCTTCGTTTCTCGAAGTCTACGGTTGAACAGGAAGTGATCCTTTATCCGGATCAGCCACGTATCGATTTCCACACAAATGTTGACTGGCACAACCACCATGTATTACTGCGCGTGAATTTCCCGACACAGTTAAATGCGACGAAGGCTTCTTTTGAAATCCAGTATGGTAACGTGGAAAGAGAGACAACACATAATCACAGCTGGGATTCAGCGAAGTTCGAGGTATGTGCACATAAATGGTCTGACCTTTCAGAAGAAGGAATGGGACTTAGTCTTATCAACGATTGTAAATATGGACATAGTATCAAGGATGGTATCCTGGGACTGACACTTATCAAGTCGGGTATCTATCCGAATGTGAATGCAGATATCGGTCACCATGAATTCACATACTCGATCTATCCGCATGCTGGCAGATGGAAAGATGCAAAGACGGTAGAGATGGCATATGATCTGAATGTACCGGTTATCGCAAAAGTGGTGAACGGTAAGGCTCAGAGCAGATCTTTCCTGTCAACGGATAAGAAGAATATCTTCTTTGAAGTATTGAAAAAGGCAGAGGATGGGGACGGTTATATCCTGCGTCTCTATGAGAATGCAAATGTCCGCGGTAAATTTTCCGTGCAGGTGATGGAGCAGATCAAAACCGTGCAGGAGTGTGATCTTCTGGAAAGACCGATTGGAGATGTTCGTCCTTGTCAGGGAAGCTTTACCGATACCATCAAGCCATATGAAATCAAGACATATCGTTTGAAAACTAAATAAAGGAATATAATCATGAGTATTGTCTTTCATGAGAAAAATAAGATTTTTCATTTATATAATCAACAGATCAGTTATCTGATCTGTATCATGCCAGATGGTCATATCGGACAGTTATATTATGGAAAGCGTATTGCAGATCGGGAGGATTTCTCCCATCTGCTGGAACGTGCCCATAGAGATATGGCTCCGTGTATGTTTGACGGAGATACTACATTTTCCCTGGAGCATCTGAAACAGGAATATCCTTCCTTTGGAAAAGGGGATATGCGTTACCCTGCTTTTGAAATTCGTCAGGAAAATGGCAGGTCTGTCAGTGACTTCCGTTATATGGGTTATGTAATCTATCAGGGAAAAAACAAACTATCCGGTCTCCCGGCAACCTATGTAGAAGAGGAAAAAGAAGCGGAATCGCTGAATTTAAAGCTTTGGGATGAAAGGATAGGAGGCGAGATCTGTCTTTCCTATACGATTTTCCGGGATTATCCGGTGCTGACCAGAAGTGTCTCATTTTATAATGTCGGTAAATCAAAGTTCTGGATTACGAAGGCTATGAGTATGAGTCTGGATCTTCCGGATAAAGAATATGAGATGTTTACTCTTACAGGGGCGTCTCTCAGGGAACGTTATCCGCAGAGAAGGGAACTGGGCTATGGAGTCTCAAGTATTCACAGTATGCGTGGACATAGCAGTCATCAGTTTAATCCGTTTTTTGCTCTGCTTCGCCCGGATACAACAGAACAACACGGAGAAGTGATTGCCTGTAGTCTTGTCTATAGTGGGAATTTCCTTGGTCAGGTTGAAGTAGATACCATGAATACAGTACGTGCTATGATGGGTATCCATCCGCAGAATTTCTTGTGGCCACTAGGTCCTGGAGAAAGCTTTCAGACTCCGGAAGCGGTAATTGTCTATACCAGAGATGGTTTAAATGGGATGAGTCACGTCTTCCATCAATTGTATCGAAAGCGTCTGGCTCGTGGAATCTGGAAAGAGAAGAATCGACCAATCCTTGTGAATAACTGGGAAGCGACATATATGAAGTTTAACGAGGAGAAGATCCTTTCCATTGCCGGAAAAGCGAAGGAGCTTGGTATTGAACTGATGGTTCTGGATGATGGATGGTTTGGAGAACGTAACAATGATAGTACGTCACTGGGAGACTGGTATCCGAATCTTACAAAACTCCCTTCCGGTATAAAGGGAATGTCAGAGAAAATCTCAGACCTAGGAATGCGTTTTGGCCTTTGGATAGAACCAGAGATGGTGAGTCCGGTTAGTAATCTTTTTCAGGAGCATCCGGACTGGGTACTGGGAGATCCAAATGGGCATCTCTGTCAGGGACGTCATCAACTTGTTCTTGATTTTTCAAAGGATGAAGTGGTGGATTATATCGCTGGTCAGATAGAAAAAGTAATCGATGGCAGTAAGATCTCTTATATTAAATGGGATATGAACCGAAGCATCTCTGATCTGTTCTCTAATGGCAATGATGCAGAATATCAGGGAATGGTTTATCATCGCCAGATTCTTGGTATCTATCATCTATATGAGAGACTGATCAGCCGTTATCCAGAGATTCTTTTTGAGTCCTGCGCAAGCGGGGGCGGAAGATTCGATCCAGGAATGCTTTATTATGCACCGCAGGCCTGGGCTTCTGACGATACGGATGCCTGTGAACGTATCAAGATTCAGTACGGTTCTTCTTACATTTATCCGCTTTCCTCTATCGGAAGCCATGTATCGGCTGTTCCGAATCATCAGACCTTCCGTATGACACCGATTCAGACAAGAGGTGCAGTAGCATATTTTGGTGCATTTGGCTATGAATTGGATCTGAATTTGTTATCAGAAGAAGAACAGGAAATAGTAAAAGAACAGGTTGCATTCGTGAAAACGTACCAGTCCTTGATTCATAATGGAAAATTCTATCGTCTGGAAAGTCCATTCGGTAATCAGGATGCAGCGTGGATGGTTGTGTCGGAAGATAGAACACAGGCAATTGTCGCATACTATCGCATGCAGCAACCGGTGAATGCAGGATATAAGCATTTACGATTGGCAGGACTGGAAGAAGAGTTTGTTTATCAGATTAGTGACAGGGACTACACCTGCTGCGGCGATGAATTGATGGAAATCGGAATGTTATTATCCGATTATGCGAACGGGGTATGTACTTCACCGGTTCCACAAGGTGATGCACAGGCAAGGATATTTATATTAAATCGAGTAAAATAAAAGCCGCTGGGTGCCATTGGGAACCGTCCCAAATGGCACCCAGCGGCACCTACTTTTTAGTTATTAACCTTTCAGGTAGTCGTTATTCACATAACCGTGTTTGTCAATGCTTGGAACATATACGTAGTCGAACTGTTCACCATATTCTTCTACGTGCACCATCTTACCGTTGCTGATCTGTGCAATCTCATTGTTTGGATCTGTCTGTGGAGCACTTCTCAGTGCAAGGTAACCGCTCTCAACATTTACAACGAAAGTATCATTGTCATGAGACAACTCTCCACGTGCTGCTTTTTCTTTTGAAGTATTGGAACTATGTGTTTCCTTGATCCATGTATAGTGTGGATTAACACCATCTGGAGTTACTTCTGGTACAGCGTTCTTTGTTTTTGTAAGAAGATCGCCTGAGATATATCCGCCAGATTCACCACCTTTTGGATTTGCCACAATAACCTGATACCATCCATTGGATGTTTTGCCGTCAACTTTTACAGTCGAATTAAACTCAAGTGTTGTGATGATATCGCCCGAAACATCTGGTTTTGTTCTTACATTAGCACCACAGGTTGGCTGTACATACATATTTGTCTCAGCCATCGATTCTACTGTTACGTTCGGCATTGTATCGATACCATTTCCGTCATTTGCGAGTGTTGTATAAGAAGCACCAAGAATTGCCATTGTTGATACAGTTAACATTACTACCAGTTTTTTTACCATTTTGTTCATCATAAGATATTACCTCCAAATCTTACCTTTCAAATACAGTCATTCAATCAAGATTAACTTTATGAACATAGTATAACAAGCTGTTAGTTACTAATTAGGTACTTATTGGTTACTATTAGGACAACCCACATAAAAAAGAGCAATTGGGGAGGGGCAAATGGCACTCTTGCTGTGCCATTTGCCCCCTCGTCCAATCGCTCACCAAGTCTTCACATGCGTTGACCTGAACTTAGTTCCAGAATCCAAAGAATTTTGCTGGATCCTGCATATGATAGTTTTCGAATTCTTCCATGAATTCTTCAGGGAATCCATCGGATTCTTCGTAGTCGTCGAATTCTTCATCAGGATAAGATTCAGTTTTTTCATCATCCTTGTCATTATCCTTTTCGTCTTTTGATGTATCTGTATTCGCTTTTTCCTGGAGTTTTACAGTTACAACTTTTTCAACGTATCCGTTTTCAGATGGATGTTTTACAGTAACTTCTACTTCTTCGCCTGCTTCATAGTATTCCATACGAGCAAGGAGTTCATTCATAGAAGAGATAGTTGTTCTTTCAAGTTTTACAATGATATCACCCTTTACGATGCCTGCGTCTTCAGCAGCACTTCCTTCTGTAACTTCAAGAACATATGCACCTGCAGGGATGCTGTAGAGGGAACGTGCTTCATCAGATACGTTTGTTACGCTGACACCGAGAGCACCGGCTTTGTCAGTATCTGCTTTTTCACGAGTAGTCTGGTTCATCAGGTCTTCCAGGATCGGTTTTGCGGTATTGATTGGAATCGCGTAACCCATACCTTCAACACCAGAGCTGGAAGCTTTTGCAGAGTTGATACCGATGAGCTGTCCGTCAGCATTCAGAAGAGCACCGCCGCTGTTACCGAAGTTAATTGCTGCATCTGTCTGAAGCATGTGGTTAGAGATCTCGCCGTGATCTGTATTTAGAGTAACTTCACGGTCAAGAGCACTGATGATACCGAATGTAACTGACTGCCCATATCCAAGTGCATTACCGATTGCAACGGACCAGTCACCAACGTTCATTGCAGAAGAATCACCGATCTCTACAACTGCGATCTGATCAAGTACTTCTTTTGGAATGTCGGAAATCTTAACTGATACAACTGCAAGGTCCAGAGAAGAGTCAGTGCCCTTAACCTGTGCAGGTACAAGTGCATCTTTTTCTTTTTCAACGTCTACACTGAAGAGAACGGTAAGATCATGTGCGTTGTCAACTACATGGTTGTTCGTTGCAATGATGAGTTCGTCTTCTGTCTGAGCGATGATAACACCAGATCCGGCCTTTTCACTGTCCTGTTCATATCTGCGTCCCCAGTACTCGATGGTTTCCTTACTTTCGGCTGTGATCGCTACGATAGAAGGCATTACCTGTTTTGTGATGGCTCTGACATTCGGAAGTGCGTAATCGTCATCTGTAACTGTTACAGGAGCATTGGTCTCCAGAGTCAGTTCATTGTCATGAGCAAGTGCAGGAACAGTCTGAAGTGCGGTAAGTCCGCCAACTCCTACAAGTGTAAATCCAGCTGCTAATAATCCTAATTTGTTTGTTCTTTTCATATTATATTACCTCCATGAGATTGATTTGTTATCTTGTTGATGGTCTTATAATAATTCTCAAATGTGTTCAATCTGTGTTATCTTTTCGTTAAGATTGTGAAGAATTCTTTTACAATTTGTGTTTTATCGTAATATAGCAAGAATACCCCATCCGACAGAGTCATAAAATCCTTGATTTTATAATTGCCGCTGACTTGTCGGTTGGGGATGAATTGCATGGGAAGTGACGTGGAGTCACTTCCTTTTTGAGTATTTTCCGGACTTAATATATTTTCTTTTGTGCTCATCACTTCGTTGGCTTTCAATGTATTCTTTCACTTTTCCATCACAGTGGTTCCTGTTGTGGCAATAAAATAACTGCTGCTCCAGAAGGCATGACCCCATAACTGTTTTTTAATCTCTTCTTTGAAATTGCTGCGTACTTCTTTTGAGAGTTGTGTTTTCAGCGTAGCGATTAGTTTTGTGGGTGCTACATCCGGCGGCATGGATACCAGAAGATGTATGTGGTCACGGTCTGTTTCTGCGGACAGAAGTTCCCCGTCAAATCTTCCGCACAGATATGCTGCATGGTCTTTGAGAAAGTCTCCGATCTCCCCG
>JAZLLO010000114.1:0-25669 GCA_045598185.1 Marvinbryantia sp.
AAGGATGCCACTATTTATAAAATCACCAATCATGCAGTTATGATACAATAAGCCTTGCAAATACGGCAAAACCATCAGTTTTGCTGAGCCTTTCCCTTTGCATCCAACTCAAAGTCCTTCTCAGACAATTTTCCATCAATACACAAGGAATAAAATCTTTGTGCTGGTAGCTTGGTTTTTACTCCTGTCAAATGCAAAAAGTTCAGATCACGAAATCCAATTTCTACATACTTTTGCTCTTTCCCATCTTGATACAGAATCAAAAAATGCTGTCCCTTTAGTTCTTCATCGTATTGCCTTGCAGCTTCCACAATGATTGACAAAGCCTTTTTCTTATCATATTTCATTAATTAGTAAATCACTCCCTGTTTTATAGTAGAAAAAAGGTTGTCCACTCCGGACAACCTTCATAAACTAAAATATGCTGATTTTTCTGTTGTCTGCCAACCGTCCGGTCAATAATACCGGCATAAATGTAGAGTTTTTCTGTTGCTCTCCAACCGTTCGCCCCATTACGTGCGACATAAATGTCAGATTTTTAAGGTGTCAGCACACCTAACAGTCTCCCTGTCATCTATATTATATGCCAGTCTTCAAAAACAATCAACAATATTCTTTTTTATAACTCTATTGTCATTTTTATGCGTGGCACATTTGTTTTCACATGTCTTGGATAGATAATTTTGTATCTATATAGCGAGAAAATAACTCTTCTTTTTCTCGAAAAACAGGCGATTTTCAGCCCCTCCTTAAGCCCCTTTTGCATTCAAAACAGGCTTTCAGCCCCTCTTAAGCCCCGGCTAAAGCCATCAGATTTTGTCAAATCGTGACAAACCGAGACAAAGCTTACAGCGATTTTGGGCAACAAAAAACCCCGAAAAACCTTGATTTTCCGGGGTTTGTAAGCATTTTGAGTAGTCTCCGAAGAGATGATTATCTCTTAGAGAACTGAGGTGCTCTACGAGCTGCCTTGAGACCTGGTTTCTTACGTTCTTTCATACGTGGATCACGTGTAAGGAATCCAGCTTTCTTAAGTACTGGTCTGAATTCAGCATCAGCTTCAAGAAGTGCTCTTGCGATACCATGTCTGATAGCACCAGCCTGACCTGTTGTACCACCACCATGTACGTTAACTAATACGTCGAACTTGTCAACTGTTTCTGTAGCAACTAATGGCTGACGAACGATAACTTTAAGTGTTTCAAGTCCAAGATATTCATCGATATCTCTTTTATTAATTGTAATCTTACCTGTACCTGGTACAAGATATACTCTTGCGATAGATTTTTTTCTTCTTCCGGTTCCGTAATATTTAGTAGCCAATGTTCCTTACCTCCTATTAGAATGTTAATACTTCTGGTTTCTGAGCTTCATGATTGTGCTCTGCGCCAGCGTAAACGTGAAGTTTTGTAATCATCTGTCTTCCGAGAGGTCCCTTTGGAAGCATGCCTTTAACAGCAAGTTCGATTACTCTTTCAGGTTTCTTGTTTAACATTTCACGTAAAGTAGTTTCCTTCATACCACCTACATAATCTGAGTGATGGTAGTAAATCTTCTGATCAAGTTTCTTACCTGTAACTTTAATCTTTGCAGCGTTTGTTACGATAACATAATCACCTGTATCAATATGAGGTGTAAAGATTGCTTTATTTTTTCCACGTAATACTTTAGCTACTTCAGAAGAAAGACGTCCAAGTGTCATTCCTGTAGCATCAACTACGTACCATTTTCTGTCAATTGTTGATGGGCTAGCCATAAAAGTTTTCATTGGTTTTCCTCCTTGAATAATGAACATGGACAATGCTGGAAAGTTACATCGTCACCTATATCGTTAAACACCTTTACCGGGGCTATGGCTACAGTGTCAACATGCTTTCACACACTGATAAATTATATTATAAGGTTCTGTCCCTGTCAATCACTTTTTACACTCTTTCGAGCACAAAATCATAGATTTTTTTATAAATAGTGCTTGAATAGTGAAGGCCCATGGAATCTGTATATTTACTATTGTGTTTGCTTCCATTTGAACTTATGTATGGCTTCAGCATCGTATAGGTATCTATGTACTGATTCGGAAATGCATTCTTAATTGAGGTATTAAACTGCTTGACCAGGGCATCTGTTGCAGGACCGACGTACTTACTGTAATCAAGCGGATTCACTGACATAAAGAAAAATCTTGCTTTCTTAAATCGATTCATCAGTGTTCGGTAGATGCTGATATATGCGTTCGCATTATGAAGATCATTCACACCAAGATTACATACAACGGTAGCTGTCGGGTTCAAATTCAGCTTGCTGATAAGCTGATACTGTCCCTCGTTTACAAACCAGGTATATCCCATGCTTACTTGTGCTATACACTTATTCGAAATACCTATAGCACTGCCAAGCCCAACTGTTCTGGAATCTCCAACCCAGATATCTACCTGTCCGGTCTGCTGATTCTGAGAAGGTGGCGTCGTTCTTCTTCCCTTTGCATTGACATAATACTTCCCGACTTTCTTGTTGATAGCCATTCTGCCGGTACCTGGTTCAAAGTAATAGTAATAACTTCCAATCTTTTTCCAGCCTGTCAGCATTCTGCCTTCTGCATCAAAGTAGTAATAATAGCCAGAGATCTTAACCTTTCCTACTGCTGCGCTTCTTGCTGCAGCACCTTTGGATGCTGACTTCCAGAAATAATACTTATAGTTATTGATCTTCTTCCAGCCAGCAACATTCACTCCCTTGCTATTAAAATAATAATTCCTATTATTATAAGTAAGGATTCCTGTCTTGGCATATCCTTTTGTCGTGAAGTAGTAAAGCTTATCATTCAGGTAGTACCACTTCTTCTTGGCAAAGTTACCATTCTTCTTTAGCTGATATCGGTATCCTTCCGGTGTGGAGATCAGTTGTCCTGCCGGTGCCTTCGGTGCCTCCATTACATTGATCAGCGATCCGTTTATATAAGCCATTGCCTTCTCTTCCGGGATCAATACTGAAAGCGATACGAACATAAACAAAACGATCCATGTTATGATTGAATTCTTAGTTTTCATAAAACCCTCCATTATGGTAAACTATTTTGCAGATATAATCTTATTAATCATAACATTAATATTAAAAAGTCTCAACCTTTTTTAAGATTGAGACTCTTTTTTGTAACATTTTGTTAAAATTTACTATATGAAATTCAAGTCGACGCTTGCGGAGACTTGGCTGTTACTGTTTTGAATTCTGGATAAAATAGTAAGGTACTGCAACGAAAAGAATACCACCTACCATATTACCAAGAGTAACGATTCCAAGATTATAGAAGAAACCGCCAAGAGTGATTGCCTTGTCCATTGGATTCATAAGACCGATAGATAAGAATGTCATATTAGCAATACTATGTTCAAATCCACAAGTAACGAATGTTCCTACACAGCAGAAGTTCATGAACATCTTAGCGCCTTCAGACTTCATCTTAACACCACACCAGATAGCGATACATACAAGGATATTACAGAGAATAGCCTTTGCAAAAAGGTTGCCTGCTGCACCAGCCATCTTACCTGCTGCTGCGTTTGCAAAGAATTCACCAACTGCCTGATTGCTTGAGCAGATACCTGTCCATGTAAAGATAGCAGCACCTACAACAGAACCAATAAGGTTTCCAATATAACATACAACCCATAACTTAATGGTGTTGATCCAGCTTACCTGTCCGGTAAGACTTCCAACTGTCATAATAAAGTTGTTACCGGTGAAAAGTTCAGCTCCACCCATAGTAACAAAGCAAAGACCTACAGAGAACACGATACCGCAAACTAACTTCTGAGCTGGTGCGCCTGCAAGACATCCACCAACGAAGCCCATAAGAATACTACCGAACGCAATATAGAGACCTGCCATAAAAGAAGCTACTACATAACCTGTAGGGTTCTTTGCAAGAAGATTATATTTCCCAGCTGCCGCTTTTCCAGCTGCATTATACTCATCTTTAAACATATCTCAAATCCTCCTTCAAAAAAGGCGGTCCAGCTAACGCCAGACCGCCATGTATAGCCTTATAATCTAATCGAATTAGAACAGACCTGTGATCTTTCCTGTTTCATCAACGTCGATTCTTTCAGCTGCTGGTACCTTTGGAAGACCTGGCATTGTCATGATTTCACCTGTAAGAGCTACGATGAAACCTGCACCTGCAGAGATCTTAAGATTTCTAACTGTTACTTCGAAATCTGTTGGAGCACCAAGTTTTGACATATCATCTGTTAAGCTGTACTGTGTCTTAGCTACACAGATTGGGCACTTGTCAAATCCAAGAGCTGTAAGTTCTTTAGCCTGCTTCTGAGCGTTAGCTGTAAGAACAACTCTCTTACCACCGTAGATCTTTGTAACGATAGCATTAAGTTTTTCTTCGATTGTTGTACCTTCAAGTTCATAGCTGAATGTGAAGTCGTTTGGCTGATCGCAAAGTCTGATAACTTCCTGAGCGAGAGCTACACCACCTTCGCCACCTTTAGCCCAAACTTCTGAAAGAGCTACGTTAACGCCGAGTTCTATACATTTAGCTTCTACAAGGTCAAGTTCTGCCTTTGTATCTGTTGGGAATGCATTAATAGCAACAACACATGGAAGTTTATAAACGTTAGTAATGTTGCTTACATGCTTCAGAAGGTTTGGAAGACCCTTTTCAAGAGCTTCAAGGTTTTCATTGTTCAGTTCAGCCTTTGGAACGCCACCGTTGTACTTAAGAGCACGTACTGTAGCTACGATAACAACTGCGTTTGGTTTTAAACCAGCCATACGACACTTGATATCAAGGAACTTTTCAGCACCAAGGTCAGCACCGAAACCAGCTTCTGTGATTGTGTAATCAGAAAGCTTAAGAGCCATCTTTGTAGCTGTTACAGAGTTACATCCATGAGCGATGTTAGCGAATGGACCACCATGTACGATTGCAGGTACATGTTCAAGTGTCTGAACAAGGTTTGGTTTCAGAGCATCTTTAAGAAGAGCTGCCATAGCACCCTGTGCATTCAGATCACCAGCTGTTACAGGCTTCTGCTCTGCAACTTTACCATATGTATAACCGATGATAATTCTAGCAAGTCTAGCTTTCAGGTCAAGGATATCGCTTGCAAGACAAAGAACTGCCATGATTTCAGATGCTACTGTGATATCATAACCATCTTCACGTGGCATACCGTTTGTCTTTCCGCCCATACCATCAACTACGAATCTTAACTGACGGTCGTTCATATCTACACATCTTCTCCATGTGATCTTACGTGGGTCGATGTTAAGAGCGTTGCCCTGGTAAATATGGTTGTCGATCATAGCTGCAAGAAGGTTGTTAGCTGCACCGATAGCGTGGAAGTCACCTGTGAAGTGAAGGTTGATATCTTCCATAGGAACTACCTGAGCGTATCCGCCACCTGCTGCACCACCCTTAACACCAAATACTGGTCCAAGAGAAGGCTCACGAAGTGCTACCATAACTTTCTTACCAAGTTTCTGCATACCATCTGCAAGACCTACAGTTGTAGTTGTCTTACCTTCACCAGCTGGTGTAGGGTTGATAGCTGTAACAAGGATAAGCTTTCCGTTAGGAGCATCGCTTTCTTTTAACAGATTGTAGTCGATCTTTGCTTTATATTTACCATACTGCTCTAAATATTTATCATCAATACCAGCTTTTGCAGCAATCTCAGTAATTGGTGACATGACGGTTTCCTGAGCGATCTCGATATCAGATTTAAATCCCATCTTACTATTCCTCCAATATGAAATATTCTATTTTTCTATGAGTCCATATCCTGTGTCTCTTTGCTTCCTGCTTGGCCAAAGACAGGAACTAACGGACAACGCAGCAGCGGAAGTGATATTATAACGCGGACCGGCATTGCATCCTTCGTTCATCAAAATTCTTCCCTGTTGATGACACTTCACGTATAATCTCTACTCTGCATTTTAGGACTCTTATACAAAGGTATTATATCCAGATTCCAATCTTTTGTCAAGTTTTAACCAGAAATGAGATAAAAAATCTGACAATAAATTAACAGTCCTTCATAGTTTTTCCTTCACCAACAAGACCTTCAAAATCACGTTTAAAGTCCGCTACCGCTGCTGTAATTGCAACATTCTTTACGAGTCCGTCAATAACATCCGGAGCAACTGTCACTGCTTTCACCCCATATCTTGCAAGTTCCAGAACCTGCTGACTATTCTTAAAGCTTGCTGCAAGAAGGCCTGAATCAAAGCCGCTTCCTTCGATCGCATCATGAATATCCATAGATACCTGTACGCCATCAAATCCCATATTGTCAATTCTGTTTACGTATGGTGCAACATATTCTGCTCCACATTTTGCCGCAAGGAATCCCTGCATCGTTGTATAAATTGCAGTTCCGATAAAACGGATTCCTTCTTTCTTCAGCATCTTCATAGCCTTGAAACCTTCCGGAACACAAGGGATCTTAACCAGTGTGGTATCTCCAAGTTCTTTGATAATACGTCTTGATTCTTCTACCATACCTTCTGCGTCATCAGAGATAACCTGTACAAAAAGTTCTCCCTCTTCTCCGATAATCTCACGAATCTCTTTTAATACTTCATAAGGATCCTTCCCTGTCTTTGCAAGGATGGATGGATTGGTAGAAACACCATCTACCGGATAATACTCGTAGATTCTTCTAATCTGTGCAATATCAGCTGTATCAATACATAATTTCATATCGTTTTTCCTCGTTCTTTCTTATATAAATATAGATTACATTACATCTGCGGATATAACGGATAAAGTGCTTTATAAACTGCATCAAATATTTTCTTAGATTTATTATAAATATCCTGTACCTCTTCATTCGGTTTTACAGGTTCTGTAAATGTCAGGAACTGGTGGATCGCTGAGAAGTCTTCATATACTCCGCATCCGATACCTGCTATTACAGCCGCTGCTATGGAAGTAGCCTCCTCCACATGATTCGGGCTCTTAAGGGAGGCATCCAGTACATCTGAAAGAATCTGTGCAACGATTGCTCCTTTTGCTCCTCCACCTGTAAGAATGAGATCATTGATCGTCATATTCTTACGGTAAGACTGTAAGATCAGCTCCAGATTCATTGCAACACCTTCCAGTACTGCACGCATGTAGTCTTCTCTTGTGTGGTACATACGAATACCGGTGAAGCTTCCTGCTGCATCCGGATTCCATCTCGGAGAACGTTCTCCGGTAAGATATGGAAGAAATACCAGACCCTTCGCGCCGGATGGTGAACTTTCTACCATCTTATTCACAAGATCCCAGCTGTCTACTCCCAGTTCTTTTGCCTTTTCTTTTTCTGCTTCACAGAACTGATTTCTTGCATATGCATAAGAACTTCCTGCTGACTGCATCGTTCCACATGGCATATATTTGCCAGGAATAACATGACCAAAGCACATCAATACCTTATCTTCATCCAGAAATTTCTTTCCAAGAGTTCCGCCGATCCATGCAGAAGTACCAAAGGATAAGAACATCTGATTGTCTTCCGTACAGCCTGCTCCTACAGCTGAACAAGGACCATCGCCACCGCCACATACAACCTTTGTATCAGTCGTAAGATTCAGCTCCTTTGCTGCTTCCGGTAATAGTGTTCCGATAACATCGGTAGATGCATGTAGCTCTGGTAATTTGTCGATTGAGATATCTGCTGCTTTCAGTACCTCTTCTGCCCAGCAGTGACCTTCCAGATCGTATGCATTGGTTCCGGACGCATCTGAATAATCGGTTACAAATCTGCCCGTCATACGGTAGATAATGTAATCCTTTACCTGAAGCATCTTATATGTTTTTTCATAATACTCCGGTTCATTGTCTCTGATCCACATCAGTTTTTCAATACTGTAAGACGGGCTTAATGGATGTCCCATAAGGCGATAAGCTGCATCAGCAGTAAGCTTCTCTACCAGAACATCCGTCTGCTCTTTTGCACGGCTGTCAGCCCAGATGATTGCAGGTCTAAGGACATTTCCCTCTTTATCAACAATCAGACAGCACTGCATCTGTGCGGAAAAGGATAATCCAAGTATATCCTTTGGATCAATATCTGCAGTGATTGCTCTTGTCGAAGAGCACACTGCTTCCCACCAGTCCTGTGGATTCTGTTCTGCGATTCCACCCGACTGATAATTCACCTGATAAGATACAACTGCACTTTTTACAAGTTCTCCTTCTACGGTAAAAAGAGTCGCTTTATTACCGGAAGTTCCAATATCATGTGCTAATAAATACTTCATCTTCTTTATTCTCCCATCTCTGGTACGATTACTACTTTTACTGATTCACTGCCCATCTGCATCTTGATAGCCTCTTCCAGCTTTTCCACAGGATAACGATGTGTGATAAGTGGTTTCAGCTGTAATTTCTTCTGACTGATCAGCTGTGCTGCACGGTACTGTGTATCCGGATTCACAAAAGCACCTTTCACTGTCAGTTCTTTCTTAAACATATATTCCAGCGGCAGTTCGATCGTATCACCTGGAGATGGTACACTAAATAACAGAACCTTTCCACCTCGATCTGCAATATCAAGTGCCTGTCTTGCTGCGATTGGTCTTCCTACACATTCAATTGAAACGTCCACGCAGTCTTTTTCAATAGCTTCCTTTAACTGTTCTCTCAGATCTCCTGCCATCGGATCAATCGCAGCATCTGCGCCAAGAGAAATTGCCAGTTCTCTTCTCATAGCAACCGGCTCACTCAGCACTACTTTAGATGCTCCGGACAGACGAGCCAATTGACACATAATCTGTCCGATTGCGCCGCCACCGATTACGCATACTGTATCACCGGAGGTAATACCAATATTGTCAACACCATGGATACAACATGCAACAGGCTCCGCCATTGCTGCTTCTTCCCAGTCAACATCTGCGCCAAGTACAACTGCCTGACTTTCCGGAACAGCACAGTATTCCTCAAAACCTCCATCCTGGTTTACACCGACAGCTCCCATATCAATGCAATAATTCTTCTTTCCATTCAGACAGTAAGAACAGTTGCCACAGTAGATATTCGGATCCACTGTCACCTTATCCCCAACCTTCACTCTTCTTGTGGCACTTCCTACTTTTACTACTTCACCGGAAAACTCATGTCCAAGTACAACCGGGATCTTCGGCTCTGTTGCGCCTGGAGCACCATTATAGATGTGTACGTCGGTACCACAGATACCTGCTGCTTTTACTTTCACCAGCACCTCCGAATCCTTCACTTCCGGAATCGGGATTTCTTTTGTTACAATCGCCTTTTTCCCCTCAAATATTGATGCTTTCATCTATTCTTTCCTTTCACCAACACATTATTTATTCAATACTCAGATTTCTCGGAGCATATTCTACTTCTATATTAACAACAGTATCTGTATCTGTATTGACACAGAACTGATATCCATCGAGTCTGCTGTCTTTTCCATAAATATTATAATATTTAAAGCTGCCAGATTCATCAATTTCTAAATCAGTACCTTCCAGCGCTGCTTCAAGTTCCGCAGCTGTCATTCCTCTTTTGAGTCCTTTGGTGAGATTCAGTGGAAGATCCGTTGTATATTCGTCTGATTTTACTACTGTTACAAAGCAATTTTCAATTCCCACGAGATTCGGCTCATAATTCTTAGCAAGTACTCTTAATTCCTGATTATCTTTCATCAGATATGCCCAGTCTGAATCCTTACCCGCAACAGTATCTGCACTGTTATTCTTTATGATCCAGCCATTTGCAAGGAAAGCAGATACAGGTGCAGGCAGTTGGTACAGATTGCCTGCGTATTCCACTGTGTAATCAAAGAGGTCATCACTAAGTGCTTCCGGTGCTTTATAATTCGCAACATTAGCTGGAATCTCATCTGATAACTCTGGCTCTTCCATATTGGCTGTTGCGCACTTCTTGTCATCCATGTTACGAAGATCAACTGCAGAAAGAACTCCGGACTCAAGATCCACCTCAAGTTCTGCATTCTGATACAATGAGTATTCATAAGTGAGCTTTGTATAAAGTGAGCCTTCATAAACATCCGATGCAGGACCATATGCTGCAGTAATATCATCCAGAGATGCTTCTCCATAAGTAATGCCAGCAGGAAGAACAAGGGTGGTCTCCGGTGATTTTTCCATACTGAAGCTGTCAACCGAAAATCCAACAATATCACACTGCTTCAGAGGCAATGTGTTCACAAACATATTCAGCACATCACAGTTAGCACGAAGTTCTCCCTTTTTAAAAGTACACCAGGTATAGCTATTAGGAGGAATTTCTGAATCTGCATCGTCACAGTTTTCCCATCCTTTTGCGATGAACTCATCATAAGTCATCGGGAATGTATACAGGTCACCATCAAGCAGCATCTGGAAGCTGTAGATATCATCCGATAATTCTCCTGCTGTCTCAGTTGTAATCTCTGTGACTTCAACCGCAGTCTCCGCTTCTGTTTCTCCTTCAGCTGATGCAAAGCCCATACTGGATGCAAGAACGAAGGATGCGCCTATTATTGATATCAGTAATCTCTTTTTCATCATTATTCTCCTTAATCAATTCTCTTTTTTATATTGTAACACTTTTTTATAAGGAATCATAATACTATGCAATAAAAAATCCAGAGACAGTTACCCGAATCGGTTTACTGCTCTGGATCTTTATGCTCTGATTATTTTATCAGTTTTCCGATGATGTTAAGCACACCGGATGCATTACCGCCAATTGCACTATTCACTGCACCACCAAGTAATGCTGCCATCAATCCGCCGCTTGCATTGCCATGTTTCTTTTTCTGCTGTCCCAAAACAGACATCAGAAGTGGTGATACCATAGCCATGATATTCTCTACATCTTTCACAGAAGAGCCGGATGCTTTTGCTGCGTTCTGAATGGATGCGGCAGAATTCGCACCAAGAAGATGCTGGAAAATCTTAGCGCCATCAGCCATATCTACCCCGCCAAGGAACTTACCAAGGTCGCTGGTATCCTTGGCACCATGTGCATCAAGTGCACTGGCAAAGCCGGCAGCTGTCTCCTGATTCGTAGCCTGTGCGCTTGCTCCATTTAAAAGCATTGGCATAATGCTATTCAATATATTAGTAACCTGGTCTGCAGAAGCTCCTGATTTCTTGCTTAACGCGCTGGTGCTGTTGGAACTGAGCATTAATTTCATCAATGTATTAACGTCCATATGAACCTCCAATAAAGCTTTTCTTTATTATAGCATCATTTCGAATCCATAACAACTTTTCTCGAATCCATATTTTTCATAAAATCTGTGTGCTCCTGTTCTTGGGAAGCCTGAATCCAGAATGATTGCCTTACAGCCTCTTTCCTTCGCCAGCGCTCTTGCATGATCCATCAGGCGAATACCATATCCTTTTCCCCGGTATTCTTTTTCTGTAATAATACTTGACACATAACAGGTACTTCCGGACATCCAGAACGTGTCGATATAATCCCCATGACAGAATCCAATATATTCATCATCTTCTATAAGGAAAAACGCAAATGCATGTGAATCGGTAATAACACGCTGATATACCTTCTTCACTTCGTCATAATCATAACTATTATAGGTCCAGAGCTGTTCAATAAAGCGAAACGCCTGATCATAATCTTCCATTGCTGCATTCTTAAAATACATACTACTCCTTCATACCATGCTTAATATAAAGCTTCATAAATTGCACGCACGGTTTCCTCTGCCAGTTCTGTATAATTATTGGCCATCAGTCTTCCCTGCTTTGTCATTACTGTTTCCGTAAATCGATCAAGGTCTTCTTTTGTTACACCATACTCATGCAGAGCCTTTTTCGGAAGAATCACATTCAGTAACTCCTCTATCTTTTCATATACTTCTCCCGGTGCACAATTTAGCTGTTCTGCCAGAATCTTATTCAATACGGTAATGAATCCGTCTGGTGCAAGTTTCTGATAAGTCTTATAAACACCGGTAAACATTGCATAATTTGACTCTCCATGTGGCACATGGTAAGCGGCGCCAAGGGGATAACTCATTGCATGCACTGCTGCACATCCTGCGTTCGAGAATGCAATTCCAGCATAAGTACTTGCCAGAAGCAGATCTCCCATCAAAGGCTTTCTTGCTTCCTGTCCTTCTGCTGCAATCTTTTTATAAGCAGAAAGGATGATCTCCATTGCCTTTAAGGAATACATCCTGGTAAACTCATTTGCTTTTGGAGAGGTGAAAGATTCGATTGCATGAATCAGTGCATCGATCGAACTGGTTGCAAAAAATGCAAATGGCAGTTCCTGAACAAGCTCCGGAATCAGAACAGCATCATCCGCAAAAAGTTCCGGTACAGCAAGGCCAAACTTTGTATTTCTTACTGTCAGTTCCAGAATAGAGATATTGGTCACTTCACTTCCGGTACCACATGTTGTCGGTACAAGAATCAGTTCTTTTTCTCTTTCTGCCGTTATTTTCTTTTCAAAAAGATCCACAACAGGAGATACCTGTTTTAATGCAAAAAGCTTGGCAACATCAAGGATGGTGCCTCCGCCAACAGCGATTACCCTCTTATAGTCAACACCTGCAAGGTCTTTACAGATACTTTCCACCATAAGATCGGTAGGTTCGCCCTTTCCATACTTTCTGTAATTCACAACATAAGCGCCGTCCACTAATCCGGCAAATGATCTCTCATAAGTACTTGCACTTACAAACACCAGATCACCTTCTCCAATCTTATATGTATCACAAAATTCCTTTACAGTATCAATCTGTATAATTCTCGGACAAATCTGAAAAGTTTTCATAATTCTTTTTCCTTTCTTATAAAAAGGGACGTTCCTTATGTGAAAGAAACGTCCCAAAAAATCAAGTACGCCTCGGCGTACTTGGGCGAGGTGCGCTTCGTGCTTGCACGACATTCTGCGCGCCTCTGCCATCCGCCGGAGGCTTAACTTTCAGCAGGAGATTGTCACCTGCTGCTGAAAGTTAAAATCTGGTTGGATGAACAGCAAGAATCTTTGCGATTGCTGCATCGATAGCTGCATCAAGTGCTTCACCGATTTCTTCATCTGTGTACTGAAGTACTGCTGCATCTGCATCTGAGATGATCTCAACAAGTGAACCGAATTTCTCTTTGTATTTTGCACGACATGCGATGCAGAAGATAATACCAAGGATGATCCATGCACCAGTCATGATCCATTCCTGCCATACAAGTGCTGCACCTGAACCTGGTATCAGATACATAACTACCATAAATCCAGACATCAATACTGCAATAACACCAACAAGCATATAGTTTTTAACTTTATATGGTCTTTCCATATCAGGTGCTTTCTTTCTAAGTAAGATGAAAGAAAGGGATACCATACAGTAAGCGATACAACAACCAAAGTTACCGGCATCTACGATCCATACAAGCATCTTTCTTCCTGCGAATGGAGCAAGGATGGAAAGTGCACCAATAAGATAAAGAGAGTTTACAGGTGTCTTATACTTTGGATGAAGTTTTGCAAAGAATTTTGGAATCATATACGATTCAGCCATAGAATACATTGCACGGCTACCACCCATAAGGAAAGAGTTCCAGCTTGTTGCGATACCACACATACCACCAATAATAATAACTTTTGCCATTGTGGTAGAATTAAATGCTCTTCCCATAGCATCTGCTGTTACAAGTCCTGTTCCGCTCTGAGAATCTGCGATTGCAGCTGGATCCATTACATAACCTACTGCAAGAATAATCAGAGAATAAAATGCAACCGCCAGTACGATAGAAAGAATCAGGATCTTACCAATCTTTTTCAGATCTACGTCGATTTCTTCTGCTGCCTGAGGGATAACATCAAAACCGATAAAATAGAACGGTGTCATAACTGCTACAGAAATAATTGCTTTGATAATGCTTCCTGTAGACTCACCAAGGAACATCTGGCCTGAAAGGTTTCCTACATTTCCGGAAAAAGCGGATGCAACCATAAGAAGGATACCAACACCACCGATAACTACAGTAAGAATCGTCTGGAGGATCGCCGCTGTCTTTACACCACGAATATTGATATATGTCATAAAGATTGCCATGATAACTGCAACAGCAAGCCATGATGCATAGATATCAAATCCTGCTACAGAATACAGATATCCTTTTAAAAATGGTGGATAGATATAAGTAATAATTGTTGGAAGCGCACATGCTTCAAAACATACTACACTGACATAACCAAGAATGATTGCCCAGGTACAGATAAATGAGCCCATAGAGCCTAATGCCTTATGGCTGAAAACGTGCTCACCACCACACTGTGGCATGGCACTTGTAAGTTCCGCGTAGGTAAGACCTACAAAGAATACCATGATACCACCGATTACAAAACCAATTGCAGCACCAATAACACCACCGGAGGAAATCCAGTCACCGGAAGATACAACCCAGCCCCAGCCGATCATAGCGCCAAATGCGATTACCAGAATGTCCCATGCGCCAAGGACTTTATCAAAATCAGAAGTTTTCTTGTTTTCCATAATATTCGCCCCTTTCCTATGCTGCTACTCTGCAAAAACCTTTTCAGCCAGTTCCTCGATCAGCTTCGCTGTTCCATCAATGCCAAGCAGATCACAATCGATCAGAATGTGTCTGTTATGGCGGTCTCCTCGGAATGTTCCTGTCATACGTTTGTATCTTGCATGTAATGTCTTATCTCGCTCTGAAATAAGCTTGATCGCTTCATCTCTGGAAAGCTTTTTCGCATTCATTACATTCTCGATACGTTTCTCCATTGGTGCATAGATAAATACACGGAGACATACATCACTGTCTTTTAATACATAGTCAGAACAACGTCCTATAAATACGCAGGATGATTTGCCTGCAAGCTTTTTAATAATCTCTGACTGAACGTGAATAAATCGGTCTGTCAGATCCATATATTTATTCGCATTCAAAGACTGACTGTTACCACCTGCACTACGTCCTTTCAAGTCATTACCTGATTCTGCTTTTTCAAGAATATCTTTTGAGAATCCTGTTTCTTCCAGAATCATATCGATCAGTTCACGGTCGTAATAATTGATGTCAAGATCTTTTGCAATCTGGCGTCCCACTTCCGGACCACCACTTCCGTATTCACAACCAATAGAAATGACAAATCTTTCTTTCATAACTTCTCCTTTTTGTTTATTTTTTATTCATATGCTTTTTTATAAAGAGCAATAACATCCTTTTTCGTTGTACTTCTTGGGTTCACCGCGATATTACCGCTCTTCATTGCATCCTCTGCCATTGCATCGAACTTATCTTCTGTCACACCAGCTTCTTTTAATGATGCCGGAATACCAAGTGCCTTATTAAGCGCCTTCAGTTCCTCAGCCAGCATCTCCGTCTTAAATGACTCTTTTGAAACTTTCTCTTTTGCGACATAATTGAAAATCTTTTCATACTTTCCATCATCTGCAAGAGCATTGTATTCAACGATCGTAGGAAGCAGAATGGCATTTGCCACACCGTGTGGTACGTTGAAATATGCACTTACCGGATGACTCATAGCATGTACATCTCCAAGTCTTGCCCAGGAAAATGCAATTCCTGCAAACAAGGATCCGGAAAGCATCGCTTCTGCTGCTTCGATATTGGCACGATCTGCAACAAACTTTCGGATATTTGCACCGATCAGTTCCATTGCCTTTTCTGCGCAGGCATCAGTAAATGGTGAAGCTGCTTTTGAGATATATGCTTCCAGTGCATGTACCAGGGCATCAATACCACAGGCTGCTGCAACGGATGCAGGCGATGTGGTAAGAAGCTCTGCATCAAGAATTGCATACGCAGGGATCAATTTATAACTGAATACTGTCAGCTTGTAATTCCTGCTGTGGTCAGTGATAACAGAGAATGCTGTAACCTCAGAACCGGTTCCTGCAGTAGTTGGAATTGCAATCAGTGGAATGATATCTCCCGGAACTTTTCCTCCGCCTTCATACTCAGTGATGCTTCCTCCATACTTTGCGACTACGCCAACCGCCTTAGCTACATCCATCGGTGAACCGCCGCCAAGCGCAATAATGAAATCAGCTTTGCTTTCCAGAAATGCTTCTTTGGCTTTTTCAACTGTTTCTACCGACGGATTTCCTTCTGTCTCTGTGAAAGCATCTGCTGTCACACCCGCAGCTTCCAGATATGCTTTACACTGATCCACGATTCCCATTTTATTCAATGTCGGACCAGAGATGATGAATGCATGTTTGCCTCCAAGCTTTGCTGCTACTTCCGGCAACTTCTTCAAACATCCCTTTCCAACGATAATGTCCTGTGGAACAGAAAATGTATATTCTTTCATAATCGTGTCCTCAATCTTTATCTATGATAAAGCTTCGATAGATGCTTTGATGATCTCAACTGCTTTGTCACAATCTTCTTC
Organism: Marvinbryantia sp.; assembly: GCA_045598185.1. GTDB lineage: Bacteria > Bacillota > Clostridia > Lachnospirales > Lachnospiraceae > Marvinbryantia. Next base: position 16,394 of record JAZLLO010000114.1, read on the forward strand.
TGTAATTGTCAGAGGTGGAATCATACGAATGATATGAGCACCAATTGCTGTAATCAGCAGATGACGGTGAATACATTCATGCTTTACATCTACGCCGCCGATAGAATCATCGAATTCAACACCTACCAGAAGACCCTGATGACGAACTTCTTTTACATGTGGTAATGTCTCAAGTTTTGCTGCGAAGTAATCACCCATCTTCTTTGCATTGGATGCAAGATCACGGTCAAGTAATTCATTTACTTCAGCAAGTGCTGCTGCACAACATACCGGATGACCACCAAATGTTGTTCCATGAGAACCTGCAGTAAATGCTTTTGCAACTTCTTCTGTTGCGCAGATTGCACCGATTGGCATACCACCACCAAGTGCTTTTGCCATAGATACGATATCCGGCTTGATTCCGTAATTCATAAATGACATTACAGCTCCGGTTCTGCACCATCCTGTCTGAACCTCATCAATCAGAAGAAGCATTCCGTTCTCATCACAGAACTGACGAAGTCCACAGAGGAATTCTTTTGTAGCCGGATGAACACCACCTTCACCCTGAACCGGCTCAACCATGATTGCGATGGTATTCTCTGTACATGCATCTTTAAATGCCTGAAGATCATTGTATGGTGCATAAGAGAATCCGTATGTCATTGGACCAAAACCAATCTGGCATCCATTTCCCGGCTGACCTGTTGCTGACATTGCACCAAAAGTTCTTCCATGGAAGCCCATCTTTGCTGTTACGATGTGGTACTTGTTTGGACCATACTTTTCAATACCGTACTTACGAGCCATCTTGATCATTGCTTCGTTTGCTTCTGTACCTGAGTTCTGATAGAAAATCTTATCCATGCCGATTGTTTCACAGACCTTTTCTGCAAGCAGTGCCTGTGGAATTGTGTATGGGTAGTTGAATGTGTGCATGATGTCAGATACCTGATCCTTTACTGCTTCCACAACTTTTTCATTACAGTTTCCTGCTGAGTTAACGGCGATACCTGCATAAAAATCAAGATATGGCTCACCATTCTCATCGTAGATGTACTGTTCTTTTGCTGTCTCTGCAATAAAATCAAAACGTTCATATGTCTCGATCATATATTTACTTACTTTGTCCTTAATATCCTGTGCTGTTAATCCTGTGTCTCTTAATTTCATAATATTACCTCCTAGAGTCCTCACTCATAAAATTAGGGGTCTTACCCTTACCTGTAAGACCCCTTTGTCTGCATTCAATGTATTTCTTTTATGCATCCATAAGATATCATTTGTTTTTTTGATTGTCAATAATGTATGTATTGAATATTATAATTTGTTATTATTCATATTTTCGATTATTGTTTCTGAATTGCAGCCTCAAGAATGTCAAGACCAGCTTCGAGCTGTTCATCCGTAATAACAAGTGGTGCCAGGAAACGGATGACATTACCATAGATACCGGCACTTTCAACCAGTAATCCATGCTGTGCACAATCTGCGATAATAGCCTTTACTGCTTCTGGATTTGGCTTTTTACTTGCTTTATCTGTTACGAATTCAAGACCGATCATCGCACCAAGTCCACGTGCATCGCCAATGATTTCATACTTTTCCTTCATCTCATTATAACGAGCCATTACCTTTTCACCGACCTCACATGCTCGCTGTGCCAGTTGATTTTTCTCGAGGAATTCAATTGTTTTTAACGCAGATGCACAGGACATAGCATTGCCGCCATAAGTTCCGCCAATTGTTCCTGCAGGAACAGCATCCATGATCTCACTTCTTGTAACAACTGCAGAAAGAGGCATACCTGCAGCGATAGACTTTGCAGTTGCAAGAATATCAGGAGCGCAGCCAGCTTCCTTCCAGTATTCTGTTGCAAACATGCGGCCGGTTCTGCAAAAGCCGGACTGAACTTCATCTGCAACAAGAAGAATTCCATGATCATCACAGATCTTGCGAACAGCTTTTACCCATTCAATTGGCGCAGGAATAAAACCACCTTCACCCTGAAGTGGCTCTACTACGATTGCAGCGATTGTATCTGCTGCGGCACATTCTTCAAATACGTCATAAATAGATTCGATATAGTACTCAATAGCCTTATCTTCCGGCATTCCTTCCGGTTTTCTGTAAAGATATGGGAATCTTGCACGGAAGATACCATGAGAAAGTGGTCCCATATCAGTTGCATAAGCTTTTTTTGAAGTCATAGTCATTGTTAATTCAGTTCTTCCATGAAAAGCTCCGGAAAAAACAATGATATTTGGTCTTTTTGTGTATCCTCTGGCAATCTTTACTGCATTCTCATCTGCTTCAGCACCCGAGTTTGTCAGGAATGTTCTCTTTTTCTCTCCTCTTACCGGTACGATCTCATTGAGCTTTTCAGCAACCGCAACATAACCTTCATGTGTAACAATATTAAACATTCCATGGAAGAAACGTTCTGCCTGTTCTTTTACCGCTTCTACCATCTCAGGCTGTGAATAACCTGCATTTAAAACACCTACACCACCAATCCAGTCCAGGAAGTAGTTACCGTCGAGGTCTTCGATCATAGCGCCTTCTCCTCTGTAGATTGCAACCGGATAGGAACATGCAACTGCCAGTGCAGTGGCTTCTTTTCTTCTGTCGATCAATGCCTGTGACTTCGGGCCAGGTACTGTTTCTGTGATAATCTTTGGTAATTCATTTCTTAACATAATTATTCCTCCTCAAAAAAAGAAGACATGACCAAGAAGGCTGGCTTCCTTGTCATGTCTTTCAGGGTGGATTCTACCACAGTAGAAAATGCAAGTCAATAATTTGTATATCAAATATTATTGCATTTTACTATCGATATTATGAATTGTATTTACAAACATTGAGCCATTGGAGACGGTTCGGTAATATTCCATATTCATTTCTTTAGGATTTTCTGATACAATTAATAGAGATGAATCTACTTTACAGCATAGGAGGTCTGACTATGAAAAATCAGGAAATGTTGGAATTTATCAAATCTAGACGCAGCACACGAAAATACACCGATAAGCCACTTACAAAAGAACAGATCTGCATGATCGTTGAAGCAGGAAGATTCGCTCCAAGTGGTGGGAATAGTCAGACTACCCACTTTCTTGTAATCACGAATAAAGAGATACTGACTGAATTAGCAGAGATGGTAAAGGAAGAATTCTCAAAGATGGAAGTCCAGCCAGATATGTATCGTTCTATCGTATCATCGATTACGGCTTCCAAAACAGGTAAGTATGTCTTTCACTACAATACTCCGGTTTTAATCGTCACCGCTAACCAGAAGGATTATGGCAACAATCTTGCTGACTGTTCCTGTGCACTGGAAAATATGATGATTCAGGCCAATGCAATGGATCTTGGCAGTTGCTGGATCAATCAGTTGAAATGGTTAAACGAAAATCCAATACTACTTACTTATATGAGAAATCTTGGTCTTAAAGAGAATGAACGAGTATATGGTGCTCTGGCTATCGGATATCCAGACACAGCAGACGGCATGCCTGCACGCAATCCACTTCCAAGAAACGGGAACCTAGTAACATATATTGATTAACACACTGAATCTTATTAAGAAAACGTTAATATACATTCAAGTTTAAGTTAATAATCTCGTCATATTTTTATATCAAGAAGAACACAAAAATATCAAATGAAACATCGAATGAAACAAGGAGAAAATAATGAGGAAAAAAAGTATTATTATTGGTGGATTGTTAGTAACTATGACTACAGCTCTTGCCGGAGCCAGTGCATGTGCAGCTGAAGAAAAAAGAATTCCGGTGGATGTAGTTCTTGATCATGTTATTGATATCGGAACATTTGAATCTTTAGATTTTGAGGAAGTGAACCGACAGCTTACAGAAAAATTTGATTTCTGGGTAGGCGGATGTACAGCTGTTGCTAAAACTACTGAAGATGGTGACACGATCGTCGGTAGAAACCTGGATCTTTATATTTCTGACAAACCTGCTTATGTTTGCAGAACAAAAGTACCTGGAAGCTATGAGACAATCGGTGTTGGATATACCAATATGAGCGGTGAAAGTTTTGAGACTGTCTCAAAAGAAGGTGTATTGGAAAAAAACTATGTGGCACTTCCGTACCTTTGTAACGACGTTCTGAATGAAAAAGGACTGTACTGTGAAATCAATATGCGTAACGGTGAATTCTATCCAGATGGAACGAATAAGTTCGGATGCGATGGAACGAACCCGGATGCTGAAATCAGGACATGTACCAACATTATACCACGACTTGTATGTGAAAACTGTGCAACTGTGCAAGAGGCAGTAGAATATCTGAAAACCATTGATTTTTACACCCCGAAAAAACCAGGATTTGAATGGAATTTCTGTTTCATCTTGGCAGATGCCACAGGTGATTATGGTCTGGTAGAAATTGCTGAGAATGAGATCAGTTTCCTGGATAAACAGCAGGCACAGACAAACTTCTATCTTACAGATCGATTCGCCGACAAAGAAGAATATATGTGTGGTCTTGGAAGATATGAGGTTGTCATGAATGGTATTGATGATGTGCAGTCAGAAGAAGATATCTTCAATCTAATCAATCTGACAACATATTATCAGTCTAATTTCCCTGATGAATGTCAATATGACTGGCGTACAGAAAACGTTGCAGTGAAACCATCCTGGACAACAGACTTTGTTTTAGATAAAGCACATGAAGAAGAAGTACTTGAAGAGGTACAAAAAACAGCCGATGTGCTGAAATCTATGACACGAGAGGAAATTGAAGCCAAAAACGAGTACTGGGAGTCAATTCTAACAACCGTAACTAACTGTAATGACAAAACCATGACTGTCAGATTCTTTGAAGATAATGACAGAGTATACGAAATGGGATTCTAGATTAAAAAAGACCTTTGAGATTTTACTCTCAAAGGTCTTTACTGATTTTTCTACGGAAAGATACCTGTGCCAGTATTGTTTTTTCATTTAATACACAAAATGTTAATGGATATTGACATTTTGCGTATTTTTTGTCTAATCGTACAGCGCAAGCTGGTGCTGTATGCTGTTGTCTCATCGATCTTTGCCTGACGTTCTACAGCTTCCTTTTCTTTTATCTATAGATTGCTATATTCTTTGATATCAAAGGAAATTATAGTTTTCTTCGTATCGATGATTTTATGCAGTTTCCACTTCTTCAGAATTCTTTCGGATATCCCCAACAATCTCCATTAGTCTTCTCGCGCTCTGCATATCATTCTTAAACAAGTTCGGGATAGATCCCGCACTTCTGAAAGGTTCCTGTGTAAGTACACGATTATCTTCAATATTGCCGTTCGTCACAATATATTCCACGATCATTTTCACAAACCGCATCTGATTCAGATTTAATCTTTCAGATGTAAGGAATTCACTAAAGGCCTCATTTACAGCTTCTCTATCTACTCCAACAATTCTGCGTACCAGGTTTCCAATTGGAGTATTCCCATATTCGCTCTCATAATCCTTTCTGGTACCTAATTCCTTCCAAAGTATTTCTTCCAGCGAATGCAATTCATCACTATTCAGTCGTTTATTGTGACTTAGCTTATATACAACCAGATGATCATTATGGTCTTTCAGGTAATACTCTACCTTCTGACGATAGTTTTTCAGATCATTCACACCATAGATAGGTTCCCCTTCTTTTACATCAGTAATGCTATCTGCAAAATTAGTATAAACAGGAACCGTCTTTACTTTATCCAGGTATCGAAGCAGACTACGAAGTGCATCTCTAACTACTTTCATATCTTTGACTGCGATATTTTCCCAGAAGTCCGTTTCTTTTACCTCATCGATAATAGGTTTCTGTTTCTCGACCTGTGGAATACTATATTTTTGAGACAATGCTTCAGCAATTCCAATAATGATATTTACAGGGTTTGAAATATTCTTAGACTGTAAAATTCCCAACTCCACCGAATAAGTAAGATAATCAAACCTTCTGGCAAGTTCATCTTTGTCCCTTGGAACAACTAATGGCGAAATATGTTCTTTAATATCGGTAATTTCCTGAGACTCCAAGTCTTGCCAGATCTTTTTCTCGCGGAATTGTTCCACATAATACAGGTGTCGTTTCACACGGAAACTATCGTTATTGAATTCCACAACAGTTCCATGTAATTCATCAACAAGATCAGCACGATACTGAACATAGTATTCTTCTGATGTGTAAGAAGGTGCCTGCAATTCACGGGCAATCATTGCCTTCACATTATATGTTTTCTCAACAATGGATTCCTGCAGACCCGTTTCATTTCCATTCTTATTCACACGGAAAAAATCAAAATTGTTGCAGAAATCGAAGATCAGAAATCGTTCTTTATCCATTCCTTCGCCAAAAAGATCTGGGCACAAACGCGTTCCACGACCAATCATCTGCCAGAATTTTGCATAGGAGCGAACTCTCTTAAAGAATACAAGATTCAGAATTTCTGGGATATCAATACCTGTATCCAGCATGTCGACCGATACCGCTATCTGCGGCATCTTATCTTTAGTGGAGAAATCATCAATCAATGTGTCCACATATTTAATGCTGTAATCGATCTGCTTCATAAAGTCTCCGCCATATTCCAGATATATTTTATTAAAGCGATCCACAATAGCCTGAGCATGGAGACTGTTTTTGGCAAAGATGATCGTCTTACCAAGCTTATCTCCGCCTTCGACCTTAAGTCCTTTATCCATCAGTTCCTGTAAAACTTTATCAATCGTATCACTGTTAAACAGCCACTTATTTACTGCAGCACTGTCAATATCTTCAATATGAGGGCCATCATCATCTGCCCAGAATTTCTCTTCGAATTCTTCCTTATCTTCATCTGAAAGATCTTTGTAGTGGACACCTGTTTCCAATATTTTTGTTTTGTATTCCAAAGTAGAATAATTAACCAGATACCCTTCTTCTACCGCCTTTTCCAGTTCATATGCAAATGTTGGCACGCCACGTTCCAGGTCAAAAATACCGTAGGTATTCTTATCGATTTCATCCTTTGGTGTTGCTGTCATTCCTATTACCATAGCATCAAAATAATAGAAAATATCCTGGTATTTTTTATAAATGCTTCGATGGGCTTCGTCTGTGATAATCAAGTCAAAATGACCCGGTGTAAACAATTTTTCACCATATTTGTTCTTTTTCTCATCAATCGCATTCATCATAGTTGGGTATGTGCTGAAAATCATTCTGGAGCTTTCAGGATCATCTCTTCCATCCAGAAGATTACAACATGTAAGGTCATCCAGAAGATTAACATAGTTATTCTTTGCCTGCTTCACCAACGCCTTACGGTCCGCTAAAAACAGAATATTTTTCACATAGTTATGCCTACGAAGAACATCCACAATGCTAATACTTACCCTTGTTTTTCCGGATCCGGTTGCCTGGACAAGAAGCATCTTACGATGCTTCTTAGAAATGGCATCACAAACAGACAATACCGCTTCTTTCTGATATGGTCTATTGGCTATATTATCTTTTATAACAATATTCTCAAGCGGAATTCTCTGTTTTCTACGATCCACTTCCAGCTGCAATTCATCCCTGGTAAGAAAACCTGAAATCATGCGACTGGCAAATCCTTGAGCATCATTTGTATAATAAATTTCAAAACCATTGGTCGTAAATATGAGTGGTCTCTGTACATACTGATTCTGTAGACAATCTGCATATAATTTTGCCTGCTGGCTTCCTACGATTGGATCCACAGAAGCTTTCTTTGCCTCTACAACTGCCAGTGGTTTATTATCTTTACCCCAGAGAACATAATCTACATAACCGGTTCCTGTCGGATTCGGCATTCCATATACTTTCTCTTCAATAGTACAATTCGCACCTATTACCCATCCTGCTTCCTTCAATGCCAGATCAATGTATTTTTTGCGTGTAGTCTCTTCACTGATCTTATCAACCTGGAAAGTTCGGTTCTCTGAATTCTCCTGACGAAGTCTCGCCATTTCCTCCAGAAGATCTTCATTTTTCTTTCGTATATCCTCCAGCTTCTGATCTTTACTACTTAACTGTTCATATAGCTTTTGCAGTTCTTCGGCTTTTACTCTTTTCTCACTACCATCTGGAAGAATAGATTCATCGTAAAATCTTTCTATGTAATCACGATTATAGCTGTAATCAATCCAGTCGCAGAATTCGAAAAGATCACGCAGTGAAACGATTGCCTCATCCCTTGTGATTGCATGATTAGTATGAACTGATTCATTTCCAAGTTTTACTACATATTTCAGCATTGGAAATATACGTGGTTCGATAATATCCCTAAAAGTCTGCTCATGAATCAGTGTAGACAGATTATCGCGATAAGGCAGTTCCAAATCTCTGTCATAGGAGAATACAAAACGAACTGCCAATTCCAATGCTCTTCTGGAAAGGATAGCACATGTAGACGGTGATACAGTCAGACTCTTTTCTGCCTCCACCGCCTGCTGCGCAAACGTTTCATATAATTCATTTTCCAATAAATAATCAAAATTGGTATTCATATGTATACTCCTTCTAATGATTTATTCATTATGATTGTTATTGCCTCTTGTAAGCTATATAAAAGGGTAACGATAACTCTTTTTTTGCAAAGTCTTGTATATTGAACTTATGTTTGCTGTAATTGTTTCCAGCTTCGACCTGAGGTGCTACCATAACAGTAGACGGTAGTCCTTCAACGGAGGGTGCGGTCGTCCAGTGGACGACTCTGCGAAACAGAAGTACCGACCGAGGCGGGAGCCGGGAGCCGAAACCTGTGACCTCCGATTACATAGAAATCCATTTAGGAAATCTTGGAAAGGAGGATTTTGTTTATGCTTACTATCAAAAGCTTAATAGCTGTACTTAGCTTTGGCATGGCTTGCTTTGGTCTTGGTTATTCTTTCGGTAAGAGAGATAATAAGACACAAAATAACCGCCCTGTCCTGAGAAAACTAAACTGGCGGTTATTTTTCGCTAATATAATCAGGGCTAACCGTCTATCGGTAGCACCTCTTTACATTTATACTACCGCATGTCTTCCAATATGTCAAACATCCATTCGATTTTCAAAGTGTTACTGTTCACGTACGTTACTGTTCAGGTGCCAATGTTCCGCGAGGTGTTTTGCCAAGCAAAACCAGAGGTCTGTAGTGAAAAATTATATTTTAGATTCTTATCCGTTACTATACGGGTAGTAAAATGTATAAGAATCAACATTTCAGGGGTATAACGGTTACGGCACTGGTAATAAGAACGTATAAGAAGCAAGATTTCAGAGCTTTAACC
>JAZLLO010000115.1:0-3574 GCA_045598185.1 Marvinbryantia sp.
ATCCCTTATTCCGAAGGATATCCTATTCTTGTTAGTTAAACTCAAGTTAAATTTTCTGGTGTTTTTCTGTGAACAAGCTATGTAGATTTCGTGAACTTTCTTCCATTTTATTGTCATAGTGATATACTGTTGCAGTGATAACAGGGAGGTGTATTCATATGCGTATATTGATCGTAGATGATGACAAGGAGATTCGAAGACATTATGGAAAACTACTCATGAACGATGGTTTTGATGTTACATCCGTAGAGTCTGCCGAAGACGCATTGGATCTATTGGAAAAAGAGCATTATGATATGATGGTTTTAGATGTGCAGTTACCTGGAATGGATGGGATCTCCTTCACAAAAGTAATCAGAAGCAGCGGAAATCTTCTTCCAATTCTGATCACATCGAATCATCATACACACCATGATATTGATGACGGATTGTTATCCGGTGCTGATGACTACATGGTCAAACCTGTTGAAGAAGAAGAATTTCTACTAAGGATCAGGGCTATCTTTCGCCGTTCCAGAATCAGCACCAGTCGGATCATTACTATCGGATCAACTACGATTGATTCTACTGCCAGAACAGTCACTATCAGAAATACTCAATACAACCTTCCCAATAAAGAATTTGATTTGCTCTTCTTCCTGCTCTCTTATCCAAACCAGGTCTTTTCAAGAGAATACCTGCTAAGCGAAATCTGGGGACCAGATACAGATTCAGAACTTGCAACTGTCAGTGTTCATATCAACAGATTACGGAATCACTTCTCTGGAAATGAAGATTTTACAATACAAACCTGTCGTGGATGTGGCTATAAAATCTCCACCCCAAAAAGGCACTGATAACCAGAAGATCGATTTTGTTCTTCTCACAATTGTTTTCTGATTTCTCTCTCAAGAAGAACTTGTCTGGCACCTTGAAATACTTTACATTCCAGTTTTTCCAATCTGGGGTTGCGATGTGAAAAGTTTTATGAGTTGAATATTTTCTCCAGCCATGTTAAATTTTAACTAAAGAAAGACATCTGCGGGAACAGATGTCTTTCCACGGAACATATCCATTCCAAAAGTGGATGTTCCCAAGCAGACGTAGCTGGTCTTACGAGCACCGCCTTACCTGTTGGCAGACAGGTGAGGCATTTTTATTTTCTTCTGCTATTTCTCTTGTTATCGAGAAAGGTCAGAAACGCAACTACTAATGTACCAAAGGATATCAGCAAGCCGATAATCCCGATAAATATCAAAATGATATCTGCACATGTCATAACCACGCACGTCTACGCTCCGCTTCGGTCGGCGCTAAACGAGTGCCACTGGCACTCAGCGCCCCTTCCTATGTATTCCGGCTAGCCGGTCATTAAGCTCGGGAGGCTACCACCCCTGTCATGGGTTTCCGTATTTATGATAGTAACATATCGTTATCTGTATTTCAAACACAAATCTTCCATGCAGTAAATATTTGTTCAAGACACTACAAGGCATTAAACTCGCCTCTTTTCTCGCATTGAAAAAGGGCCGATTTCTCGACCCTAGTATAGTACTTCCTATTTAGCTAGACTTTTTTAAGAAGTCAACTTTTACAGTTTCGGAAGGATCAATGTCACTTAAATTCCATGACCAATGAAACACCACTGGTTCTTCATTGATTTCGTCAAAGTATTTGTATATTCGAGTTTCCAATTCCTGTTTGCTTTTGACACGGATTCCTCTTAACATCTGCTTTGTCATTTTGCTAAAGAATCCCTCTACAAGATTTAACCAAGAAGCATGCTTTGGTGTAAAAACGAATTCAAAACGCCCTTCTGGTAAAGTAGAAAGATATTCCTTAACCTTTTCAGAAGTATGGACTCTTAGATTATCAAGAACAAGGCGTATTATATCCCCCTCTGGATACTTAGAATCAAGCTTCTTTAAGAACTTTATATAATCATCGCTGTTATGAGTTTCACTCACAAGCGGAATAGCTTCTCCTGTTTGTAAATCAATTCCTGCAAGCAGTGATAATGTACCAAGTCGTTTGTATTCATAATCTCGTTTAATTGTTCCATTACCTTCTGTCACCGGAAGATCTTCGGAAGTTGTTGCAATCGCCTGAATTCCTGGCTTCTCGTCATAAGAAAGAACATGAGTTACAGTACCGTCATCAAATGGAAGAAGATTTCCATTTTCATCAAACTGAAGGCTCAGTTGTTTATAAACAAGAAGAACATTATGCATTTTGGAATCAAACTCAGGATCACGACGTTCGCAATAGTATTGAATTCGGAACGGCTTGATGTCAGCTTTATCAAGAATCTTATAAACGCCTGATTCCGAGATGGTCGAAAGTCGCTCGAATCCAGCATCTGCAGCTGTTTTATTAATATGTTTAGTCAACGCTGAGGTTGTCCAGGTTTCAGCAGCATAGCCTAATTCTTTTGGCTGAGTACATGCAACACTAATAAGCCAGGTTTTAGCCTCGCCAGATATTTCTTCTTTACGACCACGGCCTTCATCAACATTCAGAAGCTCATCAAGGCTCTGCTTTGGAGTACGATTTCTATATTTTTTGACCCAAAGTTCAACTGTATGCCTATTAACGCTAAGTTTCTCTGCAATGGCATTACTGGAAAGCCCTTCCGATTTAAGCAGCAAAATCTTTGCCCGCTGAGCGATGAGAACAGGAGTCATTCCTGAATGTGACAATTTTTCAAGATTAGTTTTATGTTCATCTTCTAAGATAAATTTCATAATAAAGATACCTTTCTTTGGGATATCTTATTATAACATAGTAGCTAATAAATGTATAGTTAAATAGAAAGGCTTATACTAGATACAAATCCAAATTCTATTCGGCACTCGGATCATATTCAAGAATATCACCCGGCTGACAATTTAACACTTCACAGATTGCCTCTAACGAAGAAAAACGTCGTTTTTCCATTTCTCCCATTTTACATTTCCATTCATAAAATCAAATGTTTCACTATCAAGTGATTTCAATAGTTCTCCCCTTAAGTAATCAGTATATCCAGCCGGAGCATCTTTTAGTTTCATATGTTGGTAAATCGAAGAATTTCTAAAACTACCAATCATATCAATGTTATCAAAAATGCTCTGGAGTATCTCGATTGTCCAATCTTCATCTTTCTCCCAACAGGCAACATCCAGGTCAACACTTACTTCATCATATTTGCCCATCTCAAATGTTTTAGCCGCTCCAGAAGATACCTTTGCAAGTTTTTTAACCATAGCATGCTCATCATCTTCCATATAAAGAATCCGTAAATCATTTAACGCCATCTGAAGATTCTGATAAGAACTCAAAATAATTTCTTCATGCATTCGGTAGGCATTTTCTCGTTTTCCTGTTTTACTATCCAGAAGTGCTTCTTTCCTTTTTCGTCCAGAATCATCCAAAGAAAGATAATCCAGATACTGACGTGATTTTTGATAATCACCTCCCTATAATGTCAAGCACAGAATGTTGAATTTCTGGGCTTTTTTTAACTATATCTACCTCAAAAACAAGAGCTAAAGGTGTAAAACAGTCATTGTATCTGGTACTGAATAGAGAAAAAGAGTATAGGAAATAGAGCATC
>JAZLLO010000116.1:0-9023 GCA_045598185.1 Marvinbryantia sp.
AATGGGAGCGTATAAAAGGCCACAATCCAGATTTTTATACGTAATTAATCAAAAGGGGAGATATAATACAGACTTCTCTCTACATATGCTGGTATTTGTTTCATAAAATCTTACGGAAGATTGGCACCTGAACAGTAACCAGTTCATGAAACAACCCTATCACTCAAAAACTATCTTCTTTCAATTCTCAGCAGAATATGATACTATATTTTGTAGTATATTATAAAATATACAGAATCTGAAAGGAGCTTTAAATATGTCTTCTATTACTATGAATCTGGTCATATATGTCTTTTCTATGGATACTACAGTTTGTACGAATGTAACGCCTGAAAAACAGATTCCATTGAAAGCTTTTAATATATGGGACGGAGGAATTCCCAAAAAAGACATTCTATATATTGTCAACCGGGAGAAGCTTATGGATGAACCGGGGATATGGAGAGGGAAACATGTTCTTACTCTTGGTAAACTCACAGAGGAAGAAGCTCCATTGGGACTTTACTGGATATGCCTGTCTGAATCTCTTAGTTATACCGAAGTCTTTCTATATATACAGAGTATATTCCGTGGACATATCGAATGGCAGCTTTCTCTCGCTAATGATCTACTACAGCCCAAATCTCTAGATCAGATATTGAACACTTTTGAACAGACCTACAACATCCACGCATGTATCGCCACAGAAAGTATGAAAATTATCGGGAAATCTGTTGAATTTGAATCATTCAATGACTGGGCAACGCCTGATGGATTAGTTGATCTTCGCACTGTAACTACAATGGTTACGGATTCAGATTTTCAGATGGCTCGTGATAAAGATAAGGTATTTATCTATGAGGATATCGAAGGCCGCCTATTCTATTGTTATAATCTGCACGCGAAGGGTATATATCATGCAAGAATCATTGCAAACAGTCCTCTTAAAACGCAGCCTTGTAATGGAATCATGGAATTGGTAGATTATCTTGGTCAATCTCTTGATCGGGTATATGCAAGCATATATTATCAGAAGAAGGATCAGGAAAATGAACTACTTCTTGGTGACATGATCAATAAGATGCTCTCTGGTATCAAGATAAAGCCAGGGGATCTTCGTTTTAATCTGGAAACACGTAACTGGCATACCGACCACAGATACCAGATGTTACTTTTCCGTTTTCAGAAAGGTGCTTCCGGCGGAGTCGGAATGTCGTATTATCGTACTCAGATTGAATCTTTGCTTCAGGAATGCTTTGTCCTTGAAAAAGATGGAAGCTTTATCTGTATTCAGAATCTGTCATTAATGACAAGGAAACCTGATTACGAACATACTTTACCTTATTTTTTACGCGAAACTCTCTGCAAAGCAGGAATCAGCAGCGAATTCTCTGACTTTGCCAGACTTCATGAATATTATCTGGAAGCGGAAATGGCATTTTCTACAGGCGAAAAAACAGACCCAACAAAATGGTACTATCATTTTCGCGATTACGCGCTGTCTTACATACTGGAGCAATGTGTTCATGAACTGGGACGCGACCAAGTCTCCCATCCTGCGATATCAGTACTTAGGGAATATGACCTAACAAATGATACAGAACTTGAAAAGACTCTTAAAATCTATCTGCAGGAAAAGCATAACGTCTCTCATACTGCCCAGAAGATGATGATCCATCGTACTACTCTTCTTTTTCGACTGGAACGTATTCGAAAACTAACAGGTATTGATCCGGATGATTATAGAACAGCTTTACATCTTATGATATCTTTTGCTCTTCCCGAGCATTAGGGATATACTGCTACAATTTATAGTATTATCTATATATTATATTCCTAATCTTTAAGAATTTACAGTTTATTACATCCTCATTTATAATGATTCCATCGAATATAAATACAAATGCGGAGGTAATTTATATGAAAACCGAAAGAGAACTTTATTTTGACCTTGTTAACAAAAAACCAATGGAACGCCTGATCAATGGATATCGTCCTTTTGATTTTGTTATTTCTGATCCACTGATTGGCAAGTATTACCTTGGATGCTACATCGAAGGACAGGATACTATTGATCCATTTGGTGTTACAATTCGCTGGAAAAAAGGTGAACATGCAGGTATGCCTTTTATCACAGAAAATAATAAGGCAGTTCCTGATATCTGTGAATGGAAAGATTACTGGAAAGAACAGGATATCAAATATCCAGATGAAGCATGGGCACAGGCAAAAGCTGATCTCGCAAAAATCGATCGTAAAGAAAAACTTGCAACCGGCTTGATGGTATCAGGAGTATTTGAAAAATGTCATGCTCTTATGGGATTCGAAGATACTCTTATGAACTTCCTCCTTGAGCCAGATGATATGCATGATCTGATCGATAAAATTTTCGAATGGAAAATGGAATATGCAAAAGAACTTCTTGATCATCTTGAGTTAGATGCAATTCTTTACCATGATGACCTTGGTGCGAAAGACAAATTATTCTTCAGTGTAGATATTTTCCGTGAATTCTTCAAAGAAGGTTACGAAAAGCTCTTCAGCTATATCCGTTCAAGAGGTTGTCAGGTTATCCTTCATGCAGACAGCTACTGTGAACCACTGGTAGAAGATTTCGTTGATTGCCATGTTAATGTATGGCAGGGTGCTCTTTGCACAAACAATTTTGAAGCTATCCAGGCAAGAGTAAAAGGTGATCTTATCCTTATGGGTGCTGTAGATTCTATCGTTGACCGTGCTGACTGGACAAAAGAAGAAGTTGAAGCAGAAACTCTCCGTGCAATCAAGCAGGGCGAAGCATATGGCGGATTTATCCCATGTATTACATATGGTTTAAGAGAATCTATCTTCCCAGGTGTAATCGAAGCAATCGAAGATGTTGTAGAAGCATACAACAAAGAACATTATCCAGACGCATATAAATAAAATAACATATATAATATGAACAAAGGGGGCTGTCATATGACAGCCCCTTAAATATAATACTTCTGTGGAATCCAACGACCGGTACGATAATAAAGATAATGACAGATCGCTGTTACTAACCATGTAAGCGGATATACCGCAACAAGATGTGGTGCGCTTGGCGTCAGATGCATAATCAGCATAAGTATCAGTGTACGTACGCCACACATATTAACAACTGTAATGATCATTGGTGGTACCGCTTTCCCTGCTCCTCTTGTTGATGCTGCATATACTTCCAGAAACACATATATAAAATAAAATGGGAAGCTGACACGAGCCATCTGTGCACCTACCTTTATTACCTCCGGATCTTTTGTAAACATTCCGTAGAAAAATCCTGAAAACAGAATTACAACAGCACTGATAACCAATGTCACACACACACCGATCCTGATGGTTGTCTTGGTTCCTTCTTTTGTTCGCTTCAAATTACCAGCTCCGATATTCTGCCCTACAAAAGTTGATGCTGCCTGACCAAATGCCATAATCGGATTATAGATAAATGTTTCTACTCTATAATACGCTGTGAATGCAGCAATGCTAACGACACCGAGCGTGTTGATCTGAGATTGAATGATCATATTCGAGAAAGTAATGATCATGGACTGGACACCTGAAGGAAGCCCTACAGAAAGAATCTCTTTTGTAAGATCTTTCTGGATACGAATCTGTTTCACTCTCAGACGGTATTCTTCATCCAAAGTAAATAAGTGACGTACTGTTACAATACATGCACAGGTCTGTGAAAACAGTGTTGAAAGTGCCACGCCTTGAACGCCCATCCTGAGAACATACAGAAAGAAGAAATCACCTAATACATTGGCAAGTCCACCTATAAACTGATAGATCATCGGAGATCTGGAATTCCCGAGTGCTCTTAATATACCAGAAGCAGAATTGAAGCAGATTACAGAAACCATACATATAAAATAGTATCGTAGATATACAGTACCTAGTTCCAGAATATTATCCGGTGTATTCATAAGTTTCAGAATGATCGGTGAAAATACCCATCCTACTACCATAAGTATTAAAGAGCCTGCCAAAGCTAATCCGGCAGCATTATGAATTACATCGTTCATACGCTTTTTATCACCACTACCAAAAGATTTGGCCATAATGATACCGATACCTACACCGATTCCTCCAAAGAATCCAATCATCAATGTAATCAGCATACTGCTTGCCCCAACTGCAGCTGTAGCATCTGTATCCAACAATTGTCCAACAAATATCAGATCCACAGTATTGTACAATTGCTGAATTAAACTTGATAGGAACAATGGAATCGCAAATAAAATAATCTGCTTTCCAATTGGTCCTTCTGTAAGATTCATGCCTTTATTAATTAGTTTCATTGTTTTTCCTCTTTTCTTTGCATTTTTATTCATTATACTCTATTACATAGTATATAATATTATATTGCGCAATGATTTTTTGCAATATCGGTATTCCATACAGTTATTCCTGAACAATATTTTAATAGCTCTGGAAATCCACATTATAGCGTATATGACTGCTATTACAGCAGAAAAAACAAAAAGCACCGCCAAGCGATGCTTTTATTTTTTAACTTATTCCGATATAGTCAGTTTTCATATTCCCAGGAGATACCGAAATTTCAGAAACGATATCTCTGGTAATTCTTCCAGAAAGCAATCGTTTCGCGAATATCTTCCTCATCCATAAAAAGATTCATTTTTTTGCAACTTCAATTGCAAAATCTACGTACCCATTTGCACGCGATGTTATAACCTTATCTGATACAGCCACATCTAATTCTGAAGAATGTGTTGAAAGAATACCTTCAAGTATTCCTGCATGATCAAGTACATCTACCCCGGCACATATAGCTGCAATGAGCTTATCCTTCCCATGAACATTTTTCAGATAATCCCATACGCAAGGAGTGTCAATCTCTTTTATATTTCCACCTGGAATAACAAGGAGTTCTATGTCATCTATATCTATGTCACTAAGCTTTCCGTCGACATTGATAGAATAACCTTCCATAGCTGTAATTGGGTTTCCGTCGATTGATGTGAACCTGACATTTTTCCCCGCATAATGAAGAAAATAATTCAGAATTACTATTTCATATATACAACTTGAATTATATAAAAGTACAACAATGTTCATCTTCACACATCCGTCCGTTTTTCGCGATTTCATCTGATACAAGAGACTGATCACCAATACGAGAATAACATACCCGCAAGCGGGGACAATACAATCATAATCACAGAGAATGTAAAGGATTCTATCGAGATCAATGTTGCTCTCTGCTCAGATGGGAACATAGACTGTAAAATGGCGTTTGTTCGAACTTGTAAAGCATCATCTCCAATTGCGGAAAGAAATCCGCCAAGTGTCATGACCAGGTATAAGCCAGTGTGTTCCAGAAGTACGCCGAATAGTACCAGAATTGTAGTTGCAACAAATATTGTATGATAACGTACTTTTTTGAAGCGTAGAATCACTCTGGCTCCTACAACACCACCTAATTCCATGAAAAACAGCGCCATGCCAAGTCCCCAGCTCGGAATACCAACTTCCGGAAGTCGTGCCTGTAGAAAAAACAAAAGCAAGATATCAATTGCCCCGACAAAAGAATTACTGAACATCAGCAAACTGGCTTTCATTTCTTGTTTCAGAAAAGAGAAACTCTCTACGATACATTTCGTCAATTCCTTCCTGATGATATACAGGGAATATTTACTTTTATCCTGGGGTTCAGAAATGTTTACTTTTCCATCAGAAGAAACTCTCACTTCAGTCAGCGACAATACAATTCCCATCTGCACTGCACATATCAACAGGTCTGTTCCATATGCAATTTTGTATCCTAGAAACAGCGCAAATCCTGCACATAAGGTGGATAATCCGCCACATATACGATAAATGATCATCTGATTGGATTCATACTTTTCAAATCCGTCTTCCACTCCTACTGATTTCATAGAATCATACGCCAATGCATCTCCAGATCCTGAAGAAAAATTATAGTTCAGTGCCTGAAAAGCAAGAGACAGACACACCATGAAATAGTTTGTAGAACATATCATGATAACATTGCCGATCATGCACATCAGATTGCTGACCACCAGCATCTTCTTCCGTCCGAACACATCTGCCAGCATCCCGGATGGGATCTCAAAAATCAGACTCACAATATGAAAAATCGTTTCCGCAAATCCAATCTGCACCAAAGAAAACCCTCTTGCAGCCAGAATTGCAACCCATGCACCAGTTAAAGATAAACTACCAGTGATGGAAGTCAAATATAATTTATTGATCTGTTTTTTAATTGAAAACATAAAAAAATCTCCTTAACATTTTTTCAAAACTGTTAAAGAGATAATGCATGATATCAATATCATTCTATTTTCAGAAAGAATATATCAGGAAACTATTAAATCTTCCCTGAAAATAGGCGCACTATCCCCATCAAGGAGAAAAATATAACCTTTTTTCAGTTGAAGATTCATCATTTTCCAGAACATAACTCTTACCTCATAAATAATCATTTTAATTAACATATCACATAATTAAAAATTCTGCAATCTGTTTATGGAACTGATTCCGGTTGAATTTATCGTATTAACATCTATATTTTCATCATTAACAACATCTTCTATTCTCATACGCCCCTCTTTTAGTTAATATATTACCTTTTGCATAAAATACGATACAACATAAGCTTTGTTAAGGAAAAGAGTTCTGCTTGCTATCAAAAGAAAGAACCGGATAGCACCCGTCATGAGTGCCTTCCGGCTCAGAATCCCTATAAAATAAGGCTTTTTCACATTATTCTTTTAATGCAAGTCCTTTATATATTCATATATACTTTCTTTGAGGATATATGCTATTGGGAATCAGGACATACTATCATAAATCCAGATTCCATTTGCCATTGTCTTCACAACTTCAGCAGAAATAATCTCTGTTTCCGGAATTTCCAGAAGATTCTTACTGAATACAACAATATCTGCACGCTTTCCGGTTTCAATTGTTCCAAATACATCTTCCTTATGTAATTGATAAGCACAGCCGGAAGACATCATTTTCAGAACCTCTGCTGTTGTCAGACGTTCTGCAGGATTCAGCAGACTGTTTGGATCATTATCATCCGTTAATCGGGTCGTCAATATGTGGATACACGGAATAGCCTTGTAGGTAAAGGACGCACCATAATCTGTACCAAAAGAGACATTTACGTTATGATCCACAAAGCTCTTGACCGGATATTCTTTGGATGCACGTTCTTCACCAAGATAAGCCACCTCTGTTTCTTCGTAGAATCCTGGATATTTCGTACACCATGGATTGATCGCAGCAACCATGCCAAGTTTAGCCATACGGTCGAAATCTTTTTCCTGAACAATCTGCAGATGAGTGATAACATTACGGCTTTCGATGACCTTATCACCGATGTTATTATACGCATTTTCTACACAGTCGATTGCGTCAGAAATTGCCTGATCGCCGATAGCATGGAAATGAACCGTCATGCCTGCTTCGTTGGCACGTTCTATAATCTTTGTCAGAAGTTCCTTGTCTTCCTTAGCAATCCAGCGGCTGCTTCCTCTGGAGTCAGGATTATTCGCATATGGCTCTGATAGATATGCGGTGGAACCTTCGATAACACCATCCATGTAAATCTTTATATTAGTCAGCTCAAACATGCCACCAGCTGTTTCATCACGAAGTCGGATTGCCTCATCGACCATATCAAGTGCTTTCTCATTATTATTGATGGTAAATCCACCCTGAATATACATCTGGAGTTTTCCGTCCTGATCAAGCATCTCATAAGCGTCCAGAAGCGGGTGAATAGCTGGATCAAACTGTTCGTTTGTAATGATATCCATGAATCCGGTATAGCCTATAGAAGCATATTCTTCCATTGCTGCCATGATACCAGGAATCTTGCTTTCAGCAGTTGCAACTGGAAGAACTTTTCGGATGATATGCTGTGCAGTATCTCTGAAGCATCCGTTAGGCGAGCCGTCATTATAACGTTCGATTTTTCCACCCTTTGGATCTTCTGTTTCGCTTGTCACTCCTGCAAGTTTTATCATTACAGAATTTACCCAGTAACTGTGACCATCTGAAGATTCTACGATAATCGGTTTATCAGTATCTATCTGATCCAGGTAGTCAGCTGTTGGACATCCATTGTCGAATGCACTGTTAATCCAGCCTTTTCCCCAATAGACTGTGGAATCTGGACGTTCTTTGATAAATTCGCTTAGTTCTTTTACACATTCTTCAGGAGTAGCGCCCTCCGAAAGCTTGCACATTTTTAATTCGCCGACTTTATAAGCTCCGGCGTGCGTATGTGCATCTACAATACCCGGCGTTGCAAGCTGTTCTGAAGATAGATTGACGCGTTCTGTGTTTTCATCAATATAGGCGTCTGCTCCGGCTTCATCGCCTGCATAAACAATGATGCCATCTTTTACGGCAACAGCAGATACAATCTCATCTTTATCATTGCCGGTATAGATCGCCCCTGTTATAAGCTGGTCTGCTGCTGACTCTGTTTTCGTAGCGGTTTCTTCAGCTTCACAGGCAACTGAACTCATAGCGAGTACAGAAGTAAAAAAAAGGAATGCTGTTTTCTTTGTTACTTTCATATAAAATCACCTACCTCTAAATTTATAATTTCTTAATATGCAATAACTAGTGAAATAATTTTATCATACATGGAATGTCAATACAATCTTCGAAAATAAAAATCGGCTTGGGCGAAAACGGTGGCCACCGTCGTTACTGTTCAGGTGCCAATGTTCCGCGAGGTGTTTTGCCAAGCAAAACCAGAGGTCTGTAGTGAAAAATTATATTTCAGATTCTTATCCGTTACTATACGGGTAGTAAAATGTATAAGAAGCAAGATTTCAGAGCTTTAACCGTTACTGCACTGGTAGTAAGAGCGTATAAAAAGCAAGATTTCAGAAGTTTAACCGTTACTTCACTGGTAGCAAGAACGTATAAGAAACAAGATTTCAGAGCTTTAACCGTTACTGTACTGATAGGGAGGACGTATAAGAAGCAAGATTTCAGAAGTTTAACCG
>JAZLLO010000117.1:0-4829 GCA_045598185.1 Marvinbryantia sp.
CTGATATTGATAGAACAAAACATTTCTATATTGATATTTTAGGCTTTAGAATCTGTTATGAGAGAGAAGAAAACAAATTTGTTTTTGTAGCGCTTGAAGACAATCAAATGATGCTTGAGCAGATTAATGGACATTGGAATACTGGCAAGCTGGAATATCCTTTTGGCAGAGGAATCAATTTTGAAATGTCGGTTTCGGATGTTGACAGCATTTATAAAAGAATCATTGAGGCAGGCATAAATCCATTTGTTGAAATGGAAACAGTGACTTATAGAACAGGTGAAAGCGAACTGACACAGAAACAGTTTCTGGTATTGGATCCGGATGGATATCTTTTGAGATTTGTAGAAGGTTGAATTTTTCCTTTAAGCATATCTTACACAATTGTCACATGGAGAAGCCGTAATGTAAGTCGATGAAATGTTCAGGAGAAGCTTCTTTCTGTATAATTATCATATAAAGTAATTTGAACAGGAGGAATGAAAATGGCTATTCTAGAAGTTAAGAATGTAAAAAAAATATATACCACAAGACTGGGAGGACATCAGGTTCAGGCACTTTCAGATGTAACATTCTCTGTGGAAGAAGGGGAATATGTAGCAATCATGGGAGAATCCGGATCTGGAAAGACAACACTTCTGAATATTCTTGCAGCACTGGATAAGACGAGTGCAGGGCAGGTACTGATTGATGGAAAAGAGGTGTCAGGTATTAAGGATAAGGAAATGGCTACATTTCGAAGAGAGAATCTGGGATTTGTCTTTCAGGATTTTAACCTGTTAGATACCTTTTCGTTAAAGGATAACATTCTTTTACCCCTTGTCTTAAACGGAACGAATCCAAGAGAGCTGGAAGATCGATTACTTCCAATTGCAAAGGCACTTGGTATTGAACAGCTGCTGAATAAGTTCCCGTATGAAGTGTCTGGAGGGCAGAAGCAACGCGCGGCAGCAGCCAGAGCATTGATCACGAACCCAAAGCTGATTCTTGCGGATGAACCGACTGGAGCTCTGGACTCCAAGGCTTCCGGAGAACTTCTTCGTGTATTCCAGAAGATAAATGAAGAGGGACAGACAATTCTTATGGTAACCCATTCTGTCAGTGCTGCGTCTCATGCAAACCGTATCCTCTTTATCCGCGATGGTGTGGTATATCATCAGATCTATCGTGGCAACAGCAGTAATGAACAGCTGTATCAGAAAATCGCAGATACTCTGACGATGCTGCAGACAGGAGGCGAGGCGTAATGAACGGTAGATATTTCAGTAAACTCGCTATAGGAAATCTGCAGAAGAACAGACGATTCTATCTGCCGTATATCTTTACAGAAGCAGGACTTCTGGCATGCTTTTATATCCTCATCACGTTAGCGATGGATAAACGCCTTACAAGTGTAAGAGGAGGTGGATATCTCGCAGAAATCATGATGTTAGGCGTAGTCGTTATGGTGATTCTTTCCACGATACTGCTCTTTTATATGAACAGCTTTCTGATGAAGCAACGCAAGCATGAATTCGGGTTATATAATATCCTTGGAATGGAAAAAAGACATGTCTGCCGTATTCTCTGGAAAGAAACCCGGTTTTCTAATGGGGCAGCAATTGTACTTGGACTGTTAGCAGGTATCATTTTTTATAAGCTCAGTACCCTTTTGATCTGCAAAATTCTTCATGTAAAAAGTGTGCTTGGATTTTATTACATCAAACCACTTACACTGGTTTTGGCAGCAGGGTTTTTTATTGTACTGAATCTTCTGTTGTATCTGATAAATAGTATCACGATTCGTCTTATGAAACCGGTAGAGATGATGCAGAGTAAAAAAGCCGGTGAGAAAGAACCAAAGATAAACTGGTTTTTGTTCATTCCTGGAATCATTGCACTTGCAAGGGGTTATTACAAATCTGTTACCTGTTCGAATCCGATCATAGCCATTGCTACCTTCTTTGTAGCTGTTATTCTTGTAATCATTGGAACCTACTGTCTGTATGTGGCAGGAAGTGTTTTTGTTCTTAGATGTCTGAAGGCAAATAAGAAGTATTATTACAATAAGAAACATATGATTAGTGTGTCCGGTCTTCTGTATCGTATGAGACAGAATGCAGTAGGACTTGCTTCTATCACGGTTCTGGCCTGTGGAGTGTTGGTTATGATCTCTACTACCATAAGTCTTTATGCTGGGATAGAGGACTCATTGAAACATAGTTTCCATCATCAGATCCTGATGTCTACAAACTATAAGACAAACGATGGTGAAACACATAAAATAAACACAGAAGAGATTCAGACCATTCTGGAAGATGTATGTGATGCAAATGGATTTACCGTAAAGGATGCACGTGCGGAAAAATATCTGGAAGTAGCTTATACCCTGAAGAATCAGGAACTACAGCTTACACATCCTTCTGTCAGAGATGCAGATACAATGGCATGGATCGTATATCTGACAGCGGATGAATATGAAAAAATAACAGGAGAAGAGATTATTCTTTCTGAAGATGAGATAGCAATCTGCTCATTTAATATGAAGAACATCTATGAACCAGATACTCTGAAGATTGGAGAGAAGAATTATAAGATTGGACAGAGACTGGACTTCTTCCCAATCGCTTCCATGTACAATATGAATATCGTTTCTACTTATGGGATCGTCTTACCATCAGATATGGATATGGAAACAATCTACGAAGCAGAGTATAGTTACTATGATGTGCCATCGGAATACGTAGAGCGTCTGGCAGCGAATATTGCAGAGGATATTTCCCGTGAAGACGGGTTGGATTTGATTGAGGCATTTATTACAAGTGTTGACTCTTATATTCGTGCGAAGGAAAATGCTGTCGGTCAGGTATATATTTCTGAAGACAGTGTCTGGGAAGCTGAAGAGAATATGTTCGGCCTGAATGGTACTTTGTTTTTCCTGGGACTTATCCTTGGATTCGTATTCCTTTTTGCAACTGCTTTGATCATATATTACAAGCAGATTTCAGAAGGATACGAAGACCGCGAACGTTTCCAGATTATGGCAAAGATCGGGCTTTCTGATGCAGAAGCGAAGAAGTCGATTTCAGGACAGATTCTGTTGGTTTTCTTCTTGCCACTGCTGGTTGCAGGTATTCATCTTGCTTTTGCATTTCCACTGTTAGTACAGATACTGAAGATACTGCAGCTTGGAAACACAGTACTTTTTGCAAAATGCACATTGCTTGCATATGCAGGATTTGGGATAATTTATACAGGAATTTATGAGATGACGGCAAAGGTATATTACAGTATTATTTCATAAATCAAAAAAGGGGAGAGTGTTATGTACAGAATATTACTGGTTGAGGATGATTTCGCTTTAGCGGAAGCTATGAAGAAACAGATTGAGATGTGGGGGAATGAAGTCTGTCTTGTGGAGGAGTTTCAGAATATCATTCCTACCTTTGTGAAATATAATCCTCAGCTGGTTCTTCTGGATATTATGCTTCCTTTCTACAATGGTTACCACTGGTGTCAGGAGATCCGCAGGATCTCCAATGTGCCGGTGGTATTCCTGTCTTCTGCATCGGACAACATGAATATCGTAATGGCCATGAATATGGGCGGGGATGATTTTATCGCAAAACCAGTGGATCCTATGGTACTTACTGCTAAGATATCTGCAATCTTAAGACGAACTTATAATCTGTCTGGTAAGATATCGGTGATCGAGCATCAGGGTGCGGTTCTGAATTTAAATGATGCTTCTCTTGACTATGATGGTAATCACATTGATTTGACAAAGAATGAGTTTCGTATCCTTCAGACTTTGATGGAGAATAAGGGGAAGATCGTCAGCCGTGATAAGCTGATGACAAGACTCTGGCAGGATGACTGTTATGTGGAAGAGAATACTTTGACGGTGAATGTAAACCGGCTTCGTAAGAAACTGGAAAGTTATGGGCTTATGGATTTTATCGTTACAAAGCCAGGAAGCGGGTACATTGTGAAATGAGTGTGATTCTTTTTATTATAACAGTTGGTATCTTCACCGGATGCGGATATCTATATGGCTGGGTGATGGAGCCAGTCATCTATTCTGCGATTCTTTGCTTCTTCTTCGGGGGGATTTATCTTGCATGGAAGAAGATGAAAGAACTTCAGAAGAAAGGAGAAAGAGAACGTCTGATTGAAGGAATTGCATCGGAATGGAATAACCTGCCAAAACCAGAAAGCAAACTGGAAGCAGATTATCAGGAGATGATCCAGAGATTAGGTAAAAAACTTTCTGATGTCCAAAACTTACGGGAACAGGATCAGAAGGATCTTGTAGATTATTATACGACATGGGTTCACCAGATAAAGACACCGATCGCAGTCAGTAAGCTCCTTCTGGATCAGGATGATACAGAACTTTCCCGTTCGTTGGATACAGAATTATTTCGCATTGAACAATATGTAGAGATGGCACTTAATTATACAAGACTTGGAAATGATGCAAGTGACCTTGTGATTCGGGAATATGACCTGAACGAACTGATCCGTACAGCTATCCGCAAGTATGCAGGACAGTTTATCAGCCGCAGAATTCGGCTGATCTATGATTCGATTGATAAAAAAGTGCTAACCGATTCCAAGTGGTTCCTATGCATCCTGGAACAGCTTTTATCCAACGCAATCAAGTACACGCCACAAGGCAGTGTAACAATTGCTGTAAAGGATAATACCGTATCCGTATCAGATACCGGAATCGGCATCGATCCGGCAGATCTTCCGTGTATCTTTGAGAAAGGCTATACCGGGATGAACGGAAGAAGCGATTTCAAGTCTACGGGACTTGGATTGTATCTCTGCAAAAAAGCAGCAGA
>JAZLLO010000118.1:0-2967 GCA_045598185.1 Marvinbryantia sp.
ACAACCTTCCTCTGTCTTAAAAGCACCTTTTCGCTTCGTAATCTTTGCGTTAATCATCGCAAACATAAATGGGCCTGCTGCCACAACAATAATATTCTTCTTAACTCCAATCATGTTAGCTGCCATACCAACGCATCTCTCCTGATTAGCTTTTAATGTATCTAACAGATCCTGCACCACCTGCTTGTCCTCTTCCGTTGCCGGTTCAGACTTTCCTGCAAGAAATAAAGGATCTCTCATAATCGGTCTTACCATTTTCAACACTCCTTCGACCAAGTTTCCCGCTTTATCTTTTCTACAGCTTTCCCTTTAGCCAACTCATCCACAAGCTTGTCCAGATACCTGATCTGCTTCATCAGAGGATCTTCGATTTCTTCAATCTTCACTCCACAGATAGAACCCTTTATCAGCTCTGCGTTTGGATTCAACTTCGGCATTTTTCTAAAAAAATCTCCATAGGTATAGTTATCAATATATGCTGCAGCAATATCGTCATTATCATACCCGGTAAGCCACCTGGTCAGTTCATCTACTTCATCTTTTGTGCGCCCTTTTCTCTCTGCTTTCGCAATAAGGCAATCATAAACCTTGCCAAAAGGCATATTGTAAATCTGCTGTCTTGGTATCTTAGCTCCATCCCTTCCATACCTCAGGCTGATATCCCAAGGTAGACTGCTTTCCATTTCTAACAACCGGTGTTTTAATCACAGAAGGATTCTCCAGAATCTTCTCCAGCTTGTCCTCATCAGCAATATACTTAATGAGTGCAAGTGTATCCTGGTCTTTTTCCTCCCAGTTAATCATATTCTCTATCCCGCCATTAGCCTGAGCAACTGATGTAAATTCCCCTTTGCTCATTCCTTTTTCTTTCATATCGATAAACTGATACTTGATACCGCGCTCTTTGAAGAATCGCTCCGCTTTCTTCGTATCATTGCATTTTTTCGTGCCAAATATTTGTATATTCATTATTTTTCAATCTCTCCTGCCCAATCTATAATTCCACCAAATTCAACAATATTTGTATATCCAAGTGTTACCAACTTCTCAGAAGCCTGTTTACTTCTATTGCCACTTCTACAATAAACATATATCAGCTGATTCTTATCTGGCAGCTCCTCAGGAGCTTCTGCTCCGATTGATTCATTTGCCACATTAATTGCTCCCGGAATATGTCCCTCTACAAATTCATCTGATCGTCTCACATCCAAAATAATGTAAGAACCATCTGCACCAGATTCAAAAATCTGTTTTGCCACATCCATTGAAATCTGTTTATAAGTCATCGTATCTTCTCCTCCATGCTTACCTGCAATAAATACAGATGTTGGACCATCAGCTCCACCAATAATGGATACCAAAGTTCCATTTTCATCTGAATAAAATGACACATGTGCTCTTTCATACAGAAAAATACCCACAACTGCAAGAAGAACAACAATAACAATAATTAATACAATATATCTCGCTTTCTCCATTATCCTCACTTCGTTCTCTATGTCGGCGTCCCGACCTCAATCAGATTCCCATCTGGATCATAAAATCTGACAACCTTCCGGTCTCCGCTTCCGCTCCGGTCGGCGCAAGACCGAAGTCCACTGGACTTCGTGCGCCCCCAACTGTGCGTCATTAATTCATTAACATACTCTATTTCAAATTCTGAATCTTCCAGTTTCCTTACAAATCCTTCAATGTCAGGTTCTTCGAAATAAAGTTCTGTCATGTTATTATTTGGAATCAATTCTTTACCCATGAACTGCTGCCATATCTTTGCATCCTGCAACACTAATCCCTCTGACATTATCACATTGCCGTCCTGATTCAAAATTACCTGCAGACCAAATATTTCTTTATAAAACCTGATTGCTCTGTCCATATCATCAACAGCAATCAGAACATTTTTCAGTCTCATTTCATCACCTGCTCAATATAAGTTTTACCGCTTCAATCAAATCTTCACTAAAACCTTCCAAATCATCCATCGTAATGACTTTCTTCTTTACAAGAATAGCAATATCCCAGATTGCTTCACCTTTATTCATTTCCAGGAGAAGTAAGTAATTTCATAATTTGTTAGTCTCTCCGGCATAGAAAGCTCAAAAGCTGCTTTGCATTATAAAAGGACCATGCATCACTCTACACAATCCTTATATCTTGTCATTGATTCTTCTTGGCTTTGGCTGCTTTCAAAATATCAGCAAGATTGTCACCATTAAGCACACCCAGATAATCCTCCTGAAATGAGACTAAAACATCTTTAATCTAACTTTTCTGCACTATTATTCTCCAGTATGGAATCAACTGTCACACCAAGAACCTTAGCAATCTTATATAAAGTTCCAGCTGCGCATTTATCAAGATCAGCTTTTCCACTGCAGATATCTGTAATAGTAGTCATTGCTACGCCGCTTTCCTTGCTTAAGCGATATCTTGACATATTCTCTTTTTCAAGTAAGTCATTTACAATCATCAGCTTTCCCTCCTTTTACCGTAATATATCGGTTAACCGAACTATTGTCAATAATATATTATTCCCACAAAAAGGAAAACTCATAACAAATATCTTGTTTTGCATCAAAAAGGGGCCCCTCTCCTGAATATTCTTTCAAGAAAGTGCCCTTCTTAGGTCTAATCTCATTTTCGGAATTTTCCCGAACAACTTATCATCATTTATTATTCTTCGTGATTATGTGAAGAATTGTTGTCAATTTATTGTCAGATTTGTCGCAAGAGCTGTTATTTATTCCATCTGACAAACTGCTAATTTTTATGGTATCTGTATCCCCTGTTAGCCGATTATGGATAATCGTAGGACACATTGTTAATCTTTTGTAGCTAGTTGCTACATATTAATAGTTACTGTTAATTATTTTCACGCCATTACTTTTCTTGGCAAATGCTTCTTTATCTCCTCTGGAACAGACTTACCTGCGCTAAGGAGCATAATGGCTTTTCTTATATAACTTT
>JAZLLO010000119.1:0-13715 GCA_045598185.1 Marvinbryantia sp.
ACATTGTGAGATTTGTGGATATGTTCACTCATCGTCACATTTCCTCCTTTGTCTCTTTCCCCATAGTGTATCACAATATTTCCGTTATGTAATAATTCTTACACAGCAAGCTGTGGGGAATGTACCCTAATGTGATTCAAATAGCTTTTACTTGTATCAATGTCCGGATCTCTGCCAACACGTTCTATCGCTTCCTGGAGAACATCTTTTAATGATCCCGTTTTCTTGCCTCTTCTTCCTTCTGTATTCAATTTCAGGGAAGGCATTCCAATTTTATATCCGATAATGTATCCTCCTGTTGTATATTACTTTACGGTACCGATTTCAGTACCATTGCCGAATCTTCCTAAAGTATGTGCCCTCATACTTAACAATCTGCGATAGTTAAGTCGGGCTCCTGCCGTCAGCTCCTACCGGAGGTCCCTTCCGGTGGAGTCCTCCGGACAGGTTGCTGCCCGATGGCAGCCATGCCTCTGCCAACACGCCTTCTACGGAAGTGCTCTAATCTCCATAGCATTCATAGCAAGCTTGCGATTATTGCCATCAAGACCACAAAGCGTAGTAACAAGCGATCCATAAAGTGGATTGGCATCGTTGAACAGATGCAATCCCAGATGCATAAGTTTAAGAACGCCAGAACTGAGATAGCCAAGTTCTTCTACTACAGTACGATTAATTTTGTTTCTTTTGAAATCATAGATATTGTCCAAGTATTTATATAGTTCAACATTCCCTGTCAGAATATAAAAAAGTGCCTGTCTTTCACGATCATATTCACTTATCCCTGATTTACCTAATGCTTCCATATATCTTTTTTTATGTTTCTCATTTAAAAATTCCATAGTTTGTTTCCTTTCTTTATCAGCTTTCTAGTACAATTATTATTCACAGGGGTGTGGCACACCCCTGTTATTACACTCAACAAGAAATCACCATCTGAATGACTTATGTATTTCTGCCAGTTCAAGATAATTAGTTCTTGCATCCTCTTGTTTTATCGGATCCTGCTCTTGTTTATACTTCGTATAATACTGATGCTTTAGCATTTGATTCATCTTTACCTCTAGCAAGCTTCTTATTGCGTCATGTTCTGATGGATCATCCAGTAGGAAATATTTCACAAGCATTCCGAATAATCTCTGTGGAATGAGAACCTGTTTTTCTTTCTTAGTCAAATGGCAGTTCCTCCTGTACTCCCTCCGGAATCTCCATAAATCCATCTGCTCCTGCTTGAGCATGTTTCTCTTTCACTGCTGGATCCGGAGCTCCGGTAAAATAATGCTCATCAACAATTACATTCATGGTAAATACACGGTTACCGGTATTGGTTTCATAACTTCCTGTATCAATATGTCCTGATACGATAATCTCTTTTCCTTTTCTCAGAAACTTCTGTGCAAACTCTGCATTCTTTCCAAAACAAACGCATGGAATAAATGATGCTTCATTCTTCTTTTTCTTTTTTACTGCCAGAATGTATCTTGCTCTTGTGAATTCACTATCATTCTTAGCAAGTATTACTTCTGGGTCTTTTATTAATCTTCCGAGTAATATTGTTTTATTCATATGTTTCTCCTTATTATTTACTCATGGCGCAAATGGCGTATTTGGCACAAATAGCTTTATGGATCTATTTCTGATGCTTTTGGATTAAGAAATACCTTGGAATCCGGCTTTTTTCCTGGCCCTTCACTATATTCAACCACAACCTTGATCCATCCATACTCTTCCAACAGATCCAACACAGGTATAATATCTTCTGCTTTCTGGAACATACTGCTTCTACATTTTCTATATACCTGATTTCTTTTCATTCCTCCCAATGCCTCTGGAATTTTCTTTAACTTTTTAGCCACAAACTTTGCAGATGCTATTAAATCGTCTTCTCCAATCAACGAAAAAGCATATTCTGCATGATTTCTGAAATATTCTCCGATCTTGATAGCTTTCTGTAATGTATCCAATGATATTTCTTCGCTATCTGGATCCTCTGAGATTTGAAGCAAGCCAGCAATTCTTCTTACAGTTCCAAAATACTTTGCACACCATTCTCTGAAAGTTTCTCCAGCTTCTAAGGCATATTTCTCTGTTTTATCAAAGTATTCTGCTAATGTATCATTACACTCCTCCGAGAACTTCAGAATACATACTGGCTTTGATACACTCCTATTCAAAAGGTTTAAAATCAGATCTTCGTATCTGCATTTTGCTTCTTCTGATAAAGCTGGATGAAAATAGTCACGATGCCCAACCATAGTTCTGGGAAAGGCGAATAGAAATCTTGCTATCAAACCTCTTTTCTGCATGGTTCGGTTTCTCATGATTTCTTCAAGTATTGATGGTTGAACCATCAGGATTGTGGATAGTAATGGATGTTGAATCACCAATGGCGTTTCCTTTTTTCTATCAACTCTAAGGAAATCGCCTGGATGTCCTTTCAGCCATATATCCAGATTTGGCTGTTGTGTATATCTGCCTGCCAGAATATCAAACACACCGCCTTCCGGTGATACAACAGCTCCGACCCCTCCATTTAAAGCCATTCTTTCTGTCAGTGCTTCACTGGTGCAATCATCAAATACGAAATGCTTCTCTTTCAGTGATGCATCATATTTAATGATTGCTTCAGTTATAAGCTTCAACACACCGGATTTTCGCTCACCTGGTTTAGCGAATACTGCAGTATAAAGATTTATCGGTTCTCTGTGACCACCACAATCTTCCACTTCGTATTTTCCCTGTGCAGCGATAGCGATTGCTCCAAGAACTGGAATTGCGACCATATCAATATCCGTTTGCATACTTTCCGCTGCGCTTTCAACAAAAGACTTCAATACAACCGGAAAACACTCAATCGGAAATCTTAATAAATTGTCCGTTGGAAGCACAAAACTGCGAATCGGATTAAATCCGGCCTGACTCTGCACCGCCTCAACGGTATTTACGCCATTTGCACCATTTACGCCAAAGAAATTAATTACTTTCTTTTGCATCAATGGCCTCCTCTGTTGCGAAACAATAAGGATTCTGCTATACTAACATTGCGAATATGAGTAATGCAAAATCCTTTTTGCGTTTACTCCGAGTCCATCTGATTGACGTCAGTTGGACTCATTTTTGCTTTTGATAATAATTCTTTTAATTTCTGATCCTCATCCTTATAGAGGTGTCCATAGACATTTAATGTGATCTTGATATCTTTATGTCCCAGTCTCTTCTTGATCACCATCGGTTCCACACCCTGTGAAATGAGATATGCACAAGCACTATGTCTGATGCTGTGCACTGGAATCTTTTTTACTCCGGCAATCTCAATCTGCCGTTTCAGCTTGTGCTGAACTGCTTCCTGTCCTACCGGAAAGATTCTTGCCGTATCAGGCATCTCATAACTATGATCAATGAAATCTTTCAATTCCTTGGCCAGAAAATCCGGTATAACCACATCCCGCACAGATTCTTCTGTTTTTGGTGAAGTAATAATGTCTTTTCCATCTGCACGGTAATATGTCTTTGCAATGTGGATAACATCATTTTTGAAATCAATGTCCCCTGGTGTAAGGGCAAGACATTCGCCAATTCTCATTCCAGTCCAGAAAAGTGTTTCAAATAATACATAGTATCTGCTCTCTGGTTCAATAGTGGAGATGAACTGGTCATACTCCTCCTTTTCCCAGAAGAGCAAACGACAAACATCACTTTTTCCGATTCTTTTAACCTTTTTGCAAGGATTGACTTTAAGATCATAGACTTTACTGGCATGTGTAAAAAGTGCTGTAAGCTGATTACTCACCATTCTCAAATAACTTTCAGAATAATCTTTCCCCTGCATATACTTCTGCCATTCAATCAGATCATGAACCGAGATTTCATTCATCTTCTTGCCTTTAAAGAAAGGAATGATATGTTTATCTATCATGTATTTTTTGTTGTGTACAGAACGTTCTTTTAACTCTCCTGCTTTATCATTAAAATACACTTCAACAAATTCTTCCAATCTGATATTCACAGATGGTGCAGACACATCTTTTACCTGTCTCTCCCATTCAAGGGCTTCTCTTTTGGTCTTAAAGCCTCTTTTTTTACGCTTAGAGACTTTCCCTGTAGCATCTTTTACTCTGATTTCACCTACCCAGTAGTTCTTTTCAATATCTTTGTACGCCATCTTCCCCTCCAATCTTTCCACTTGACATACCATAGAGTTTCTTTTCCCAGTATGGTCTAGGAATCTTGCCTGCGATCACAAGATAACCTGCAGATGAAAGCTCCTTGTTCATATCACGCACAAGCTTATACGCATGACCAAGAGAACACTGCAACTCGTTGGCACAATCACGTGCACTCATAAGATAAGGTTGATTATTCATATGTTATATCTCCTTCCCGATTATACATTTTGTATTTTATGATTATAAATTGTATAATCTTTTATATAATTATATTATTATACATTTTGTAATCCGTCAACACAAATTATACATTTTGTAATACCATTTGAAATAAGATCATTTCTATACATTGCATAAAATTTATTGGTTTGATATAATACACTTTATAATCTGGAAGGGAGATACAAATCATGGGTTATGGTCAAAACTTAAAAAGACATCTTGATGCAAAAGGAATGAAAGTGAGTCAACTGGCATCAATTACCGGAATCAATGCTTCTACTCTCTATGCTATTATCCAGCGCGATTCACCGGTACGCTATGATTTTGCTCTTCGTATAGCAAATGTTATTGAAATTCCTATATCAGATATATGCAAGGAGAATCCATTCCAGGATGATGAAGTTCCTTATCCACCTGAAAAGTTTGAGAATGAACCTGCATTTATCACTGCTCTATTGGCAGACAGTCGTGCCGGAACAACTGCAAAATATCATCTCAAGCAAGTTCTTAAAATTCTTGGAGTCGAAGAGTCTGCAAAAGTGGAACAACTCATTACTTCTTATGCAAGATTAAATGATGATGGCCGTAAAGCATTATTCGATTTTGTTATTACTCTAGAGAAAAACTTATCCGATCCCAAACGAGTAAAAAAAGTTGCCGAGATTAAAAATTTTAAAGGATAAAAGAAAAGCCAGACACAATGCCTGACTTTTCTAATTTATATTCATATTCCGTTTATTTATCTGCTCTTCCAGTAAGATATAACTCAACGTGATCAAACGCATCTCTACAATCTAACTGTCCAGAAATAGTTGCACCTGGCTTGATTTCATAATCATTATCAGTAATATAGGTTGAATCCGCCCGTAAGATATTATTATCTGCATCCATGAATAAACAATATACCTCAACAAATTGTGCCGCTTTCTCTCCATTATTAGTCACAATAGCTATTACATTGTTTTCATTAATAGATGCATCAACACTTAAATCATTTATAACCGGTGCATAATACGGATCAGTGTCATAGAACATAGTATAATCAACTTTATCAACACCTTTTACGCCACTGAAATAGAAGAAACCGACAGACTCCTCTCCTGGTGCTAAAATGTCAATCGACATATTAGCTGCGCCAATCACACCACCATCAGAATTTTTCGCAAGACCATTACCTTTAATTCCAACTGTCTTGTCTGAATTGTTGGCAATGACAACATAATCATAAGTTGCTGAACCTGATTCAAAAAGATGCTCAGTAATGTCAACTTTTGAATCGTCAAAATCAGATTTAGAAGAAGCTGATCCATCAGATCTACCAGTTACAAATAACTTAACATCTGCAAACTCATCATTACAATCGAGCTGACCAGATATCGTTGCACCTACTTTAATCTCACTATCATCATCTGTTAAATAAACTGAATCTGCACGTACAACCTTGCCATCAGCATCTAAAAATAAGGCATACGCTTCAACAAATTGTGCATTGTATTTACCATTATTTGTTGCTGTTAATGTAACATTTTTGTCATTTACTGTTGCATCAAAGGCAAGATCATTAAGTACTGGTTTATAATAATCCTCTTTTTCATATTCAAGCGAATACTCAACTTTATCAACGCCCTCTGTATCGCCAAACCAGAAATATCCAATACTCGTTTCCCCAGGGCCAAGTATATCAATATACATATTTTTTGTTGCAAGAACATTTCCGTCAGCATCAAAAGCATCTCCACTACCTTTTACTTCAACAGTTGCCTCAGAATTATTGGTAACTGCAACGTAATAAGAAACAGATCCAATAGAATTTACATAAAGAAATTCTTCAGTTTCGAAATCTGATTCTTCAAATGATGCTGTTGCTGCTTCTGATCTATTGTCTGTGAAAGAAATATTCCCTGCAGATACAACAATAGATGACGCTAATGTTAATGATGCTGTTAATAAAAATAACATTGACCGTTTCATTTCATAAAGCCTCCCAATAGATGTTTTTATATCATAATATTACCATATTGTCCTTAGGAATAACAACTAATGTAAACAATAATCAATACGGATTACATGTTTTCGTTATTGTCTGTTCAGATGCCACTGTTCGTAGAAAAGCTTTTTGGTGAATTTATAGAAAACTTCTGGCGATTACCATTGTTTTTTCTTTTCTGAATGAATATATGGTAGGATTTGAGCTTATTTTGCCATAGCATTTTGATATCTGAATGAAATTATGGCAGAATTTTGAAAGCATTACCATACGTTTTCCCATCTCTTATCAGCGTATGGTACGATACTGCGTAAAATTGCCATATACATACAGATACTGTTTCCACGTATGGCAAATGGCTTGCTTTTTCTGCCATATATTGGATTAATTATATAAATCTTATGGTAATCGTATAGATCATGTACCATATTCGAATCATTTTTTTCTACTCTATGGCAAATCAATACAATTTCCTGCCATGTACAAACACAACCTTTAGAATCAGTAATTTTCCTTCGTAATTCTACTTGTTACAGTTCGTGATACATGATCAGCAACATGTTTTCTCTCCATATGCAGACCCCAAACATCTCCATTTTTCATTTTTGTCTCCAAATTGTCTCCACCCCACCATTTTCATTCTTTATCCACAAAGAAAAAAAGGCTTCCCGCTTACGCGGAAAGCCTCTAAATTCATTGATTATTCAACGTTTTTAATGATTATTCGATGATTGTAGCAACACGGCCTGAACCTACTGTACGACCACCTTCACGGATAGCGAATGTAAGACCCTGATCCATAGCGATTGGGTGAATCAGTTCGATTGTCATTTCTACGTTATCACCAGGCATACACATTTCTGTTCCTTCTGGAAGTGTGATAAGACCTGTTACGTCTGTTGTTCTAAAGTAGAACTGTGGACGATAGTTGTTGAAGAATGGAGTATGACGACCACCTTCATCTTTGCTCAGTACGTAAACCTGTGCTGTGAATTTTGTGTGACATTTGATTGAACCTGGTTTTGCAAGAACCTGTCCACGCTGGATTTCTGTTCTCTGAACACCACGAAGAAGAGCACCGATGTTATCACCAGCCTGAGCTTCGTCAAGGAGCTTACGGAACATTTCAACACCTGTTACAACAACTTCACGAGATTCTTCTTTAAGACCTACGATTTCAACCTTATCATTTACGTGAAGAACACCAGCTTCTACTCTACCAGTAGCAACTGTACCACGACCTGTGATAGAGAATACGTCTTCTACAGGCATGATGAATGGCTTATCTGTATCACGCTGTGGATCTGGGATATATTCATCAACTGTAGCCATAAGTTCCATAACCTTATCGCCCCATTCGCTGTTAGGATCCTGAAGAGCAAGGAGAGCTGAACCCTTAACGATTGGACAATCGTTGAATTCGTATTCTTCAAGCTGTTCTGTGATTTCCATTTCAACGAGTTCAAGAAGTTCTTCGTCATCAACCATATCACACTTGTTCATGAATACTACGATGTAAGGTACACCTACCTGACGAGAAAGAAGGATATGTTCCTTTGTCTGAGCCATAACACCATCAGTAGCAGCTACTACAAGGATAGCACCATCCATCTGAGCAGCACCTGTGATCATGTTCTTAACGTAGTCAGCATGACCTGGACAGTCAACGTGTGCATAGTGACGCTTTTCTGTCTGGTATTCAACATGAGCTGTAGAAATTGTGATACCACGTTCTCTTTCTTCTGGAGCTTTATCGATGTTTTCGAAATCTACTTTTTCATTACCCTGTACTCTTTCAGCAAGTACTTTTGTGATAGCTGCTGTAAGAGTTGTTTTACCGTGGTCAACGTGACCGATTGTTCCGATATTACAATGTGGTTTGGTTCTGTCAAATTTAGCCTTTGCCATTGTTATAATTCCTCCTAAAATTGATTCACTATTTCTGTTATTTTCCTAATATAAATATACAGGCTATCTAAGATTATATTTCAAATCTTAGATATTTTCAAGCCTGTTTTTATTGAATTTAAAGTATTTCTACTTATTTGCTCTTTGCATTAAGAACCTTTTCCTGAACTGACTTTGGAACTGGCTCATATCTTTCAAAGAACATAGAGTAGTTACCACGACCCTGTGTCTTAGAACGAAGATCTGTAGAGTAACCAAACATTTCTGCCAGAGGTACGAAACCACGAACGATCTTTCCACCGCCAAGGTCATCCATACCTTCGATACGTCCACGACGTGAGTTGATATCACCGATAACATCACCCATGTATTCTTCTGGCATTGTAACTTCTACTCTCATGATTGGCTCGAGAAGGATAGCATCACCTTTCTTCATAGCATCTTTGAATGCCATAGAACCAGCGATGTGGAATGCCATTTCAGAAGAGTCGACTTCATGGTAAGAACCATCATATACGTTAGCGTGAACACCAAGTACTGGGAATCCGCCAAGGATACCTGCCTTAGCAGCTTCTTCGATACCTTCACCAACTGCTGGGATGTATTCCTTAGGGATAGCACCACCAACAACGGTAGATTCGAACTTGAATGTTTCTTCGCCGTTTGGATCCATAGGTTTGAAGATAACCTTACAATGTCCGTACTGACCACGACCACCAGACTGCTTAGCATACTTAGAGTCGATTGTAACTTCCTTTCTAAATGTTTCTTTGTAAGCTACCTGAGGAGCACCTACGTTAGCTTCAACCTTGAATTCACGAAGCAGACGGTCAACGATAATCTCAAGGTGAAGTTCACCCATACCAGCGATGATTGTCTGACCTGTTTCCTGATCTGTATGAGCACGGAATGTTGGGTCTTCTTCTGCAAGTTTTGCAAGAGCTTCACCCATCTTACCCTGACCAGCCTTTGTCTTAGGCTCGATAGCGAGCTCGATAACTGGTTCTGGGAATTCCATAGATTCAAGAATTACTGGATGCTGTTCGTCACAGATTGTATCACCTGTACCTGTTACCTTGAAACCTACAGCTGCTGCGATATCACCAGAGTAAACCTTGTCAAGTTCTGCTCTCTTGTTAGCATGCATCTGAAGGATACGGCCTACACGTTCCTTCTTACCCTTTGTAGAGTTAAGAACGTAAGAACCTGAGTTCATTGTACCAGAGTATACACGGAAGAATGCAAGCTTACCAACGAATGGGTCAGCCATAATCTTGAATGCAAGTGCTGAGAAAGGTTCATCATCTGATGAATGTCTTTCTACTTCGTTACCATCCATATCTGTACCTTTGATATCTGGGATATCAAGTGGAGATGGCATAAATTCTACGATAGCGTCCAGAAGCTTCTGAACACCTTTGTTTCTGTAAGCTGAACCACAGCATACAGGAACTGCTGTACATTCACATGTAGCTTTTCTAAGAACTGCTCTCATCTCATCAACTGATGGTTCTTCACCTTCAAGGTACATCATCATGAGATCATCATCAAGTTCACAGATCTTTTCTACAAGTTCTGTACGGTAAAGTTCAGCATCATCTGCCATATCTTCTGGGATATCAACGATAGAGATATCGTCACCCTTATCATCATTGTAGATGTATGCTTTCATTTCAAAAAGGTCGATGATACCTACGAACTGATCTTCAGCACCGATTGGAAGCTGAATGCAGATAGCATTCTTTCCAAGTCTGTTCTTGATCTGTTCTACAGCACCATAGAAGTTTGCACCAAGGATATCCATCTTATTGATGAATGCCATACGTGGTACATTGTATGTATCAGCCTGTCTCCAAACGTTTTCAGACTGTGGTTCTACACCACCCTTTGCACAGAAGACACCAACAGCGCCGTCAAGTACACGAAGGGAACGTTCTACTTCTACTGTGAAGTCTACGTGTCCTGGAGTATCAATGATGTTGATACGGTGTTCCAGAGCACCAGCCTTTGGCTTGCACTGATCCTGAAGTGTCCAGTGGCAAGTTGTAGCTGCAGATGTGATTGTGATACCTCTTTCCTGTTCCTGCTCCATCCAGTCCATGGTAGCAGTACCTTCATGAGTATCACCGATTTTATAGTTTACACCAGTATAATAGAGGATACGCTCTGTTGCTGTTGTTTTACCAGCATCGATATGAGCCATAATACCAATATTTCTGGTTCTCTCAAGTGGATATTCTCTTCCAGCCAAGGTATAACCCTCCTATTAGAATCTGTAATGTGCGAAAGCCTTGTTTGCTTCTGCCATCTTGTGCATATCTTCTTTTCTCTTTACAGATGCACCTGTGTTGTTTGCTGCATCCATAATTTCATTAGCAAGTCTCTCTTCCATGGTCTTTTCGCCTCTCTTACGTGAGAACATTGTTAACCAACGAAGAGCTAATGCCTGACGTCTGTCAGCTCTTACTTCGATTGGAACCTGATATGTAGCTCCACCGATACGTCTTGCCTTTACTTCAAGTACAGGCATCATATTGTTCATAGCTTCTTCAAAAACTTCGAGAGCTGGTTTGCCAGTCTTTTCAGCAACTTTCTCGAATGCTCCGTATACGATTTTCTGAGCTACGCCCTTCTTACCATCTAACATAATGTTATTGATAAGCTTTGTAACCACTTTGTTATTGTATAACGGATCTGCTAATACGTCTCTTTTCTGAGTATGTCCTTTACGTGGCACGTTACTTCCCTCCTTAATATATTCATTAATTCATCGGTACTCACATGTGTCTCTCTAATGTGTTTCGTGCTCGAAAGCTTCTATTATAATCCTGCAACCACCTGGTAATAGAATCCCGGCACAAATATTAGTTCTGTTTGTGATTCGATTATTAAAAAATCAAATTAAAACTAAATTATTTCTTAGCGTCTTTTGGTCTCTTAGCTCCGTACTTAGAACGAGCCTGTCTTCTCTTAGCAACACCTGCTGTATCGAGAGTACCACGGATAATATGGTATCTTGTACCTGGTAAGTCCTTTACACGACCACCACGGATAAGAACAACGCTATGCTCCTGAAGGTTATGTCCTTCACCTGGAATGTAGCTTGTTACTTCGATGTTGTTAGAAAGACGAACTCTGGCG
Source organism: Marvinbryantia sp. (assembly GCA_045598185.1). Taxonomy (GTDB): domain Bacteria; phylum Bacillota; class Clostridia; order Lachnospirales; family Lachnospiraceae; genus Marvinbryantia. The sequence continues at coordinate 11,425 of JAZLLO010000119.1, forward strand.
ATCTTTCTAAGAGCTGAGTTAGGTTTCTTAGGTGTAGCTGTCTTTACTGCTGTACAAACACCTCTCTTCTGTGGAGCAGAAGTATTAGTTGCTTTCTTCTTAAGGGAGTTGAAGCCCTTCTGAAGAGCTGGTGCAGTAGATTTCTTTACAGATGTTTCTCTGCCTTTTCTTACTAACTGATTAAATGTTGGCATTCTTTTTACCTCCTGTGTTATTCCCTGTTGGGTAAATGTGGTTGCCGGTCAGTATTCATATCTGAATATTGCCTGGGTGCGCAATAAACCCTTGTCAATTCGCACAATTGAAAGTATACAAATTTCAGTTCATATTGTCAAGAGATTTACTTACAAAAAGATGTACAAACTCAAATACATTTTAATAATCTTTCTGTTCATGATGTCTTATCATTTAAAAAATGTTACTATATATAGAAGTAACAGATATTGGAGAAATTATTATGAAACGTTCTTATATGAAATTATTATCTTTCATTCCTTCTGTAGTTATGATGGTACTCATCTACTGGTTTTCTGCTCAGACTGCATCAGTTTCCTCTCAGTTAAGTTCCGGTTTTACCCTTCGTCTGATTCGGTCTGTGGACAGCTTTTTCCATCTGAATCTAACGGAACCACAAACTTTCGTACTACTGGAACAGCTCCATGGATTAGTTCGGAAGGTCGCACACTTTTCAGAATACTTCCTTTTATCACTTACCGTCTTCCTTCCTTTTTATGTATATAAAAAGCGAACTAAGAAATTTCTTTATATTACAATTGTAATCTGCTGTCTATATGCCTGTACAGATGAGTTGCATCAGATGTTCTCGGATGGCCGCGCCTGTCAGATTCGTGATATCGTCATTGATACCTGTGGAAGTGCATTTGCAATGCTGTTCTATCATATTGTGAAACGTTTTCGGTAAAAAGGGGACATGGATCTGATCCATGTCCCTTCTTTTATATTATTCTTCTGTTAATTCCTCTGCAATTTCATCGAATTCGATATCTTCGATATCTTCTTCAATGCTTTCTGCACCGATGAGGAGATCTACATCATCTTCCTCTTCTTCCGGAATAACTGCTTCAACAGCCTTTTCAGTATTCAGATGTACATTACGGTATCTCTTCATACCTGTACCAGCAGGAATCAGTTTACCGATGATTACATTTTCTTTCATACCGATCAGTGGGTCGATCTTACCCTTGATTGCAGCTTCTGTCAGAACCTTTGTTGTTTCCTGGAAGGAAGCAGCTGACAGGAAGGAGTTTGTAGCAAGTGATGCTTTTGTGATACCAAGCATGATCTGCTTTCCTTCTGCAGGTTCTTTTCCTTCTTCAACCAGTTTCTCATTTGCTTCCTCGAAATCAAGGATGTCAACCTGAGTTCCTGGAAGGAATTCTGTATCTCCAGCTTCTTCTACACGAATCTTCTGAAGCATCTGACGAACGATAACTTCGATATGTTTATCGTTGATTTCTACACCCTGAAGTCGATATACTCGCTGAACTTCCTGGATCATGTAATCCTGAACTGCACGAACACCCTTGATTCTCAGGATATCATGTGGATTAACAGAACCTTCTGTAAGTTCATCACCAGCTTCAAGCATTACGCCATCAAGAACTTTAATTCTTGATCCGTAAGGAATCAGGTAAGTCTTTGATTCACCTGTTTCATTATTTGTTACAACGATCTCACGTTTCTTCTTTGTATCACGGATTTCAACCTGTCCGGCAATCTCTGTGATAATAGCAAGACCCTTTGGTTTTCTTGCTTCGAAAAGCTCTTCTACTCGAGGAAGACCCTGTGTGATATCACCACCGGCAACACCACCAGTATGGAATGTTCTCATTGTAAGCTGTGTACCTGGTTCACCGATTGACTGAGCCGCGATAATACCAACAGATTCACCAACCTGAACTGGTTCACCACTTGCAAGGTTTGCGCCATAACATTTTGCGCAGACACCGATGTGGGATTTACATGTTAATACTGTACGGATCTTAATTTTTTCAAATGGCTTACCTTCTGCATCCACACCGTCTTTCATGATACGTGCTGCACGCTTAGGTGTAATCATATGATTTGCTTTTACGATTACTTCACCATCTTTATCACAAATTGTTTCGCAGGAGAATCTTCCTGTGATTCTCTCCTGAAGGCTTTCGATTTCTTCTTTACCATCACGAAGAGCTTTTACATACATTCCTGGGCTATCTTTACCTTCGCAACAATCAACTTCACGAATGATGAGGTGCTGTGAAACGTCTACCAGACGTCTTGTAAGGTAA
>JAZLLO010000120.1:0-23729 GCA_045598185.1 Marvinbryantia sp.
CATCTTCAGAGGCTCGTTGTCAAGTGGATCGTGGAATAAATGCTTCATAACCAAAAACATCCGCCACATCTCTCGACATAGCGGATATTTATACACTTTTTTTAGATATTTGCCTTGTCTACTTGACAAGGGGCTGATCAATCAAATTCCCAATGGCTCAACAACTCAAAGATTTTTAATAATCAACATGATTCCGGAAAGAATCAGTAACAAAATTACAAGCTTCTTTATCACTTTCTCATCAAGGAACTGGCTGCTTTTGATTCCAGCGAATAACCCGATCAGCATAAAAGGCACCAGTATCAGTGTCTGCTTCAGACTGGTCAGATTAATGACTCCCATCGCACTGTACAGAATCACACGGAATATATTCTCTGATGTAAAGACTGCACAGATATTCGCTTTGAATGCATCGCTGGATTTCGCTACTCTTCCAACATACGCTGCTAACAGAGCTCCTACTCCAAAGATTCCACATAAGATGCCTGACATTACTCCAACAACTCCAAGCAGAATCTTCGATTCCTTTATCTGCGCCTTACTCTTTTCACGGAAATACATCTCGATACCAAGCAGAATAATCAGTACCCCGAATGCGATCTTAATGTACTTAGCATTAACATTCTTCAAAAGAAATGCTCCCGGAATACATCCGGCTAATACCATGATACACAAAGGAACAAAAACTTTTGGATCAAGACTTTTTCTATTCTTCCAGGTCAATATAATATTTGATGGAAATCCCAATACCAGTTCCACAGGAGTAATATCAATATTATTGGCGGCAAAACCAATAATGGAGTTAAAAACCAAAGTATTAGCAAATCCACAAACACCTTTTACATAAAATGCCACTAAAGTCGCAATAATCCATAAACGCATAAAATGATTTATCCTTATTTATCAACAATCATAGAAAGTGCACCATAGATAACGGAATCATCACCAAGTGCTGCATTCTTTAATTCTACTGTAGGACGGATAGATGTCATACAATATCTGTCTACCTGTGCTGCAATCTTCTCAAGGAACTGATCGCCAACTGCTTCCATAACACCACCGCCGTATACTACTACGTCCGGGCTGAAGGTATTGATCATAGTTCCTGTTGCAACTGCAAGATACTTGCATGCACGATCTACAGCTTCCATAGTAACTGTATCTTTTTCCTGCATAGCTTTCTTCAGATATTTACTCTTGAATACACCATTCTCAATCTTATCTGCAAGCATGCTTTCTCTTCCACGATTAGCCTGTTCTCTGATGTATGCAGACATACCCTTCTTACTTGAGAATGCTTCCAGACATCCTCTCTGTCCACAACCGCAAAGAGGTCCTTCCGGATCAAGTACCATATGACCGTACTCAGCAGCTTTGAAGCCTGTACCTGTGAAGAGTCTGCCATCTAAGATAAGACCGCCTCCCATACCGGTTCCAACGAAGAAACCTACAACGTTCTTATATCCTTTTCCGGCACCATACTTATATTCACCAAGTACACCTACATTTACATCATTACCAATATAAAATGGAACACCAAACTTCTTCTGGATCGGAGTTCTGATGTCATAATTTCTCCATGGAAGGTTCGGGGAGAATAAAACGATACCTGCTTCTGAATCAATAACACCAGGTGCACCAGCTGAGATAGCCTCTACCTGATTCTTCTTGATTCCAAAACCTTTGATCATCTCATCTACAACACTGATGATAACCTGCTCAACGTTGGCTGAATCATCACCATCTGCTTTTGTCTTTTTCTTTAATCGATATACGATCTCATTCTTAGCATTGAAGATTGCTCCAAGTACCTTTGTTCCACCGATATCCAGACAAATCTTATATGTTTCTTTCATTTTCAACATCCTCCTGTTAATATGTAACACACACACTTTTCCTGTTTCACAACAGGATATACATAGATATAGTATATCGTATTTTCTGTAAAAGTGTAAAGAAACTTTGAGATTACAAGGCACAATTTATACAATATATATAATTGATTTAATGATTAATCAATATCAAGCCCATACTGGTAAATGTCATTGATTGCCGCCTGTGCTTTCTCTGATTCTTTCTTTTTCATGATTGCATTACGGTCAGCAAGGATCGCCAGCATCTCATCCACAACCTCCACATCCGGAAGATGCGAATAATGTGACAGGTATCCTATCATATGTGCTGCTGTAAAGTCTGTATTAAGATTGCGTGATACCAGGTCACACAGATTCTCTGGATATCCACGTGAGAGCATCAGGTTATACAGCTGCATACTAAGTTCTGTTCTTGGTTTCATAGTATCACCTCGATATATTTAAAATTTTTGTTGCTAAATCACGTTATATGAGTATAACATGGGCGGATGAAATATTAAATGGGGCTGTCGATAACGACAGCCCCATTTATCTTAGATGCATCTGTATTGATTTAATGTATGTTCCATCTTTAATGACTTACCTGAATAATATACGTATAACCTTTCCCCTATCAGGCTAATCAAGGCTAATAATGAGGCACCGTAGAACTGAAAGCTCCCATCTTCGTTAGAAATGAAGACTTTGTCATCACACGCATCACTTGAATTCACAAAAGATGTAACTGCATTCATATCCGGAAGTATAATTTCGTTTGCCATATTCAAAGTCCTCCTCTTTCTATTTTATTAATGTCTCAACTAATTCGTAATGGTATAAAATGCTTTCTATCGTACTGCTGATATTCTTTTCCGCAATACCTTTGAAGATAACAGATCTCGTTTTTACAAGCTTTGCTATTATCGTTAAGTCTGAATGCATTACGATCTCTCTTACTTTAGAGCCATATCCTTTTGTAATAGCATCGTTAAGCGTGAGTAATAGCGGATTATCAGTAGCAGTTAACATAATCTCATGAAATCGATCATCCCAATATAGAATCTCCTCTATATTATTAGCAGTCAGATCTGCACGGAGTATATCCAGATGCTCCAGGCATTCTAAAAATCCATCGTTTTGTTCCGTTGTTAATCCATTAAATGTCAATGAATTGGCAAGAGTAATATCGGTCATCATACGGAATTCAAAAATGTCATGTAAAGAAATACGGCCAAGAGCAAGCGTCATGGAAACAATCTGTGCGACGGTTTTCTTTGCATCCTTACTGATGTAACTTCCTGATCCCTGTTTCCTCTCAACAATACCCATACCACTTAATATACTCATGGCTTCGCGGGCAGAGTTCCTTCCTATAGCAAGTTCTTCTGCCAGTGCACGTTCTGTTGGAAGTTTACTTCCAACGATCAGCTCACCAGCGGTAATCTTATCGTTAATATAAGAAATAACACGTTCTGCTTCGGATAAACTATTGATTGGTGACATATCAATCACTACTCCTGAAAAATTGGTATAACCAAATGGTTCGACCAATTGGTTATACCAATTTTAGCAAGTGCATTAACAACTGTCAAGACAGTTTTTCGTTAATACAGTTTCCCTTTCTTCCGGAATGATTCTGAAAAGTTACTTGATTCTTTTGATCGTTGTTTTAATTTTGTTGGATATCTGTTGGATGATGTATATTATGATAAAAAGATAAATAATAACTAAAACGATTAAGGAGAGACATTATGAAGAAAAAGTATTTTACTTTAGCAGCAGCAGGAACCATCGTAGCAGCAGCACTTTCTATGTCAGCACTGGCAGCAGGCCCAACTGTAACATCAGCAAATGGTATCATTACAGTGACACTTCCATCTGATGATTGGACAGAGATTTCGGACTCTACTACCTGTGCATTATTCACAGATGGAAAAGATATGCTGGCTTTCAATCATTATGAACTTGGTAAAGAAAGCATGCCAACCACAGAATTGACAAACGGTATCGTGAAGATGTTTCATACCGTAACAGTAGATCAGAAGTACTGCTATGTTGTAAGTGGTTATTGTACAGATGAAGACAAGGAAGAATTCCAGGAAATCAAGGATGCTGTTAACAGCGTAATCATCAATGAAGATAAGATGCATAGTGAATCTCATAAGCTGGATGTGAATACTATCGCCATTCAGGATATGAATGTGACAATGTACTGTACAGCAGACGAGATGAATGTTCGTCCAGGCGGATCAACAAATGGTGCACCAATTGCAATGTTATCATACGGAGATCCTGTTACTGTAGTTGGTAATGTGACAGAGAACGGACAGGATACCGGATGGGTTAAGATCGACCTGAATGGTGTTACTGGTTATGTAATGGCACAGTATCTGTCAGAAACACAGCCTGCAGATGCTGAAGCAAAGGCAGAGGAAAAGTCTGAAACATATGGTGGTGCTACCAAGACAGGAAGCAGCAAGACATTAACAATGGGTTATTATGTTGGTCGTATCATCTATGAATATACAGATGGTACATGGAGAGATGACTATGGCAATATATTCACACAGACAGAAGATGGAAGCTGGACATGCGGAGATGGTGATTTATATGCTGATGAAGATCCTACTACTACATTGTTCCAGCCAGACGGCACTCGCAGAGTAGTGTATAAGGATCGCTTTACTGGACAGAAATACGATAAAGATGGTAATACTTATGCAGATTTAGGTGTTGGTAACGGAATAGGATGTTCAGATGGTACTATCTGGTATACTGGAGTTGATGTAGCATATTATGATCAGTATGGCTGGGAAGAGCCAGATGAAGATGTTCTTCCAGGTCCGACAGATATATTAATCAAGAATGATCGTGGTGAAGGTGTTTATGTACACTCAGGAGGCGATGGATACTACTATAGTGGTGATGGACGTCAGTTCTGGTGCAATGAAGCAGGTATATTCCTTGATACAGCAGATGACAGTCAGTGGTGGCAGTAAAATCAAGTCGCTGATCGCGTTGACTTGATTCATTGATAATGTTTCATACTAATCAACATACTTGGAGGTATATATGAAATCACTCAAAAAACGAATAGCACGTACTATTGCTTATACCCTGACATGCTCTATGCTGCTCTCTGCTTCTGCATCCGCTGTTGATCTTGCAGACTATGAATGTGAGCCTTCTATGGAACTTGAAGAGATAATCGATGATTCAACAATCGATACTACAGCTGATGAGCTCACAACTCTATCAGATCAGGATATTATCCTGGATTCTGTCGATTCCATAGACGTCTCTCTTTCAGTTGAAGAGGATGACGAGGAGGAACTCATTTTAGATTCATTTACTGAAGATATTGAAGAAGAAACATCTCTTTCTTCAACTGCATCCCAGTCGATTCCGTTGAATCCGGTTATTCAGAACTATTCCCCTGCTGCTGATTCTATTCCGGATCCAGAAGAATTGCTTACCGGCTATATCACAAAACAGATGTATGATATGAACAACGGCATAATGACACTTAGTAACGAATCTGCCGGTCAGAATTTCGACTCTGTTAACTACAAATTATATTCAAGTCTGAAAAAAAAGGTCGAGGATGTAGCAGCCGGAGAAATCTCTGATACTCGCTTTGAAATTGACATAAATGACTACCTGGATAACATTGAAGATACCTACTTGTATCCATGGGATTTGGGTCTCGATGAATTTCCGGATCCCGTCACTGATGATATCAAGCTTGCATACCAAGACGCAATATATGAGATAATGGGACTTCATATGGATGATGTCATCCACTCATTGAACATCGACTGTGCTTATGAATCTTATTGGTGGGATTCTATTAAGGGAGTAGACTACTGGTTCTATCCTATTTATATAGGAACGGACTCTGACGGAAATCAATATCTTTGTCTGGAACCAGAAGGTACAGAAGATGCAGATGCCTCGAAACTTTATATGGACTTTTATGTCTCTCTCGAATATTGCGATAATCTTGATGAAAGATTTTCCCTGAATCCAGAGATTCCAAAAGAAATCACAACAGCCCTTAATAAAGCCAAGGACATTGCCGGAAAAGCCAGCGGATATAAGAAGGACTATGAGAAGATGAGTTTTTTCAAAGATGAAATCTTAGCTCTTTCAGATTACAATCACGAAGCCGCAGATGCAGAATTGCCTGATGATAGATCCCATGAAAACGGTCCTTGGCAGATTATATGGGTATTTGATGACGATCCTAAGACCATGGTTGTCTGCGAAGGCTATGCAAAAGCATTCCAGTATCTTTGTGATCTGTCAGACCTGAACTCAATTACAGTAGGCGGTACACTGTCTATAGCTGGTGAGGTACTTGGAGATCATGCCTGGAATATAGTAACCTTGGATGATGGTTTTAACTATATAGTAGACATCACCAACTGTTATACATGGGAAGGTTATGATAGTTATAAAGCTGAATTTTTCCTTCAGGGCGGAGATGGCAAGCCTGAAAAAGGATATAATGTTACTCCGACAAACCTTGTCGACCCGTATTATTACGCATATGATGCTACGACCTTATCCATATTTACCAAGAAACAGTTAACACTTTCAGAAAAACAATACTGCTGGGCTGAAGATCTTGTTACTCACACAATGGTCTCTGATCCAGCCGTAAAGCCTACCTGTACAAAACCTGGATATACAGAAGGAACCCACTGCTCTTTCTGTGGTAAAATTGGCACTCCACAGAAAAAGCTTGCAGCAACAGGTCATTCCTATGGTGATTGGAAAGTTACAAAGTCTGCAACAGCTCTTGCTGCCGGATCAAAAGAAAGAAAATGTAAGAACTGCAGCACTATCGAGAAAAAATCTATTAAAAAACTAACTCCAACTATTAAGCTTTCTTCAACAAAGAAAACTATCAAGAAAAAGAAATCCTATACTTTAAAGATTTCAAATCTTGCCAAAGGAGATGCAATAAAATCTGTTGTTTCATCAAAAAAGACCATTGCAACTGTCAAGAAACTCAAGAAAAACCAGTATAAGATCACTGCAAAGAGTAAGAAAGGCACTTCAGTAATCACTGTAAAACTAAAATCAGGCAAAAAAGCAACCTGTAAGATTACCGTCAAGTAATTTATAATTTATCACAGATGAATAACTGCCGATAAGCCAACGAGACATTGGGGACGGATCTGACTGAGCCAATTGCTCAGTCAGAACCGTCCCCAGTCGCTTATCTTATTATTTTACGTAACCGCATTTATAGCAAACACCGTTTTTGTCCAGTGCTACACCACAGTATGGACATCTATCCATCGTTTCATATCCTGTATATTCGTTTGCCGCAGTATTATCACCACTGTTAAAGGTAATCTTCACGATGTTCAGTTTATCTTTTAACAAATCATGCGTAATTTTTATCATGCCTTCTACCGTCATGGTTTCCTTTGTGACAACTAGACGACAATCCGGATATGACTCGGCAAGCTCTGTTTTAAAAGGTATTCCAAGCATTGTATTCTGCGGCGCACCTTGTAAGATTCCCTGTTTTTCATAGACAGTAAGAATTGCCGGAAGCAGCGGATCATCTCTTCTTAAAATAAGTGCATGGTCAAAATTTTTCAGAACTGACCAGGCAATTTCCTTGCAATTTAGCAAGAATTACAGTTTATCATTGAACTTGTATCCAATTCCCCAGATTGTCAATATGTACTCTGGTGCATCCGGATTGGGTTCTATCTTCTTTCGAAGTTTTCTTATAAAAGCCATGATGTTACTATCATCCATTACATAGTCATTGTCCCAGACAGCCTGATAAATCTGTTCCTTTGTAAAGACCTCACCTCTGTTTCTGGCCAGAAACAGTAAGATATCAAACTCTTTTGGCGTCAGAGAGACTGCCGTTCCATCCCGCAAAACCTGTCTTGATTTTTCTGAAATAACAAGATCTCCACAGGAAATCTCTGCTTCGGAAACAGCGCCCACAGCGCTCTCATCCGCTTCTACCATGAGTGAACTGAATTCGCCCTGTATCAGTTTTTCAAGACCGGTCTTAAATTCCGACTTTGGAAGATTTGCTCTTAACCATTCTGCAGTGGAGGAATCCAGATTGATATAACCGATTTGCTTTTTCATTTCTGATTTCCTCCTTTCTCATATCAGATTTCCTTTTTTCCGGATATAGATTGTTTTTGCAATGGTAACCGTAAGTAGATATACAGCTACAACTAATATCAAATATAAATAATAAATAAGAGGCATACTGCATAACCCAAGCATTTTTCCAAATACAGTTGCCGGAAGCATGGTATAAAGCAGTATTCCAAGAATCGTGATGACGATCACTGGCTTTCCCGGTTTACTCTGCACAAAAGGAAGCTTGCCTGTACGCAGAAGCTGAAGAATCAGAACCTGCGTCCACATGGATTCCAGGAACCATCCGGTTTGAAACATTGCAATAAAAGGCAACTGGTTTTCCGGACGCAGAGTCATAAAACTTCCCCCACATACAGCAGGACAGATTGCAAAATATAACACCGCAAAAGTAATAAGATCAAATACCGAGCTTAAAGGGCCAAAAAATACCATGAATCCGCCCAGTTTCTTTCCTGACCATTCAAGAGGACGTTTCAGAATATCCTCATCCACCTGATCCCATGGCAGGATAAGGCACAGGATATCATAAAGAAGATTCAGCAGTAAAAGCTGCACAGAGCTCATAGGAAAGAACGGAAGCAGTACACTGGCAACCACTATAGCGCAGATATTGCCAAAATTAGAGGATGCTGTAATCTTGATATATTTAGTCATATTGGCAAATGCCTTTCTGCCTTCCAGAACGCCTTCTTCCAGGATATTCAGATCCTTTTTCAGTAAGATCACATTTGCACTTTCTTTTACAGATTCTGCCGCATTTTCAACTGAAATACCTACATCTGCATGTATGATTGCCGGCAGGTCATTCATGCCATCACCCAAAAAACCAACGGTATGACCGTTTGAATGAAGAATCTCGACAATATACTCTTTCTGTTTTGGAGACAGCTGTGCAAAAACATTACACTTTTCCACGACAATAGGAATCTCGTTTTCCGACAAGCGATCCAGTTGCGGTCCCGTAATGAAAGAATCTGTTGTAATGCCGAGTCTTCTGCATATTGACTCGGCTACCAGCTGATCATCCCCAGTCAGTACCTTTACTTTTATATTTAATGCATGCAATTTTTCGATGGCGCTTCTTGCGCTGTTTTTAGGCGCATCAAAGAAAGCCAGATATCCAAGCAGCACAAAATCAGCTTCATCTCCAATAACATGATTCTCTTCTCCGCAGATTTTGTAAGCGACAGCAATCACTTTCATACCATCTTCCAGCATTTCATCCACAACAGAATGCACACTGGTGAATGGGTCTTCTGTAATCTCTGAGAGCATTCCCCCATGCTCTACAAACCGACATCGGCTGATCACATCATCGACACTGCCTTTTATGATCATAATTCTTTGATCATGATTACTTACTAATACATTTGAAAACCTGCGACTGTAATCAAATGGACGCTCATCCAGCTTTGTGTAGTTCTCTATCAAGGTTGTATAATGATCTTCCTGCCCGGGAATCTCTTTCACTTTTTGAATTGCCGTTTCCAGGTGATTTACCACACCGGTATGGTAATAACTTGCCAGATACGCATAGTCAAGGGTCTTTCTGCTTTCATTTCCTAAAATATCCATGTAATATTCCAGGATTACCTGGTCTCCGGTCAGAGTACCGGTCTTATCCACACAGAGAATATCCATACTTCCAAAACTCTGCATGGCATTGATATTCTTAACAATCGTCTGTTTTTTTCCCATGGAATAGCTGCCTTTTGCAAGGCAGGCATTTACAACCATCGGAAGAAGTTCAGGTGTTAATCCAACCGCCACGGAAAGAGCAAACAGAAAAGCCTGTGACCAGTTTCCTTTCGTAAGACCGCAGGCCAGAAAAACAACAGGAACTAAGATGACCATAAAGCGAATCATTACCCATGCAATGGAATTCGCACCACGATCAAATCCATGATTTCCATTCGCAGAGGCAAGATTCAATCCTCCGTACACAGTATCGGTTCCAACCGCGATTACAATACCTGTTCCTTCTCCTCCTGTTACGGTTGTTCCGCTAAAAAGGATATTGGTATAATCCGCAAATGTCTGTGGATTTTCTGAAAGTACAGATGCTGTTTTTCCAAGAATCGCACTTTCTCCTGTTATCACAGATTGTGATACAAAAAGGTCTGTTGCTTCGACAATTCTAACATCTGCCGGCACACGATCCCCAGCTTCCAAACGAATCTGATCACCTACAACAATATCCGAAGCAGGAACTTCTCCCCATTGTCCATTTCTCAAAACCTGAACCGAGGTCTCTACCATCTTTGTAAGCGTATCAGCTACTTTTTTTGCTTTCAATTCCTGTGCTAATCTTACAATACCGCTAACAATCAACATCGAAAAAATGATAACCACTAACGTAGGATTACTTTGGTAATCATTTACGAGAAGTACGTCTGTAAAAAAAGAAATGATTCCAAGAAAAAACAAAATTACTGAAAAAGGATTGATAAATGCCCTTCTCAGACAGTACAGTATCGTTTCCTGTTTTTTACCGGTCAGGTCATTTGCCCCATACTTTTTACGGCTCATCACAGCTTCACTTTCCGTATAGCCTTCTCTGGTTATTCCAAACATCATGTGAAGATTATTATTATCTGTCAAGGCTGCTTTTTTCAGTTTTTTACTATCATTTTCGATCCTATCCATAAGAGCAATCCTCCCGTCATTATCCTTTACATTATAGCAGAGTCATCTGGTATTAAATCTTGCTTTTTTCTTGTTTTTCATTATCTTAGTTGTTGTAAAAATGGTAATCGGTAAAAAATGAATAATCAGAGTGACTATAATCGGAGTGACTAATTAGTATCTTTTCATATGTTATAATTTCGCGGATAGAGTAATCTATGGTGAAAGAACACAATTTCTTAAAAGGAGAGAAAAAATGAAAACTATTATACCAGTAATGATTGCTACAACTCTTGTTGCAGGCGTGCCTGTATATGCAAATGAAATTCCGGAAGCAGATACTATTTATTACGGCTCAATTTATGAAGCAGACGGTTTTGAATCTACTGCTCAGGCAATGGCTGTAAAAGACGGAACTATTGTATATATGGGTGATACAGTTGGTGCAGAGGATTATAAGGGAGAAAGCACTGAACTGATTGATTTTAATGGGAATACCGTTCTTCCAGGTTTTATTGATGGACATGTTCATATCTATATTGCAGGAGAAAATGAACAGGGCTTTCGTATGAGTCTTGATAATGTATCAGCAGATGGTTATCTGGATGTCATTCGTACATACATTGAAGAGCATCCTGATGAGGAGTTCTATAGAGGTTTTGGCTGGCTGGATACAGCATTTGGACAGGAAACACCTACTGCAGCTATGTTAGATGAAATCTGCCCAGATAAACCAATCTTTATTGAATCTGAAGATTGCCATTCCTGTTGGATAAATACATGTCTTTTGGAGAAAACAGGTGTAACAAAAGATACACCGGATCCTATTGGTGGAAAGATCGTACACGATAGTGACGGAAATCCAAACGGTTGTTTCCGAGATACTGCAATGGATCTTCTGGTAAAACCAGCTGTTCCGGTATATTCTGTAGAAGAGTATGCAGAAAAGATCCTTCCATTTGCACAGCAGACCATGGCTTCCAATGGTTATACTACATACAATGATGTTATCATTGATCCATTAAGTGCTGATAATATCTGTGCCGGATATGCAGCTCTTGCAGAAGAAGGAAAACTCCTCACCAATGTTAATATTTCTCTGGTAGTCAATAACTCTGATAATTATCTGGAGGATCTGGATCATATCCTGGAATTAAAAGATAAATATTCTTCAGATCAGGTACGTATTAATGATGTCAAGATTTTCATGGATGGCATTGTAGAATCTGAGACTGCCTACGTTAAAAAACCATATGAAAAAACAGACAAATGTGGAGAAGACCGTTGGCCTGAAGAAGCTGATGTGGAAAGACTCCGCGATCTGGCTACTCGTGTGAATGATGCCGGATTAGTTGCCCATTTCCACGCAATTGGTGATGCAGCGATTGCAAAGGCACTGGATACGATTGAATATGCAAAAGAAAATTCTGAAAATAAGGATATCCGAAATGTCATCACTCATCTGCAGATGCTTGACCAGGAGGATATTCCACGTCTTGCAGAGTTAGGAGTCATTGCATCTTGTAATCTTGGATGGTCTCCATCTGTAAGTGAAGATGTTGGCCAGAAGAATATTGAAAAGGAAAATGTTGGTAATGAACGTAACGATGCTATGTATCCGTTTGCATCAATTTTAAACGCAGGTATTACAGCCGCTTTTGCTACAGATTATCCTGCCGGTCCGGTTCTGGATGCTCTCTATAATCTTGAGTCAGGTGTTACCAGACAGACTTTCTGGATTGATTCTACAAAGAGAAATGCAGATGAAGCAATCAGCATTGACGATGCAATTGATATGATGACATTAAACGGTGCATATCAGCTTTATCGTGAAGATGAAACAGGTAGTCTTGAAGTAGGTAAGAAGGCAGATTTTATTGTTTTGGATAATAATATTTTAGCTGCAGACAAAGAAACCCTTCGACTGGAAGTAGCTGTTGCAGAGACCTACCTTAATGGCGAACGTGTATACAACGCTGAAAACTAAGAACGACCATCTTAGTTTGTCTTATAATTTTTTAATCATAAATCATGATTTTACCAATACGATACAGAAAAAGTACCAAAACAGAGGTATAAGAATATGAAAAAAAGAAGTATAATGTTAGGATTTCTGATTAGTGCAATGCTGATCACTGCGCCAACAACCTATGCAGCAGCGCCAGATTATTCCCAACAGATGACTGGTGCCTATGTGGCTAATACAGAAGAAGATCTTCCTGATGAAGCCCGGGAAGCATTTGAAAATGCAATAAAAAACTATAAGACCGATGAAAAACTGACCCCAATCCGTCTTTTAGAAACACAGGTTGTTGCAGGAATGAATTATCGTATTCTTTGTAACAAAGAATGGGACAATACTAAAGGTGAGGCACTTATCACAATCTACAAGGATTTGGATGGAAAATGTGAAGTGACGGATGAACAGAACGTGACGTGTCCAGTAAAATATAATGATTCGATGAACAAAACTGATTTTATGATGGGAGCCAGATTCGATGCTTCTGATTTTAATTGGGCAGAGAAAACATTGACATTTGAAAGATTTCATGGCATTGAGTTTGCTGGAATCTTCGGTTCATTAAAAATTGGCGATCTGGTTGATTTTGATGGTAAGATCATTACCGTTGAGACTATCAAAGAATCAGAAACCACCAGAACTAATTCTTTCGGAGAATCTGAACGCGATGCTGTCTTAACCATTAATGAAGACACTAGCAATCAAGTGCGTTTCGTCGCTGGTGAAGGTGGGCACTGTTTCGCGGCAACATCTGATGATCAGCCTTGTCTCGTAAAAATTGATCAAATAACACTACCATTTACAGAAAATTTAAAATTTACAGACTGTACTTCTAATCCAAACGAGGAAATTACCGTGCCTTATGAAGAACTGCAGAGTTATATGCAGGATAAGATAGATCATGGGGATACGGAATATTATCCTTCTAATACGACAATCGAGGTTGCAAATGGTATTATTGTATCGATCAAACGTACATGGATGCCATAATGTAATTACAGGTGATGTTGTAAACTTCAATAAATAAGCGAAAAAGCAAATAACAAAAAGAAGAATAATTTTACCAACATAAAAAGCGGGAACCCTTGATCTATAAGGGCTCCCGCTTTTTCATTATTCAAATCTAAAATAGCGCCTGTAATGGGATTTACATCTTCCTCTATTTCACTGGTTTTAAAATAAGATTTGAGATATATCCAGTATATGTTCTACCGTTAACTTTATATTTTGCCTGATACCATTTACCATGCTTGATATTTACAACAGTAACTTTTTTTCCTTTTGGAACTACTATAACAGATGCAGATGTAATATTCGGCTCTGTATGCATATAAACACTGTCAGTTGTTACATAAGTGCCTTTTTTCGCTCCTTTTTTGGTAAGGTGATCCTGATAAAGGTATCCTCTGTATACTTTATTATTCTTATTAAAGTATACACTCTTATACCACATACCTGTATATGTATTTACAACAATAACATCTGATCCCTTAGGAATCTTTACTACAACAGTCCCGCTTGGTGACTTACGCATGTACAGATTGCAGGTTGTCTTATAAACATCAGCTTTTGCAAGATATTTAGAATAAATATATCCTTTAAATACCTTCTGCGCATTGTTCTTGTATACGACACGATACCAGTTCTTGTTCGCTGTACTCTTTACATCAACAACACATTCTTTCGGAAGCTCCAGTACTCTTTCATACTGAGTACCTGCGTTTGCTCTCAGATTCACTGTAGTTGTCGTCACATAATAATTAGCTGCAAATGAAATGATCGGAAAACACAGTGCCAGAAGCATAGATAATACTGCAACCTTGAAAAGTTTTTTACAATTCTTCATAAAAACTCTCCCTCTCTTTCTTTTTTATATATACCTTCATTTTACAATAAAAAACAAAACAAGTATACATATTATTCCAGGTCGTTGTTACTGGAACCTGTGCAGAAAGATGCATAGCTTCTTTTTTGATCTTTGTCTCGCGCTCCCGCAATCATCTTCTCTGATTTTGATCGTACTTCTTCTCCTTTTTCTGTCATAAACTAATTTGTAATTGGAAAGGGATTCTGTGCTGCTCACATCGAAGAATCCCCACCAGCGCACCCACTAATGACTTCTGTATCTGTTTCAATTCTTCCTCCCCGATAATTTTCTACCATCTCATCTTAAATTTCATATAACAGACGGCAAAGCCTTATCCTTGCCGTCCCGAATTAGTTTACAACAGGCGTTCTGCTATCAGAGCCACATTGCCATATATAGTGGCAATGTAATTTTCTTGCCATCGATACCAACGTTTTGATTTGCCAGTTTATATCCTTTTACAATATCCTCTTTCTTCAGCAGATTATCTAATATTCTGGCTTTTTTTCTTCCCGCCTTAACTTCAACTGGTATTACTCCTTCACTTCCTTCAATCAGAAATTCTATCTCTGCTGTGCCAGCATCATTTCTATAAAAATGCAATTCCTCATATCCTGACTTGTTAAGAATATCTGCAATCAATGCTTCATACAGTCCTCCCTTAGCTGTTCTGAGTACCAGATGCCCATTATCATCCTCTTCTCCATCCGTAAGTATTGCCTGAACAAGAGAAAAATCAAATGTACAAATGATAAGTCCGATATCAGAAGGATATAAACGCATATTTTCTTGCATTTCATGAAGTTTTAACGGATACTCTACAAAGCCCACATTCTTCACAGAAACTGTCATATGTGCACTTTCTAACCAATCTACACTACTTTCAAACTTTCGAGCTGTACCCCTTTTTTCAACTATGCCATATTGAAACTTATGGTTATCTTTCATCAATTGTGCAGGAATAGAACGATAACACTTTTCTGCTTTTATCTTCTCTGAAGGATGTGCGAATCGTGCAATATCCGAAAGATAGTCACGATATATTCGTCTCTGCACCTCATTTGCAGCATGATAATCTTTCTGTAATTGAAATGTTACTATAACTTCCGGCATTCCCCCAAGTACCATATACTGTCGCAGATACCGCATAAATGTAACATGCAGTACTTCCTCTACCTCTGTGGCTGATTCAAAATGCATCTTCACGTGATTGATGATATCCTCTTCAACCCCCATAGCCCATAAAAACTCTTCAAAATCCAAAGAGTACATATCTAAATAGCTCACATATCCCACTGGGAAAGACGAAACTCTATTGTAAGCCATTCCAAGTGCCGATCCTGTTGCAATTGTGTCTATTCTTGTATCCATAGATAAGAATTTTAATGCGGTAATTGCTTCCGGACACTCTTGAATTTCATCAAGAAACAATAACGTATCACCTTCGAATATTGAGGTCCCTGGTTTCATTAATCGAATTCCCATCAGGATTGTCTCAACAGATAAATTATTCCTAAAAATCTGACATAATTCTGGCTGTTCCAAAAAATTCAATTCTATGAAAGAGCGGTATTCTTTTCCAAATTCTCTGACAATATAAGTTTTTCCGATTTGTCTGGCTCCTGTGATGATCAAGCTCTTATTATTTCGATTTTCACGCCATCCTTCAAGTGCAGCCAATGCTTTTCTTTTAAGCATAATCACCCCTCCTTATGAACCCTATTATATATTTCTTTAGAAAAATATGCAAATATGCATATTTTTCTATGTATTTATATGTTCTATTGCAGATTTTTCTCCAAAAAAATAAAAAGAAGAAGGTTATACCCCATAAGCAGGTTATTCAACCAACACTCATGCAGGGCAACAATATCTGCATAATCTCAAAATCTTTTTGGTACTGTAAGAATCGTGTAAGGATCTGTTGATATACTGACCTCATCAAAAACAAATACACATCCACCAACATATTAAAACAAAAAAGGAACCTGTAAGAGATGTGTAAGACCTTCCTGATAAACTGATATCAAGAAAAGCAAATAACAAAGATTAAGAGAATAAAGGAGATTAAAACCATGATGAACAAAATGATGAAAAAATTAGTAGTATTATTTACAATAGGTGCTCTTTCAGTAGCAAGCGGAGCTGTATCCGTAAACGCAAACGATGGTATGAGCGTAACCTTCCAGATTGAAAATGCAACTGGAACAAGAACCTGTGCAGTAGACGGAGCAAACATCAGAACAGAACCTTCCACAAACGGTGGTATCATTGGCGTTCTGAATTATGGTGATGTCGTAAGAATCAGCGGTTTCACAGATAACGGTTGGGTACTTCTTGAAAACGGCGGATACGTCAGAGCAGATCTTCTTACAGAAGGTGCTGTTGCACCAAGAATTGATGGACATGTAAACCAGAAATACAACTGGATCAAAGAATCCAATAGTTCTAACACATCAAGAATCAAGGAACAGCGCGGTCAGATGTCCCATGACAACGATACATTCACAGTAAATGTAGCATCTAGCTACCTGGCACTCAGAAACGCAGCAGTAACAGATCCATCAAACGAGATTGCACAGCTTTCCAACGGAACAATGGTCCAGGTGAAAGAATACGGCACACAGTTTGATTACGTATATGTACCAAGCATTGACATGTACGGATATGTAAATAACGATTATCTCGCAGGTTAATAATAATATAGAAACTGATTATAAAGGAGGATATGGATATGTTGAAACACTTTGAGGAATTCTTAAAAGACTATTACAGAACATTCCGATAAAAAGAACAGATAAGAATAGATGGAATATGCAAATAACAATTACTTTGCAAGCTAATCTGTTTACTATAAGTATATATGGAAGAAATTACCCGGAGATCATCATTTTCTCCGGGATTTTTATGTTACGTTAAGAATCTTTCAATTCAATCTTCAGCATCTCTTGTTATCCTTACATCATCAAGAGGAACACAGCAGAAAAGAAATGAGGGAAAGCAAATGATCGAAGCATTAATCGTAACCGTAATCGTAGCAACAGTTATCTCAGGAACCGTAATATATGCTTGGTAACAATTGAATATCGTATTTGAGAATAGAAGGAGAATAATACAATGACAATGGTAGCAATGATTTTAGTAGGATGTGTTGCATGGGGATTACTTGCAGGACAGATTGGAACATGCAACAGCTGGAATAAAGTTCAGATGTACTAAAAAGAGCCAAGAAGAACATATAAAGTATAGAAACAGATTAGAAAAAGGAGAAACGAACATGAAAACAACAATCAATACAATCGCAAAATTCTTTCACGTAGGTGGACATAAGAAACACAAGAAATCTTCCTTCAGTAGAAGTTCATCCTTCGATATGTTCAATACATATTCTATGTAACAGAAAGAAAAACGGAACATTCTATAAATCAGACAAAAAGAACGGAGAAATAAAAAATGGTTGCTATAGCATTTGGCACACTTAGCGCACTTTTAGTTATCTGTGGCGGTATTGCTACATGGAATGATATTTGATCAATAAGATAAATTAGGGTAATCACAGTTAGAAGCCGTGCAGAAACGCATGGCTTCTTTGTTTTTGCGATTCAGAAAGGTGCTATTTTATTGGGTTTTCAGAGCATGAATATTACAATAAAAATCCCATTTTCATTTCCCTATTTATGATGAATTATCACTTTTGAACAAAACATTCTTTTACAAATAGCCTATGTACCAAGGATAATATTTTCATCATATAACTTTCGAGGCAGGTACGATGAAAAAGAAATTATTATTAGCTTCTATGCTTCTTATAGCAAGCTTATCTTTTACAGCCCATGCAGAAGAACAGACAGAAGTCACAACAGAAACAGAAACCGTAAACATGGCAGATGAAGGTTGGGAATCTTTAGGAAAAATGTCTCAACGCCATTTTTCATTGAATATTCAAGGTTTTTGCTATGTCTGGACGGAAAAAGAACCTTCAAGTGTTAACTCAAAGGTTCTCTCTTATACGTTATTAAATTATGAACAGGCGGAAGCTGTCTTCTACTTTCAGATGAATGGCTGTCTTGCCATCAATCGTATGATGATCAAAAATCACTGTACGGACTGGACTGTGATTCAAAAGACCATTGACTCATTTATCAAAGCCGGAATTGAAGCATTATTGAATTAATCTTGATTATTTATTTCATTTCTCAATGTGCCGTTTTTTCTTCAAAATCTGCGATATATAATCAATCGTTTAACAGCCAGTCAGCTATATTAATAATCCGAACACCTTCATACTGATATTCCGAATGCCAGGTGTTTGCTAAAAGTACCTTTGGATACGCATCTTTTATCTGCAATAATGGAGATACTTCTCTGGAAAAAGTCACTTCTTCTGTGATATTATCGGAAACTTGAAAGTAAATCTTTTCGCTCTGACGAACAGCAACAAAGTCAATTTCCTTTTGATATAGTTTTCCTACATGTACTTCATAGCCTCGCCGCATCAGTTCCATCGCAACAAGGTTTTCATATGCTCTGCCGAAATCAGCATTACGTGTTCCAAGAATTGCTCTTCGCATTCCCAAATCATTCAGATAATATTTCTCCAAAGTTTCAAGATGTTTCTTCCCTTTAATATCATATCGCTTTACTTGATAAAACATAAATGCCTGACACAAATACTTTATGTATTTACCAATCGTAACATGGTTCGTTGAATAAGCGTTTGCTTTCAACTGTTCACTTATTCTATTTTGGGATGACAGATTCGAAATATTGTCCATCATGAATTCCGCCAGATGTTCCAATACTGCAGTATCGGGAAGCTTATATTTTTCAACAAGATCTCTGTTTACAATCGTAGAATAGACATCTTTAATATATGCAATTCGATCCACTTCTGCAGAGTATACATACGACCCCGCAAGTCCACCTTTCTGAACATATTTTTCAAACAAAACTCTTATATCTGTTTCCGTATTGAAAAACTCACAGAATTCCGAAAAACTAAAAGGATAAATCGGACTCTCTATAAATCTTCCCGTGAACAATGTCGTTAAATCTGAACTCATGAGAAATGCATTCGCCCCGGTTATATATATGTCATACTTTTTGCTGTTATGCAGGCTATTGATTGCCAGTTCGAAATTTTGGCATAGTTGAACTTCATCAATAAATACATAGTTATTCTTTTCTTTATCAAACTGATCTTTTACATAGGTATGTAGTGTCCTGTACTCTTTTAAATCGTCGAATTCCCGTAATAATCTTAATATCTGGGGTGTTTTTCAAGCCTTTTAATCGATTTAGATACTTTTTTCTTTCAATATAAGGCATAATAATTCTCCGATTTCGAAAAGTAAAATTTTATAAACTTTTGAAATCAGTATATCATATGCTTTCAAAAAATCCATATTTTTCCGTTTTCGAAAGACCTACCGTAAAAATTAATCTCTTTTTCTTTGATAAGAATGTTCTCATTCTCATCATCTTTATGTTCTTCTCGGACTGTATCGAGAAACTTCAACATTCTCTGTCGTTTCAACTGTGATAGATTTCTTTTACAAAAGGAATTCGTCAAGTACCTATCCCACAACGATATCTGCATAATCTCAAAATCTTTTTGGTACTGTAAGAATCGTGTAAGGCTCTGTTGATATACTGATCTCATCAAAAACAAATACACATCCACCAACACATTAAAACAAAAAAGAAATCTGTAAGAGATGTGTAAGACCTTCCTGATAAACTGATATCAAGAAAAGCAAATAACAACAATAAAGATAATAAAGGAGAGTAAAAGCATGATGAACAAAATGATGAAAAAAGTAGCAATCGCATTCACAGCAGCAACAATGATGATCGCTGGTGCAACAACAGCATCCGCTAATGAAACAAAATACGTCGCAAATGAAATTGGAGTTAACGTTCGCCAGTCCGCAACAGCAGACAGTGCAAGACTTGGTGGTCTGTATAAAGGTGACGCAGTTGATGTCATCAGCGAAAACAATGGTTGGGCAAAGATCAACTATAACGGAAAAACTGCTTATATTACAAACAGTGTTCTGTCAAATACCAAACCAGATATGAGAGACTATGGATATGCTTCTGGCTTATATGGTAATGGAAAGATCTGGTCAAACAATGCCGGAACTCCTGATTATGTAAAGACAGCTGCAAACCAGGCACATAAATCACAGTACACCGTTAATGTAAATGGATACCTCGCTCTTAGAAGCGATCCTGCATTTAACTACGGAAATGAAATTGCACAGCTTCACACAGGTGATGTTGTTAACTTCAAAGAAAACTATGGAACATACTGGTGTGTATATGTACCATCAATCGGACAGGTCGGCTTCGTAAACAGCAACTACCTTGTATAAAAAAGAATTTTCCCGGAGTACATCTTTCTCCGGGATTTTTATGTTACGTTAAGAATCTTTCAATTCAAGCTTCAGCATCCCTTGTTATCCTTACATCATCAAGAGGAACACAGAACACTTCCTATAAATAAAACAGTTACGAGAAAGGAGAAATACAAAATGATTGGTATGGCACTTGGCACGATTGGTGCAATTGTAATTATCATCGGTGGCATTTCAACTTGGAATGATATTTGATCAATAAGATAAAGTAGGGTAATCACAGTTAGAAGCCGTGCAGAAACGCACGGCTTCTTTGATTTTGCGATTCAGAAATGTGCTATTTTATTGGTTTTTCAGAGCATGAATATTGGATTTGATTTTGATTGTTGCATCATAGAAGATGTCTCTCAATCAACTTCTCCACTTGTTTCATACTAATTCCTTTGCTACTGCATTCATACGTTACAAGAAATTGTTCCCCCTGATAAATATAATTCTTTTCGTATAGTTCTATTTTTTCAATTGCTTTCTTACAATACTCTGTATTATCCATCATCCCAAAATGTTCCAGATAGATTGTTTCTCTTGTACGAATATTGAGCATTGTAAAATCCGGATATATGCTTCCATATTTCCCGAGATGCAACATCGCCTCATACTTATACGGAACATTCATATAATATAATTTATCAGCTATCATTTTTTCTGATTTTGAATGTACTTCTTCTCCTTTTTCTGTCATGAACCCATTCGTAATCGGAAAAGGATTCTGTTCTGCCTTTCCATCCATCTCCCATGCTTTGATATATTGATCATCTGACATGACATATGGCATCACCAATCTTTTTCTGGTTTCCGGAAGATTTTGATATACTGAAGTCAGCGTCGGGGATTTTTGATGCTTTATCACTTGCTTACATAATTTCTCCTTTTCCTGTAACAATTCCAGCATTTGCAGATCATATTCTTTTTGAGCAATAAGTCTGGCCATTTCATGTTCACTTTTCCTAAGAAATCTTCCCCTAGGATATCTCTCTTTTTCATCTTTTTTAACAAGATAATACTGTGGATATTTTCCTTGTGCCATCTCACATCGAAGAGTCCCCTCCGGTGCACCCACTAATGACTTCTGTACCTGCAATATCAGGCTCTGTATCTGCTTCAATTCTTCCTGAACATTCATTTGTCTTTCCTCCTTTGGAATACAATAAAATAAATGGTCCTTTTCGGCCACTTCTGTACAGACTATTTATTTAATTTACTATTCACTTGTTGATTTCTTTTGTAAGATTGCATAGAGATTGCCATTAGACTTGCTTCTTCTGTTAGATGGTAACTATTTTACCATTGGATTGGTTTCTTCTTCTGTTAGATGGCAACTAATTTACCATTGGACTTGCTTCTTCTTCTGTTAGATGGCAACATTTTTAACTAATTTGCCATTGGATTTGAATTATCTTTTACTGGATGGCAACATGATTACCATCCGAAATGCTTCTTCTTTTATTAGATGGCAACAAGTCTACCATCTGACTCGTCTTTTCTTTCATTGGATGGCAATAGGACTACCATCTGACTCGTCTTTTCTTTCATCGGATGGCAACGGGACTACCATCTAACTCATCTTTTCTTTCATCGGATGGCAATCACACCATTAACTCACTAAATTCATTACCATCCATGACTGGAATTCTTATATAGGTTGGCAATCCCCGATAATCTCCTGCCATCCCATCTTAAATTTCGTGTAACAGACGGCAAAGCCTTAGCCTTACCGTCCCGAATCAGTTTATATAACTCTATTCGAACTCTATAATTGATTCTATATCTTGTGTTTTTCCTCTTGTTTTCACAGCATATATTGTGTCATTTTGCTTCATATTACACGTATTATCCTGTGTTTCAAGAGAAAATACTGACATTTTTACTTACATCCAGTTAGATTTATATGGCATCTTTTCTTCTAACAGGATTAACTCTTCGGAACTTGACTGCACGCTCCGGTGTTGTTTCCGGACATTCTGCATCAAATGTAATCGGCATCTGTTTTACTCTTTCCAGATCCTGTATATCTTTCTCTGTAAAGGCCAGTTCTTTAATCTGTTCTACTGTCAAATTACTCATACTTACCATAATCTTCTCTCTTTTCAACATCCGTCGCTAGTCCTGCTGGTATAATCCTTGTGAAACACTTATTCTGACTTCCGCGAAATATCTGTCTGCGATGTATTCTGCTGACTCTGCCCATAATCCATTTTCCGTTTCCCGAAGAATCTCATATGTCCGTGAATCATAGAACTTATTAAACGCTTCGAAGAAATCTATCTTCAGCTGCTCTTTGATAATGTCTATCACAGCTCGGATCTGGATAAACATATTCATTGTAATATCTTTTCCGTTAAATGTATAAATCTCTTCCATGATATTCGCTCCTTCCAACAAGTTTCAGATGTTTCAATGCTTCTTCTGTATGAAATAAATTCTATTTTACTGGTTGTCTGTGATACTATTGCCAATATATTGCCATCACGACTTCATCTCAGATGAAAACTCTGGGATTATTAAAAAATCCTGGGGGACAAGCATAATCCAACCGAACCGAGAGCATCTCAAGTATTCACCGCATAATATCTTATGAACTACACACAACCGATTATATCGGATGTTGTTTCTATGCTGGCACTTCGTGCCAGTATCCGTGATTGCTACGCAACCTTTACGGCATATGGCCTGTCCACGAGGCCTCTATCCCATTCTTTTACGTTTGGGAATACCTTACGCATGATATTCGCTGCTCCATTGATATCTGCATTGCTGATCGTTCCGTCTTTATGTCTGTAAATTCCTCGTTTTAT
>JAZLLO010000121.1:0-9862 GCA_045598185.1 Marvinbryantia sp.
TAGTTCGCCCCTACTGACTGACCCTACGGAAGCAAAACCCTCATTACAGACCCTACTGAATGTTCCCTTCTAACAGCCCCTACTAAACAACCCTACGGAACATCCCTAAAAAAATCAGCCCCCACTAAACTTTGATTTCCCTCTCAGATATATTCATCTGCACTCTGGATCAGGTCGATGATCTCATCCAGGTCTCTCCCGCTTTCCAGGTATGCATCATACAGTTTCTGTTTTTTCTCTTCAATGATCCTTTCAGGATGTCTTGCATCAAGAAGCATTTTCAATTCATCCAATACCTTCTGGTATTCCCTGTACTTCACTGAAACCACTTCCTGCACCTGTTCGATCTTTTTATCGAGCAGTTCCATCTTTTCTTTTTCTGTCAAAGGTGCATCTTCATCGGATATTTCTGATTCTTCCGCTGCATTCCCGGACTCTTCGCCATCATCTTCTTCGATCAGATCAAACTGCATAGATCCAGTCATCATCTGCGTCCTGTCGCTCACGTGCATGAATCCAAGATCCATATCTGAACCACGATTCATCTCCGCAAATTTATCAAACACTTCTACTCCATATCCGTCGATCAATGCAAAATCATGATCCCAGAACAGGAATTTCGGAATCACATCCTCTGTCACTTCTTCCAACATCTTAGGGAAATAGCAGATTCTATTGATAAGGTTTGTCCTGTACTGTGAGATCAGTCGTGCCTCCTCTTCCGGATCTACGATTGCCATCTCATAGAATATCTCTGCCATCTCTCTTTTCACACAGGCATCTGCCTGCTTTTCCACGTATGCCTTTTCTTCATCCGATAAAGAAGACTCCCAGAAATCCTCATAAACAGAATCCCTGTCTTCTTTTTCTTCCATATCTTCCCACATGGAAAAGCCTTCTTCTACCGTCTCATTTGCCTTCAGCAGGATCTGGTACAACAGCCATTCTCCATGTTCATCAAAGGTATAGCGGTACTCGGTATCTGCTATTTCTGCATAGAGACCCATGATCTTGTTTAACAGCAGGTCTGCTTCCAGCTGATTGCTAAAAGTTATATCCTGATAGTAGCAGAACTCATCAAACATCATCTGAATGATATCCGGTCTCTTTGTATGAAATCCGAAGACCTTGTTAAACCCGTTCAGCATCTCCTTGCTGATGATCTCCTGCATCTTTACATCTTTAAAATACGATGATCTATACATGTTCCTTCTCCTTATCCATTCCGGTACCTGCCATTGCAGTTTCGATCTTTGCATGATCTATGCTTCGCTTCTTTATTGTCGCACCATAGTATTCCTCTGCCAGTGCCTGATCACCTTTTGCAAGTGCATCCCGGATAAGACAGCAGTAGATCTCTGTAAAATTTCCTTTTTTACAGTTCGAAAGGCCAAGCAGCGCTACTTCTGCCGCGCGTTTCTGTCTGCCGGTCTTTTCAAAATAACTGATCACAGTATCATAATCTTCTGTATCTCTTTTCAGTATTCCTATCAGGTAGGTAATATACTTTTCTTCTGCTCCATGGGTTCGGTATAACTCTGCAGCTTCTTTTTTAGAACCGCATGCATAGAGACCATCTGCCAGCAGGATAAAATCATCATCCGTCTTGCATAATGCATATGCAAGTGTCTGCATCGGATCATCACAGTCAAGCTCATGATAATAGTCATTCTCTCCGATACTACGGATCAGATTCCTTCTGAAAGATTCTGATATCTCATCATTTTCATTCAATATCTTGACCATCTCTTCACTTGCTTCCCAGATCATATCGAATTCTACCTGGTCATCCAGATATGGTTCATAACTTAGGGATCTCAGATTATCCTTGATCTCTTTCCATAATTCCACCAGTTGTGTCTCTGCATCCGGGTGGAGCATCTCTTCTACTTCTTTATTATCTGCAAACGTCCACATGTCAATATCAAGGATATAACTCTGCAGATGTATCATTGTGTTTGTTATGGTATTCGTATCCATACATGTACTGCCACATTCAAGGGAATGATTTCCATCTTTGGTAATAAATAATGGCAGATGTAATTTTTCACATCCCGCTGCTATCACATCAGTCGTTACCCATGGATCCTTTGTCCCATGGAATACAATGCCACTGTCATAGGCTGCATAAGCAAATGTTCCTTCTACCGGTGTGAAATATACATTCTTTGCTATGATCCCGTTTTTCTTCTGCCATGCTGCCGCCACGATAGTGCCGACACTTTTTGAGATACACAGGATCTCATCTGTCATGGACAGATGCAGTTTTTGAAGTACTGTTTCTGCCTGTGCCATGGCATGTTCTGCTGCTGCCTGCATCTTCTCCTGATTCCCACGGATATCTGTATCAAATCCACTGTATGAGACTTCTACTACACGATATCCAAACTCTGCTGCAAGTTTTTTACCATAATACAGGAGCGGTTTATCACTGTGATATCCAATTCCCGGAAATATAATCGCTATTCTACTCATGCTCTTTTCCTTCAATTCGTTTCTCTTTGATAACACCGGTAAGGCGTTCCTTTAGTAATGTATTTCTCTTTGTTACGGTTACATTCCTTACTGCCATGGATAATGCTTTTTTACTTCCTACAATAACAAGTATCTTCTTTGCCCTTGTGATACCGGTATAGATCAGATTCCTCTGCAACATCACATAGTGGTTCATAAGGACCGGCATGACAACGATCGGATATTCAGATCCCTGTGCCTTGTGGATCGTAGTGGCATAGGCATGTACCAGTTCATCCAGCTCCGTAGCATCATACTCGATCACACGGTTATCAAAGTTTACCTTCAAGGTACGGTCCTGGATATCTACGGATTCCACGATACCGATATCCCCGTTAAAGACTTCCTTATCATAATTATTCTTGATCTGCATGACCTTATCATTCGGTCTGTAGACAAATCCGCTTCTCCGAAGACCGTCTCCCTGTGGATTGAGTGCTTCCTGCAGTGCCAGGTTAAGATTTGTCGCACCAACAACACCTCTCTGCATTGGTGTCAGTACCTGTATCTGGCTGGATGGAATCTTATAATAGGATGGCAGGTTCCTTTCTACCAGAGCAACAATCTTCTTCGCTGCTTCCTCCGGATCATCCTGTACCATGAAGAAGAAATCCGTGTCTTTTCCATTACTTGTATCCGGGAGCTGCCCGGCATTGATCTTATGTGCATTCATGATGATGCGGCTGGTCTGTGCCTGCCGGAAGATCCTGGTAAGTCTTACTACCGGAAATGCATCGGAATCGATCACATCACGAAGTACATTTCCTGCACCTACAGATGGTAACTGGTCGATATCACCTACAAGGATCAGTCTCATATGCGGAGGAATAGCCTTCATCAGTGCATTCATGAGCACGATATCGATCATGGAACACTCATCTACGATCAGGACATCTCCTTCCAGTGGTGTCTCCTCATTTTTCTGATACCCATCTGGTGGTTTCACTTCCAGAAGTCTGTGGATTGTTTTTGCTTCCAGTCCCGTTGCTTCTGTCATTCTCTTTGCAGCACGTCCTGTAGGGGCTGCCAGTAAGATATTCAGCCCAAAGCTTCTGTATGCTGCTATGATACCCTGTGTCGTTGTAGTCTTACCGGTACCAGGTCCGCCTGTTAATACCAGTACCTTTGCAGTTGCAGCTCTGCGGATAGCTTCTGCCTGTACTTCGTCATATTCCATATTTACACTGCTCTGGATCTTAGTCACATCTACGGAAAGATTCGGATTCCCTGTCTTTTCCCTTGCTTTCATAAGCGATACCCACAACCTGTCCGTTGCAGGTTCCGCTGCAAGTTTTTTCAGTTTATTAGCAACACCGATCTCAGCATAATAAAATGGTGGCAGGTAGATACATTCCTTTTCAATCTCAGGTGCCGCATCTTCTGGAATATCATCACCATCTGAAAACTGTGGCACCATAATCTTTTCCCTGATCAGTTCCTTGTCTGTAAACATCTGATCCATGGTCATAATGATACTGGTATCCTCTGCTACCAGTAATTCGCAGGCTTTCTTGATCAGCTGGTCACGCTCTGCATAGACATGGCCTTCATCAGCTAGTTCACTAAGTGTATACATGATACCACTTCGCAGACGGATGAATGCTTCCTTTCCGATGCCAAGCTTATCAGCAATACTGTCTGCCGTCTTAAATCCAATCCCCCAGATATCATCAGCAAGACGAAATGGATTCTCTTTTACCTTTTCAATACTTTCATTCCCATACTGACGGTAGATCTTCGCAGCATAAGCGGTACTTACGCCATGATCCTGGAGAAAGAGCATGACATTCTTGATCTCTTTCTGCCTTTCCCAGCTCTCTGCGATCTTATCGACTCTTTTCTTACCAATACCTGGAACTTCCAGGAGACGTTGGACATCGGTTTCTATGATCTCAAGAGTGTCAGTGCCAAACTGCTGGACAATCTTCTTGGCAAACTTAGGTCCCACACCCTTGATCAGTCCGGAACCAAGATACTTCTCAATACCAAAAACAGTTGCAGGCATTGTCTCCTCCCAGCTCTCTGCCAGAAACTGTCTACCATACTTGGCATCTACCTTCCAATTCCCATCAATCAGAAGGACAGATCCAACGTTGGCATCCAGAAGATTACCTACAACTGTCACTAATTCATTATAATTCTTAACGGCACACTTTAAGACAGAATACCCATTATCCGGATTCTGATATGTAATACGTTCTACTACGCATCGGATCTTAACCATTCTGTCTTGCCGCCTTCCTATTCGATATTATCTGTTATCGCCTTTACCTGTGAAATAACTGCATCAGATACCTGGTTTTTTTCCAGAATTGCAATAACCTTCTGGATACATTCATTATAAACGTTCTGCTTATAACTGGATACGTATCCTTTCTTTCTATTCTGTTCCGTCTGCTTTAACTGACTTAGTCTTGGATCGCCGGATTTCTGATATACGTATGATTTGATAGTATCTGCTCCATTTAGATATCTGACCTCTGTAAAACTGCAGCCTTTGCGTTTCATATTTTCATACAGTTGCTGAAGCAATGCAGCATTCGGTCCTTTCCCTTTAAATGCGCTCTCAAAACCCAGTGCTGTTGCGGAAATGATTGCAACTTTTGATGGTTTCGTAACACGTTTAATACATTCACATGCACCATAGATCATTGCCTGATTAGCAGTCGCATTCGGTGCTGGTCCTTCAATATACTTTGTGTAATCATTAAACTGCAATAAACAGCGATAATATCCATCACCATCTTCTGTGCTGCGTCCAGAACCAGTAATCCACAGTATGATATAGCCGGCAAATGACTCACATATACTGTCAATATCCGTATTCTCCTGTAATTCTAATTCATAATTTAATGCTTCTTTGGATATCATCTTTTAACCTCAGTTATCTATTCCACGTAATTAAACTCATTCTCCCCACACCATTCGATGGCAAGCTCCTTCTGAGCATTTTCTTTATAAGCATACCATTCATCAAGTAGATCAAATCGCTCTACCTGATCCCTGAACTTACGGAATGCACCACGTCCACGAATTGCAGATAAGAGACGGTCATGCACAGATCCTGCCGGTACCTCATCATGGATAAAGTCTTCCATGAAGTGATATTCATTGATATCAAACTTGGTTGGTAGTCTGAAAAATCTGGTTCTCCAGCCTTCTCAGAATCAGATAAAATCTCTGTCTTACATACTTTTCCGGATGCTTTGATAATCTCCGGTATCTTATCCCGGACAAGCTTATGATACGTTATCTTTCCCATATGCTATACCACCACTTTCTGTTTCGGGCTCCAGATTTCATCGTACCCATTTCTCTGTGCCCAGGAGTATATCTTAATCAGCCTCTTTGCCTGATAATTTTTCATATCTGAATCATGCCTGTCGATCAGAATAGTTTCATTTCGCTTCGTCAGACGATCAAGGTAAATCGTTGCTGCCAGCTTATCACGTTTCTGATTATTGCAATGCGGACAGGCAAGTACAAAATTCCACAGATTATCATCTTTAATGAAAGACCATGGAATGAAATGATCCACTTCAACGCTACCGGCAGATACTTTCTTTCCGCAATAGAAACAGTTGTTTTCAAATTCATGAAACAGAATATCCCTGTAGTATATGAGATTATTCCGCTTAGCACTCTCATCAATCTTATTCAGAAGATGATCAACTACACTGTCCTCATTCACTTTTTCCAGAAACTTCGCCCATTCATAATAGTTCAGCTTTTCAATAGCTACCTTGTGTTTACAGACAAACTCATACATCTGCGGATTGAACTGCAGCCACTCTCCTTTTTTAGAGAAGGAATAGAAGTATCCCTGCAGATCTCCATAAAGTGCACCAACTACATTCTCCTTGCACTTCTGCTTTACATTCTTACAGATATACAACATCATCTCCGATGTCAGACTCTCAAACGGAATCCCATCTTCGATTGCATATCTTTCCTGTGCTGTGTATAACACACGCTCTAGTGCAGACATCCGGTTCAGACTGCCAGGTTTCTTCTGCAGAATATGATGCTTCAAAACCAGATTCCAGTATACTTCGGCAAACTTTGAAAACAGCTGGTCAAATGTTAATGTCAACTCTTCATCAACATTATAAAGATTATCCAGGATAGCTTTTAAAAATCCGAACTTATAACTGGTATCATTCACAGATTTACTGGAAAAAAGGTATGTGAAAGCAGACCACATCTCATCGTCCGAAAATGGTCTGGATACATATGTTGCTTCTTTCAAATCATATCCTGCTGCCATAATTCAATTCCTTCTTACAAGTGTTGATTTATACTACTTTTTCGTAAAATTCATTAGAATAATCTCATCCAATTGTGTCTTTATCACAGAAAAATCACAATTTAAATCCAGCGTCTGGACAGTTATACGATTTCCACTCATTTCATATATATGATTAGGCAGAATCTCTTCCGTAGTCCTTGCATATAATAACATTCCGGCAACCTTATGTCGTCTTTCCCGTAGTTCATAATCTTTATTTTTTACATATGTGAATATCTGATACAGATTGTTGGAGTGAAGTGTATTTGCACCAAACTGGCTTCGTGTTGTATGCGAATAGTATTTTGCATCTATGATCAAGATATTATCTTCGCATGACAACATAATGTCAGATTTCATCAACGGTAGCATATCACTGACATCATTATCGAGTTGCCATGCAATCTGGGATGGATTCGCAGTAAGTTCTGGGTGTTCTTTACGATAGTATTCCAGAATGAACTTCTCATATAGTCTGCACATTCGTTGTTCGTCAAACAACTCCATCAATCTGACCGAACCTTTCTCTTCTGTCTGTAATAGCCCTTTTTACTACAAGGTAACAGATAGATATCAGCATTTGGTAGGACTTATACTCTTTATATAAACGTTTGATCCACTCTGCATATGCATCCATATCTAATGGATCACCCTTTTCTACGTATCTTCGCAAATAGCCTTTTACCTGTGCCAATTGATTGGCAGATGCACAAACGATATGAAACAGGTTACCCTCTTCATTGCCTGCCAAAGACGAATATAATTCTTCCTCAATACTGTAAATCGGATATCCTTTATCAATCAAATCCTGAATATAATTTGCGCTGATCAATGAATCCTTTATTTCATTCAATACCCAATTAGGAATAAGAATTAAATCATAATCTTTCAGAATTTTATCGGCATTCGCTCCTTTAGCACGAACTTCCTGCATAAATGAAACCGAGGAAGTATCTAAAATGGCTATATGATTTTTCTGGTCTATACTTGTGACAGAATTAATTTGCAACATCAATTACTCCTCACAATCATATTGATTTCTTCTATTATGTTATTCAGATAATCTTCATTATCCTTATGATGTCTTAATTCTGGATCTTTCTCTTCTCGTAATCTGATTTTTTCCTGTAATGATGCTGTATTAATTACATTGGATGGTAAAACCAAACTATCGTCCAAACCTATTCTTTGGAAGCGTAAAGGAAGATCGTCGAATCGAAGATCAAATACTTCTTTTATTTTGTTCTTTAATTTCTCATTATCGCTCTGTACAGCGTATTCATACAAGGACACAAGTACTGCCTTATATGGCGCCTGAAAAGCAGACATACAATGAAAAACCTTGGTAAGAAAATCTTTATCCGGAAGTTCATTAAAGTATCTGTCCAGTCCATTCAACAACATACATGCAGCAAAGCATTCCGCCTTACGTTCCTCTATCGTATGATCACTCTCTATAAAATGATCAAATGATACTCTATCGAAAATCAAATGATATACTTCGTGCCAGGCTGTAAAATACTGATTGGCACGAGGGAGAGCTGTATTGATTACTGGAATTGTTTTCCCTTCTTTTACATAGATTGCACCGCTCCAATACTTGTCGTAAATTGGAAACTGTATCAATCCAAACCCTCGTAATATTGCCAATGCCAGCTGCGGTGTTGAAGCTACCTTCATAAAAGAAGGATTGGTCTGAATTCTCATTGCCTGATTCTTTATCTCTTCGCGAATCGCATCATTCTGCATAATCACAGAATCGATGTTCCGATATGTGATTAATTCACTCATTGTCTGGCCCCCTATCAATAATAGATTGTACACAGATCAATGAGATCAAGAAGAAGGTCATACTGTTTTCTCGCAACAGGACTCATTTCATGATCTGCCGGTGTATTCTGCGAGTATACCGCAACAACCGGACTATTCGTTTCGGAGTGGTATAGCATCAGTTCATCAACTGACATATTCAGCACCCCCATTATTTTCTGTAAGTGCTTATCAAAAGTACTCTTACTATCGATATTCGCAGCAAGCAGACGATCTAATGTCGGACGGGATATATCAGCTTTTGCAGCAAAAGATACTTTTGTATAACCTGCATCTCGAATACAGTCTTTCAATTTTACAGCTACCAGGTTTCTCTGTTCGAATAAATCATCAAATCTCATCATCGCATCCCTCCTCTACTATTATCCTCTTTATTATATGCTGTTATTTCCAAATAATCAATCGTACTGTAAAATATTTTTTTACATTTTAACCTTCACCACAAAGGTATCGTATTTTCTCTGCATTACCCCTCAAAAAAGGCATATCACCGTTTGGCCAGGTAAAGAATATATCAATGCAAACATGAATTAGATGCATTCCTTTATCGTCTCCTCCGTTTTTACTTCCTTATTTGACGAATAGCATAGTACTCAGGTGCCTCTGATTTTATAATATATACGCCCCGATAAAATCTTGCTCAAATACTTTTGCCAAAAGACATCTCTCTGTAACAACATTCCATTTATCAGCCAAAGTATCCATAAAGCGGGCATAAGTTACAGTATTCTTCTT
Organism: Marvinbryantia sp.; assembly: GCA_045598185.1. Lineage (GTDB taxonomy): Bacteria > Bacillota > Clostridia > Lachnospirales > Lachnospiraceae > Marvinbryantia. The sequence goes on from JAZLLO010000121.1 coordinate 9,368, forward strand.
GTCTCCTCTGACTCTGATATCATGATAGTATTTTCCCTTGGCAATAATGCTTTTCCAGGGATCTTCAATGTTCTCTACATTTCCTATATTGTCATATGCAGCTACAATCCAGGCATCGGTACTATCGCAAGGAATAGTTATAATAACTCGTTTATTATCATCTTCCAATGCGGTGCATAATACCGAAGAACCATGCTGAATACGATCTGAAACATGCTGTTGATGATTTGGACAAGGGATTGATATAGGGCAACCTTCTTTGGATGCTTCACAATAAAGTGGGAACTGTTTGCCTTTTTCAGCACATGTTGTTGAATCGCACATACAGTGTACTTCTTTTTCTTTTCTTATCACATCGCCATCTATTTGTATCACAATCAAATCAATATTCGGCTGAATACCATCCATCAGCAAGTCCAAATGTTCTGTTTCTTCACACCAACGCCATACCCCTTTCCAGCCATTTCCAAATTTCCCTCGCAAATCTGCTTCCGG
>JAZLLO010000122.1:0-2474 GCA_045598185.1 Marvinbryantia sp.
CTTCAGCATCTGAAGACTCATCTTCGTTGACTCAGACCCGTCATCCATTCCAGGCAGGATATGGCTGTGGATATCTATCATTCTATCACATCCTCAATGTGGTCCAGGCACACACATTCCATTTTATTGTAATACATATAGTGGAGCATTTCAATACTTACCCCCCCCAATTCATTAGTAATTTATTGCATAAAATTGGTTAAAAATGCCCGAATACGCTCTTTTGTGGCAGTCGCGGCGATGGCTCAGAGGGGACGGGGACAATGTCATTCAATTAAGTAATTGAGGGGATCCCCCCTGTTCCAATTTCATAAATAACAACGCTAAATCAGAGGATTTTATCCTCTGATTTTTTGTGTTTTTTCAAAAAAACACTTGACAATGCAGGCTAAAAATGTTGCCGCCGCTTTAAATATATACATTTTTTAGGAGGCCTGCATTATGAAAAAAATCACTTCCCCTTTTAGCTTGAAAAAAGCTCTGTTTGAATCAATCGGCAAACTAATGGAGAATAAAGACGGCTTCTTTGAAAATCCTCGAACCGACTTTTCAAGGATTCAGAAGATCTCTCTGCATGATACGATGCTCTTTCCCATGGTCATTTCAAACGAAAAAACAGCGGTTGAAATGTTGGATTATTTCCCTACAGATGCTTTACCTTCGCAGTCAGCCATGTCTTATAGACGTGATCAGTTGAAAGTAGCAGCCTATGAGGCTCTTTTTAAAGATTTTACATCCAAACTTTCTCAGAATCGTACTTTTCATGGCCTGCGCGTCATTGCCTGCGATGGAACGCGGCTTAATACACCCTATAATCCCAAAGATACTGAAAGTTTTGTGGATTGCATCGAAGGCAGAAAGGGATTTAATCAATACCATCTCATCACATGCTATGATGTTCTAAACGAAGTCTTTACAGATGCTGTCATTCAGGGATATTATTCCATGAATGAAAAACTCGCTTTCTGTACTATGTTAGACCGCTATCCGACAAACGCTCCCTTCTTGTTTGTCTGCGACAGAGGCTTTGCATCTTATAATACGGTCGCACATGTACAGAAAAATGGTCATTTCTTTCTCATCAGACTTACTGCACCGATGGCACATAAGATATTTCCAGACACACAAGACATTGAGCACGCTGATGTGCTCGATGTCGTAGATACTTATTATATAGGACGCATTCGCAACAAAGAAAGCAAACAGCTGAAGAATTATCACTTCAAAAATAGCACACACAGATTCGATTTTATTCCTGTCGGAAGCAAGAGAATAGAGAGTTATCAGGCCCGCCTGGTTAAGTTCCCATTACCCAGCGGAGAGTACGAGTATCTCCTTACAAATCTTCCGCAGGAGAAGTTTACCTTATCAGATCTGAAGAAATTGTATCAGATGCGGTGGGGCGTAGAGATTTCTTATCGTTATCTTAAGTATGCCTCTGGAATGGTATATATGCATTCCATAAAGCAAAAGTTTCTGTTCCAGGAAATATTTGCCAAACTTACTCTGTATAACTTCTGTACCGCAGTAAAAAAATGTCTGAAGAAGACTTCCGATAATTGTAAGCATAAGTATGTCACAGAGAAGACATACCTTATTAAATCATGCATACGATTCCTGAAGAATCAGCTGGAAGATATCATAGACCTGGTAGAAAACAAAAAGGTACCGGTACGTGCCGATCGAACGTTTTCAAGAAACCTTCGACGTCGGCACGCCAATACCCTACAGTACCGATAAAACAAACAACTGAATACCACTGTTAGTAGACCGCCTCGCCAGACGGTCTGTTTGCCTTTTTCAAATCTGAAAAGATTTGACCGTAAACCCGAGAACTGTTTCGATATCGACTGTTTTTTTATCTTGTTTTATAATATCATACTTCTAGGGCTTTAGTAAATTAAATGACATTGACCCCGTCCCCTCTGAACCACTGACCCCGTCTCTTATTTACTTCTTAAAATGGCTTCCCACCTGCATCGCCACGGTCAACACCGTGCCGAAGATGAGGAAGATAATCATGTGGTCTTCTTCTCTTTTATTGGCGAAGAGATGAGTGCGCATGCCCTTTTCCGTATAGGGATCATTTGCTTCTTCATTCTCTTCCGTATCGGTAACAGTTGTCTCTACCGAAGCTGCTTCTTCCGGTTCAGCGCCCTGGACTGTAACTTCCTTCGTATAGACAGGAACCGTTTCTTCTACAACTTCTGCCTCTGCTTCGATATCTTCAGGTTCTTCTGCCGCAGAACCTGATGTCTGTGCAGGAAGCTCTGCATAGCCAAGAATACGTTTATCCATCGCATCATAGGTTCTCTCGTGTACACCATCAGCGGAGTTACCCTCGATGGTCTTAACGGATACCCACTTTCCGTCTTCGATCACGTTCTCAACTACGATACCTACATGATCGGAGTCAACCTTGGTCTTCATAGCAAAGAAGATCAGATCTCCAGTCTTAGGCATATAGTCTTCAT
>JAZLLO010000123.1:0-5991 GCA_045598185.1 Marvinbryantia sp.
TCGAATGAGCCAGCCTCAGACAGGAAGCTATACAGCGGCTAAGGGTGGAATAGCTTCTCTTACACATGCGTTGGCGGTAAGTTTAGCAGGTAAAGTGCGAGTTAATTCTATATCTCCTGGATGGATCGAAACTGGGGATACAGTTTACGAAGGACCGGATGCTTCTCAGCAACTAGTTGGAAGAGTTGGAAATCCAATGGACATAGCAAATATGATCCTTTTCTTATGCTCAGATAAAGCAGGGTTTATATCAGGTGAAAATATCTGTATAGATGGTGGCATGACAAAGCTTATGATATATCACGGTGAGTATGGTTGGAACTATGATGACTAAGATAAAATTATTCCATGTTGGATTTGATATAATTGAAGACCCCGACATCTATTATGGAAAGAAAAATGCGGATTTTGGGCAGGGCTTTTATTTATCAGATGATGAAGATTTTGCCCATAGATGGGCAAAGACGAAACCAAACCAGTCGACATATGTTAATACATATGAAATAGATTTTTCTGACTTAAAGATCAAAAAGCTTGAAAGAAACGAAGAATGGTTCAGATATATATTTGATAACAGGCGTTTTAAAGAGGATACATATTCAGATTATGATGTAATCTGTGGACCAATTGCGAACGACACTATTTATGATGTGATGGGAATCACCACAAGTGGATTCCTTAAGGAGGAGGAAGCGTTGGAATTACTGCAGGTTGGAAATATTTATAATCAGGTTGCCATAAAAACTACTTTAGCAAAGAGTAAGCTAAAGTGGCTTGGGTATGAAGAGCTTGAGGAGAAAGAATTACTAGGCTATAGATCAACTATTCAGGCGGAAGAAGCGGAATTTCAGAAAGCTTTTTCTGAGAAAATGGCAGAAATGATGGGTGATGATTAGCAAATAGTATTTTTTAGGGGAATAAATACGCATTAAGGGTAATTGAATAATCTTTTTTTGTATGATATAAGAAATAAAAAAGTATAAAGAGGACAAAGGAGTTCACTAAAACAGTGGGCTCCTTTTATATTTTCGAACAATGACGTTCAGCTGGGACAGCTGGGCGTTTTTTTGTTTTAGAGAGGAGAGGTGTCAATGAAGCACTTAGAATTATTGGAACATACAGACACAGTCAATGAACTGCTGGCAAGGTATGGCGTTAAATTTGGAATTTACAAAAATAATACTTTTAAAGAGCAGTTATTCCCATTTGATGCGATACCAAGAATTATAGAAGCAGACGAATATGAGTATCTCGAAAAAGGTTTAAAGCAGAGAGTGGTAGTTCTCAATATGTTCTTAAAGGATATATATTCAAAAAAGCAGATTGTAAAAGATGGAGTAATTCCAGAGGATTTCATATTTGCTTCCAGTGGTTATATGGCAGAATGCGAAGGTGTTACACCGGTAAAAGATATTTATTCTCACATCTCAGGAATTGATTTGGTAAAGGGAAAAGATGGAGAATGGTATATTCTGGAAGATAACCTGAGAGTGCCATCCGGAGCATCCTATCCGATGATCGCAAGAGATCTTTGCAGAAGATCATCACCGGAGACATTTGTTAATCTGAAGATTGAAGATAATCGTAATTATGCAAAGCTGTTAAAGAGAACCATGGATAATGTCAATGTTGGGGGTCTGAACGTTATTCTTACTCCGGGAAGATATAATGCAGCATATTTTGAGCATAGTTATCTTGCGGAACAGATCGGAGCCCATCTGGTTAACGGATCCGAACTGATCGTGAAGGATGATAAATTGTATTTCATCACAGCGAATGGTGAGATGGAAAGAGTTGGGGCTGTATATAGAAGAATCTCAGATGAATATCTGGATCCTATGAACTTTAATCCGGAATCCCTGATTGGTATCCCACATGTCTATGATGTATTTAAGAAAGGAAATGTAGCCCTTCTGAACGCACCTGGAAATGGAGTTGCAGATGACAAGGGTATCTATTACTTTGTTCCAAAGATGATCAAGTATTATCTGAATGAGGAACCAATCCTGAAAAATGCTCCTACGTATCTGCCATTTTATGAAGAAGATTATAAGTATGTTCTGGAACACTTTGATGATCTTGTTCTGAAGGATGTAGCAGAAGCAGGCGGATATGGAGTTGTATTTGGCAACACTATGACAAAAGAACAGAAGGAAAAATTCCTGAAGCTTCTGGAGGCAGAGCCAAGAAGATTTATCGCGCAGGAAGTAATCGATTTCCAGGATCTTGATATTCTCGAAGATGGAAAACAACTTCCAAGAAAAGCAGATTTACGTGCATTTGTACTGATGGCAGATGAACCACTTGTATGGAAGAGCGGACTTACAAGATTTTCACGTAACCCGGATTCCTTTATCGTGAATTCATCTCAGGGAGGAGGATTTAAAGATACATGGGTATTATCTCAGTAGAACAGGCAGACCGCCTTTACTGGCTTGGTCGTTACACAGAACGTGTATATACAACATTGAAATTATTTTTTAAGAGCTTTGATACGATGATCGATGAGAAGGTTGACAGTTATGAAGAATTCTGTAAAAGCATCGACATCCCGAATATTTATCTGGATAAAATAGACTTTCTTAAGCGTTATCCATTTGATCCGGAGAATCCGGATTCCATCATCAGCAACCTGGTTCGCGCCTATGATAATGCGATCGTTCTTCGTGAAAGTATCGGATCAGAAAGTCTTGCATATATTCAGCTGGCTATTTATGAGATGAATAAAGCAGCCAGAAGCCATTCCCCACTAATCGAGCTTCAGAAGGTGAATGATAACCTGCTGGCATTTTATGGAATCGTGGATGACCAGATTGACAGCGAGAATATCAGAAATATTATCAAAGCCGGAAAACGTATTGAAAGAATTGATATGTATGCCCGCCTTGGAATGAACAAGGGTGAACTGGAAAGGGAAATCTGTCGTATGATTCCAAGAGTGGAGAAGAGCAGCCTTGCTTATAATAAGGCGAAGATCGATTCCTTACGGGAACTGATCCAGGATAATAATATTGATTACTATAAAATTGTTGCAGAGGTGGAAACAGTTTTATCTTAATCGAAGGAGGATCTATCATGAAAAAGCTTCACTTCGATTATTATATGCAGATAGATTACAACATAGAAGTTACCAGATGTAATTTTACAATTAAATGCTTTCCACAGGATAACTGCAGACAGAGAATTGAAAATGTCGCTGTGGAGATGTTTCCGGAATGTGTCTACCGATACGGAAAGGATGGCATGAATAATAAACAGATCTATGGTCTGGACGAAACGGGTCATACCATGTTTTTCTTTCGGATCACCGGAGATGCTCTGGTTGGAATATGTGATTATGAAGAGACGGAAGATGAGGATAAGACCATGATCTTCCGTCATCCTCATGGTCTGAATAAGCCAGGGGATGCAATCAAAGAGTATTTTCAGAGAATAAAACCTGATAAGGAACTGTCGCCGCTGGAGATTGCGGAAGTCTTTATGCAAAGACTCCACGAGGATTTTCGTTATCAGCAGTTCAGCACAAATGTGAAGACCACGGCAGAGGAAGCATTTTCGCAAGGGTGCGGAGTATGTCAGGATTATGCTCACATTTTTATATCGTTACTTCATCTTGCGAATGTTCCGGCACGTTATGTGACCGGTCTTTTGAGGGGGGAAGGCGAGAGCCATGCCTGGGTGGAGGTACTGCAGGATCATAGATGGTATGGATTTGATCCTACTAATAATTGCAGGGTTTTTGATAATCATATCAAGATTGGAATCGGTCGTGATGCCCATGACTGCATGATCAATCGTGGAATCATGCATGGCGGAGGTCTGCATACCCAGACTGTTAAAGTAAAGGTAAATGAAATCGGAGAAGATTAGTATGATAAAAACAGTAACATCTGTTGAATTGCCGGTTGATGAGACTCTTACAATAAAAAAGAGACGTATTCAGCCAAAGGGCAAACATAAGAAATTAAAAAGAATCAGTATCGTTACCGGTATCCATGGTGACGAACTGGAGGGACAGTATGTCTGCTTTGAACTTGGCAGACGTATCGAAGCAGAAATGGATAAATTAAATGGAATCGTGGATATCTATCCGGCGATTAATCCTCTTGGAATTGACTCTATCACAAGAGGAATTCCTGCATTTGACCTGGATATGAACCGTCTGTTCCCGGGGAATATTGATGGTAATATGACAGAATATCTGGCAGCAGAAATCGTAAAGGACTTGTCTGGATCTGACATGGTTATGGATATCCATGCCAGCAATATCTATCTGACAGAGATCCCGCAGATCCGTATCAATGAATTACATGAAAAGGAACTGGTTCCATATGCAGAAGCGTCCAATGTAGACTTTATCTGGGTGCATGGTGCAAGTACCGTACTGGAATCAACCCTTGCCTATAGTTTGAATAGTACAGGAACGCCTTGTCTTGTTGTCGAGATGGGCGTTGGTATGCGTATTACCAAAGAATATGGAGAACAGCTTGTAGATGGTATCTTCAGTCTTATGAAGAAGATGGGAATCTGGACCGGAGAAGTGAAAGAGTCCCGTAAGCCGATTATCTCCAGAGAACTGAATGATGTAAGCTTTTTGAATGCAAGTGAGGGTGGTCTTTTTATCCAGAAGGTACATCACTGGGAAAAGCTTCAGAAAGGTGATCTAATCGGACAGATCATTGATCCGCTTAGTGGAAAAGTGCTGGATGATGTCATCTCTCCTGTGGATGGTATTCTTTTTACGATTCGTGAATATCCTATCGTAGATGAAGGTTCTCTTATCGGAAGACTGCTTCGCAAGGAGGTATACGAATCATGAAGACAAAAGTAATCTATGAGATCAAGGGATTATATCGTGATAACTTCCGCGTGACAGGCTATGAATTCGGAAAAGGAAAGAAGAGTGTCTGCATCGTTGGAACTATGCGAGGTAATGAGGTGCAGCAGTTATATTGTTGTTCTCAGTTAATTAAAAAGTTTAAACAGTTAGAAGCAGAGGGAAGAATCACTCCGGGACATAAGATTCTTATCATTCCTAGCTGTAACCCATATTCGATGAATATCCAGAAGCGTTTCTGGCCAATTGATAACACTGATATCAACCGTATGTTCCCAGGATATAATCTTGGCGAGACAACACAGCGAATCGCAGACGGTGTATTCAAGGAAATCATGGACTATGATTATGGTATCCAGTTTACTTCCTTTTATATGCCAGGAGAGTTTATGCCACATATCCGTATGATGGCAGAAGGCTACAGCACGATTGACGTGGCTCAAAAATTCGAGATGCCATACGTCGTTGTGAGAAACGTAAGACCATACGATACCACTACACTGAATTATAACTGGCAGGTATGGGATACACAGGCATTCAGCTTTTATACAACATCCACTACTACCATCGACCGTACATCTGCTGGACAGTCTGTCTTAAGCATCATGAAATTCCTTTCCTCTCTTGGGATCATCAAGTATCAGTTCTCAGAGAGAAAGAAACAGTCAGTTGTAGTAAATGATATCGATATGACTACTGTTCAGACAGCAAAATCTGGTATCTTTGAACCACTTGTGAAGGTCGGAGAGGATGTAGGGGAAGGTACCCCACTTGCTAATATTATCCATCCATATACCGGAGAGAATATGGAAACACTGTACGCACCGGTGGAAGGAAAAGTCTTCTTTATGCATACAGATCCATTGACATATGCGAATACGGCAGTATTCAAATTAGTATAATTTCCCGGTCGTCAAAACAGGCTTTGAAAGTTTTGCTCAGACACCACTAAGTATCATACCGCGTTTGTCTGGTATGATACTTGTGATGTCTTTTTATTATTTTTTTTTGGAAGTTACAGTTCAGCTAGGTAACTTTAAGAAAGCCGGTTACTCTAAGACCGGCTTTCCATTAAAGAGGTTTGCTATGCTTCTATATACATTTTTCTCTCTTCTCTTTATTGTCTCTACAACACTCATTATGCAACAGTACAT
>JAZLLO010000124.1:0-14008 GCA_045598185.1 Marvinbryantia sp.
GATTGATATGAGCCCTGGCCAGATATATACTCTTGTACTCTGGCTATCTTCCATTCAGGGCTATGTTTCTTTTTGATCATAAAAATCCCCCTAAAGTAGATTTGGTTATTTACCTTGTCTACTTTAGGAGGATCATATCAACGTCCCAATGGCTCAGTGGCTCTACGGCTCTTTTAATACTCTTTTTATTCACTCATGAATTCTTTAATCTTATCTTTTGCTGCATTAACAGTGTCCCAATTGATATAAACTACGTCATTGGAAGATCTAAGTGAAGTACAGTAATCCCATCCACCAGGACCATCTACCTGAATGGATTCAACATCCCACTGTGCATTAGTCTCAAGCTGGTCTGATACGAGAGATAAAAGCTTCATAGTAGGGAAATCTGTAGTAACATTTTCAAGAAGAGATGTCATTAAGTCAGGAATCTGGGGCATCATCTCATCAGAAGCAAGCTTTTTGATCACACCAGTAATGACGCTCTGCTGATTCTTTCCACGTGCTCTGTCACCTCCAGGAAGAGTATAACGTTCTCTGCAGAATGCCAGCGCCTGATCACCATTTAAAAGATTCTCACCAACATGGAAGTCATATCCTTCTTTTGAGAAATCCCATTCAGAATATACAGTAACACCACCAATATCATCTATAATCTTGCGGATGGAATTAAATCCGAGTCTTACATAGTAATCGATATCGATATCATAAAGTGAATTAAAGGTATCAATACTACAATCAATACCATAATATCCGCAATGTGTTATCTTGTCAGGATAGTCAGTATTACCACGAAGATAATAGTAATAATCACGTGGTGTGCTAAGAAGCAGTACCTTATGGTCGTCCGGATTAACAAATGCCAGGATGTTAACATCAGCATTACCTTCAGCTGCAACCATCTGATCACCTCTGGTATCAAGTCCCTGTATATAAAGGATAAATTTGTTGTCTGCTTTTGTGTCCTGTTTTTCTGATTCAGCACTTACTATAAAAAAACTGCACTGAAGGATCAGAATAAATAATAATAATGTTTTTACGAAACGCATGGGTTTTAATGGAATGTATCTATCCATACTTGTATTACCTCCTTAATATAATTTCATTATTTATAACCCAGTATATTTTATATAATTGTTTCTTTATTTTCAAGTCGTTTTATAATAATCTTAAATAGTTGATTATCGTTTGCAAAGATTCGTTACAATTGTTATACTTAAGAAAACATCAGGGAATTGGAGAAAACAGATATGTTGCAGGATGCATTTAGCGATGTTTATATGAAGTTTAAACTTCATTTTTATCAGAAAGTATTTGAAAGACTTATGGACCGAGAAGCTACGCTGACTACGGTTGAGACCTTCTGTATGGAGATCATCTATGCCCTCGGAAAACCAACTGTTGCAGAATTTGCCCGTGTAGCCAATATCTCATCACCGAATGCTGCATATAAGATAAGCAATCTTGTTAAAAAAGGGTATTTGAAGAAAACAAGATCTGAAGATGATAAACGTGAATTCCATCTGGAGGTTACAGAGAAGTATCTTAATTATTACAACATCAGTTACAACTATATGCATATAGTCATGGACAGAATAGAAGAAAGATTTAGTAAGGAAGAGATTGCTGATCTTGTAAAGATACTGGAAGTAACTGCCAATGAATTGATGCCAGAAATTGAACTTAAAAGGTAATATATTAAGGTTAAGTTATGATAATGAATATTATTCCTTAATAATCATCTGATATTCTTACATCATCAAAGAAAAGCAAATATATCAGATATTAAAGGAGAATATTATTATGAAAAACTTAACAGCAAAATTACTTACAGCAACAATGACAGGCATGATGTTAGTAGCAGCACCTTTTTCAGTATTTGCTGCAGAACAGAAAGCTGAAGAACCTCATGTAACTGAAAACATGACAGAAGCTGCAGAAGAAGAGTTTGATATGGATGCCATTATGGATGATCTGTTATTACAGCTTCAGGATATCGGTCTTGGTGATCTGCTTACTACAGAAACTACAGAAGAAGACACTTCACTTAATGAATTGGGAGATGTAATTGATTTTATTTTCCAGTTCCTCAGTGATGCGGATGTTCGTACTTCAACTATCAAGTACTGCCTTGACAGCTTCGCAGAAGATATGACCGAAGAAGAAAAGCAGGAGATGGCCGATAAACTTGCAAATCTTTCGATGGAAGATGTTGAGAATGCAGGTAATGCAATCCAGGAAGCATTCAGTGGTGATGAATTTAAAGCTTTTCTGGATGAGGTGGAAGATATCGTAAATGAGAAAAAAGAAATGGCATTAAAGGAATCTGCTGAAGAGATTGATAAATATTTAGATGATCTTGGTCAGATGCTGATTTCTATCACTGCTGAAGATATCATGAACTATATGAAATAATGTATAATAAAACAGTTTAAGACGCTTGCTTTTCCCAGGCAGGCGTTTTTACTTTACAGAAAATTGCGATTTCCTGTAAAATATTTTGGAAACTTTTCTCTTGGTACATTAATGATCATATATTATAATGAGTTGTGGAATACCGCAAGTAAATATAAAAGGATCATAATCATGCGTACTTTATTTGAGATTTTTAAATTTTCATGGCGTCTTTGTCTTGCAGCGTTAGGTCTTACCTTTGTTGGGAGTGAATTAAATGACTACTTTGTCTACCATATACCTTATGATTGGTTTGTAGATACTGCTGTAATCGGTGTTGGACTTCTGATGATGTATCCACTTTTTAGATATACCAGGATCAAGATTAATAAATGGCGACAGGAACAAAAAGATGAGTCATATGTAACTCTTTTCGCTTCCAAAACAGTAGCATATACGAATTATATTCTTGGAACAGGTCGTAAAGTCAAGGATGATTATAATGAACAGGAACGATTGATCACACAGTTTCGAAGTGATTACAATCATTTTTTCCACGAACAAGGAGAGGGCATTCATGAGAATACGCCTCTTCAGAATACAGCAACACAGCTTTACTGGAATACCCTGGCGCTTCAAAAAAAACGACTCGATAAAAAAGGAATCACGATGTCTATCGATGCAGAGAGGATGCGGTATAACATGGGTGAATCACCTGTAACAGTGAATCTTTCTTTATTAGAGGCCAAAGGTAAATCAGTGAAGAAAAGAACAGAGAAATTTCGTGTAAAGCTTCTAAAGGATAAGAATCGCCTTACTCAGGCAGTATCCGGTCCTGAGATGATGAACTGTAAAAATTGCGGTGCACCAATATCTCTTTTAGAAGGTAATACCTGTAATTACTGTGGTCATGTCAGACATCTTTCAAAATTCGACTGGGTCATTGAAGAATATGATATCATAACTTAGAAGGAGATGTCCTTCTAAGTTATACGCTCCGCGAGCGTCGACTTGAAAATAATATAATGGAGGTTATTCTATATTGATTCCGATAATATCCATAGTTGCATTTTCCGGTACAGGAAAGACAACTTTTTTTGAGAAACTGATTCCTGAATTAAAAAAACTTGGACTTCGTGTTGCAGTATTTAAGCATGGACCAAGTTATTTTGAGATAGATAAAAAGGGAAAAGATACTTATCGAATGACAGAGGCAGGAGCTGATATCACTGGTATTATATCTGATACTAAGTCTGTAATTATGGAAAACCGATCACGAGAAGTAATCGATATTCTTAACATGGTTACCGACGTTGATCTTATTCTTACGGAAGGATTCAAGAAAGAAAGCTGGCCAAAGATCATGCTTCACCGTTCAGCTACCGGGAAACCACTTCCTCTTGATCCGAAAGAAGTTCTTGCTGTTGTGAGTGATATTCCTGTAGAAGGAGCAAGGCATTTCTTCAATCTGAATGATGCAGACGGAGTTGCAAGATTCATTTATGACGAGATAAAATAAGATGAGGCATTGGGGAATATCTCCAATGCCTCATCAATTTTTACATATTTAAAATACAGGTGCATTCGTAATTATAAAGTCAGATGGGGTGGTAATGTATTTTTCATACTGACTTTTATTGTTGATTGTATAAGAACCAATCTGCATACCATAATAGTGTGCTTTGTTGATAGCCGAAAGAGGAATAGGTTCACCATTAACTGTGTGGAAGATTATTGTATTTACACCATCTGCATGTGCTTCCTTGATAGCTTTACACATGGCATCCGATCCTACGGCTGTTTGATGAATATAACCTACGTTTACACCATATCCTTTTAACCAGGACTTAATGCCTTTTTCCTTTAATGATACAAATGGAACAGCACGATCAGTAAGTTGATATTTTTTGATCAGAGACGCGAGCGTTTTAGCATTATTCTTCGTAAAATGATTCGCTTTCAAATTACGGATGTGTAAAAATATCTTTACTTTGGGCTTCTTCTGAAGCCACGAAAACAGAACCTTTAATCTTGTAACATACTGTGTACCGTAGGAAGCACTTTGAACGCCATATTTAATAGGATAATTTTTTATATCGCTATTCTTAAGTTTTTTGATATTGACATCTACACCTGTCAGACGACGTAGATTAGGATCATGACACATATATAACTCATCCTGGGCATTCGCAAAAACATCACACTCAAAAGCACGATAACCAGTACGGTAACCTTCCTTAAACGCTGCCATTGTATTCTCAGGCGCTTTTTTTATATCTCCGCGATGTCCAACAACAAGAATATTTTTTACTTCTACATTTACATTAAATTCAATTATGTGATTATTTTTATACTCAATAGTGATTCTGGTCTCTCCAGGCCTCTTTGCAAAGATCTGAGTTTTGTTGATGCCGGCAACACTTTTCTTTGAAGTAGAAACAGTTGATATGCTGGATTTATCCAAAAAATCGACATTTTTCAATAACAGGACATCACCTGCTTTCATAGTAATCGTCTTTGCTGCAAGGACATCACAACATGATAATAATAATAATATAAGAAGAATTCCCATTATAATGACAGGACTTTTTTTCCTTAGCTTCATATATGACACATTCATCCTTTCATTTAGAAATATTTATTGTAAACCAGATTCATTATCACAAAATTTATATTAAATGTCAAGTTTGCCGGTAAATGGCTTATTATTATGTGGTTTACAGTTATTTTTCATTTTTATGATGTATTTTGTTTTCAATTGTACTATTATAAAAATTGTTTTAGTTTTTCATAACAATCGTGCCGGTTAAAATATAAAGTAGAGGAGAAAATGTATGCTGAATATATTAAGCAGAGCAGCTTGTTTTATTGCGATCATCATACTTGGATATGTGCTTCGCAGAATCGGATTCTTCAAAAAAGAAGACTTTCATGTATTATCAAAAATAGTATTAAAGATTACTCTTCCTGCAGCAATCGTTGTCAGTTTTACAGGGAAAACCATAGATCCATCTCTTTTAGTTCTCAGCCTGATTGGTTTTGGCGGCGGTGTTTTACTCATGTTTTTGGGGTATCTGATCAATCTGAGATCTGGAAGAGAGATGCAGTCATTTGGAATCTTAAATACAAGCGGATATAACATCGGAAACTTTACCATGCCATTCGTACAGAGTTTTTTAGGACCAGTTGGTGTAATCACTACAAGTTTATTTGATACAGGTAATGCGTTCATCTGTTTAGGCGGAGCAAAAAGTGTTGCCGGTCTTGTAAAAGGTAAGGAAACCGAATTCCCTCTGATAGCTATCTTAAAGTCCATTACAAAGTCTGTTGCCTTTGATACTTATATTATCATGGTAACCTTAAGCCTTCTTGGAATTACACTTCCACAGCCAGTGACCTCCTTTGCAGAGATTATTGGAAATGGTAATGCATTCATGGCTATGCTTATGATCGGTGTCGGCTTCCAGTTATCCGGAGACAGAAGTCAGATCGGGCAGATTCTTAAGATTCTGATTGCCAGATATGGACTTTCACTCATTTTATCTTATGTACTTTATAACTACACCCCATTTGCACTTGAGATACGACAGACACTTGCAGTTCTTGTATTTGCGCCGATTGCATCCGCAGCACCTGCATTTACAGGTGAATTAAAGGGAGATATCGGGCTTTCAAGTGCTGTGAATTCTATCTCTATTATTATAAGTATTGTCTGTATCATTACTGTTCTTGGTATTGTATTATGAAAATCGACATTCAGGATACTTCTATTAAAAGTAAATTTCATCTGCCACCGCTAGGAAAACGTATCCGCAAAACAGGTATTGCTGTTTTCATATGTCTCCTGATCTATGTGCTTAGAGGATATCGTGGAATGGTTTCGCAGTCTTGTGTTGCTGCAATCATCTGCATGCAGCCATTTCGAAAGGATATTAAACAGCAGGCAATTGAACGCGTTGTTGGTATGGTCATCGGAGCATTCTGGGGATTATTCTTTCTTCAGATATTTAAGCTGAATCCGTTATTTTCAGACTTTATGATTATTGTATATCTGTTGATTGCGATAGGAGTTGTATGTACTCTGTATTCGACCGTCTTATTCAGACAGACGAATACAGCAGCACTTGCAGCCATCGTATTTCTTGGTATTACACTTCCATATCCCGATATTGAAGAACCATTAATGCAGACATATCATCAGGTTGTGGATACCTGTATCGGTATTTTTGTTGCGGCATTTGTCGATGCTTATGAACGTCCACGAAAAAAACATCCGGAGTATCTTTTCTTTGTGAGACTTCAGGACCTTGTACCGGATAGATATGCCCATGTTTTACCGCAGATTCTGGTCATGCTGAATCGACTTTACAAAGATGGGGCAAGAATTTCTCTGGTTTCCAGATGGGCGCCTGCATTTTTGCTTTCCCAGATGGGGACAATGGAGATCAATTGTCCAGTAATTGTTATGGAGGGGGCAGCACTCTATGATATTCCGAACAAGCAATACTTAAATGTCATTCCCGTTTCCCGGGAAGATGCAGACTTACTTGCACAATACCTGATTCAGTTTTGTGGTGGATATTGTCTTTATACTGTTCAGGAAAGCAATATGTTCGTTTACCGAAGAGGCGAGATGAACCTGATGGAAGAGCAGGATTATCATCTGATGAAACGATCACCCTATCGTAATTATGTATCTGGAGAACTTTCTCCTGAAGATCAGATTGCATTCATCCGAATCATTGATAAACCAGAAATAATTGACGAATTGGAAGATAAGATACGTCCACTTCTACCGAATAACCTTCGAATTGGAAAACGAATCCAGCCAGGAATGGAAGAGTGCAGCGGACTTTATTTCTTTAATAAAAATGCAACCATCGAAAACCAGAAAGACTATCTCATACAGGACTTTAAAAAGCGTGGCGAACTGGGTGTAGTTTCAGTCGATATGAATACCAAGAACAATCATTACAGTGATCGTGATGCAATCTTCCTGTTGAATAAACTTCAGGACATCTATGAACCATATCGATGAGCCATTGGTAATGATCACCAGATTGCATGTCACCTTTTTTATATTGTGAAAATGAAAATGTCATGATGATAGTTTTATTGTGGTTTCAGATGTATCGTTAAAGGGTTTGAATGATATTTTAGAAAGTGACTCCACGTCACTTCCCATGCAATTCATCCCCAACCGACAAGTAATGATGTATACTTTGATTAAGTTGGTAATTTTCAAAGGAGATACGATTTTATGAAATCCAGTGAACAATTTGCAATTGAATGGAATATTTCCAAACGAACAATCAATGAATTGTGCAATAAAGGTAAGATCCCGGGTGTTATCAAAGAAGGAAGAAAGTGGCTTATTCCTGATGATGCAATTAAACCTGTTGATAAAAGAGTATCTTCAGGAAAGTATATAAAGAAGAAAGATCTCAATAATAAGTCATTGCCTATTGGCATTTCTGATTATGTCAGAGCGCAGACTGAGTATTACTATGTAGACAAAACTATGCTTATAAAGGAGTTCCTTGATCAGAAGCCACTGGTTTCATTGTTTACAAGGCCGAGGCGTTTCGGAAAGACATTGAACATGGATATGCTCAGAGTCTTTTTTGAAATTTCAGAGGAGAATACAAGTAAATATTTCGAGGATAAAGCAATCTGGCGATGCGGTGAGGAATATCGTGGGCAGCAAGGTCAATATCCGGTCGTATTCCTCACTTTTAAGGATGTTAAGTTTGATTCCTGGAAGGCAACTCTTGATAAGATCAGTGATCTTCTACGGGAGGAGTTTGGAAGACATCAGCAGCTTGCTGATAGTGATAAACTTGCAGAGTATGAAAAAACCTATTTTGCGAAGATCATTAATGGTGATGCATCAGAAGTTGATTTGACAGCATCATTAGCGAAGTTGTCTCAGATGCTTACCAAACATTATGGAAAAGCACCAATTATTATAATAGATGAATATGATACGCCGATTCAGGAAGGTTATTCCAAGGATTTCTATGATGAAATTATTGGTTTTATGAGAAATTTCTTTTCAGGCGCATTTAAGGATAATAAGAACCTGACGTATGGATTTCTGACTGGTATTCTTCGAATTGCTCAGGAGAGTATCTTTAGCGGATTGAATAACTTAACAGTAAATTCTGTGATGGACGAAAAGTACGATCAGTTCTTTGGATTTACGTCGTCAGAAGTCAGAGATATGCTGGAGTATTATGGTGTTCTGGATAAAGAAGCAGAGCTAAAGAATTGGTACGATGGATATTTGTTTGGAAGCACAGAAATTTATAATCCATGGTCAGTAATCAACTATATTTCAAAGGGATGCGTTCCGCAGGCATACTGGGTAAACACTGGAAAGAATGAGATTCTGGAAGATGTTTTGAAGGTGGCAACGGATGATATAACAGAAAGACTGTATTCTTTGTTGCAAGGTGAAAGAGTTATTGCCAGAATTGATCAGAATGTTGTTTACAGATCTCTTTCAGAGGATCCGGCCAATATATATAGTCTGCTGCTTGTAGCCGGATATTTGAAGACTCCGAAGAAGGAACTTCAGGCAGATGGTTCTTATCTTTGTGAAGTAGAGATTCCGAACAGGGAGATTGCAGCAGTATATAAGAGTAAGATTTTATCGCACTTATTACAGGTTGGAGCGATTACGAGAACGACTGCAAATAAGATTGCAGAAAGTCTTTATGCAAATGATTATAAGAAGCTGCAGAAAGCCATTGCTGAATATATGGATAAAACAATCAGCTTTTACGATGCCGGAGCAGAAGGTTTCTATCATGGTTTAGTTCTTGGAATGATTGCTTTGATGGATAATCAATATAAGATCAAGTCAAACCGAGAGTCTGGAGATGGACGATATGATATTAGTCTGTTTCCAAGAGAAGACAGATATCCTGGAATTATCATGGAGCTTAAGTGGAAGAAGGATTTGAGCGCAGATGAACTTTCAGGATTTGCAGATGATGCATTAGTTCAGATTGATAAAATGAGATACGATGCTGAAATGAAGGAAGATGGCGTTCGGGATATTTTAAAATTTGGAATTGCATTTTCTGGAAAGAGAGTAAGTGTTAAAACGAAATAAGATTTTTGAAATAAGGATCGTGTTGAGATGATGGTTCATTTCTTGAATCTGTTATTACGGAGAACGGAGTTATTATGCCTTTCTCTGTTTTTGGTGACGGTATTAAGAAAATACTTTATATTATAAATAAACTATTTGCAGCAGCAGATTCAATTTTATTGATTGATGAAATTGAGACAGGATTACACAAGAAATATTATGATTCATTATTTCCTGTAGTATTTGCACTGGCAAAAAAACTGAATGTGCAACTATTAAGAATATGAAAACGATAAAAGTAGTTGCAGCAGTGATCTGTAATGATTTTGAAGAAAAATCTAAAATTTTTGCCACAGCCAGAGGATATGGAGATCTTAAAGGTGGCTGGGAGTTTCCTGGGGGTAAAGTGGAATGTGGAGAAACTCCGCAGCAGGCACTGAAGCGTGAAATCATGGAAGAGCTGGATACTGAGATTGTGGTTGGGGAATTCATTGATACAATCGAATATGATTATCCAACTTTTCATCTTTCCATGGATTGTTTCTGGGCTGAGGTGGTTGCTGGAAATCTGGAGTTGAAGGAAGCTGAAGCTGCGAAGTGTGCAGCAGGTGCTCCGTTGGTTTTTGTTCCATGTTATAGAAAAGAAGCACTGGTTGCACCTATGTATGCAGATATTGATCTGAGTGCTGCAGTAGAGAATCTGCTTCTCGAAGCTGATGAGTTGGGTCTTGGTGCTGTTTGGATGGGGATTTCTCCATTGCCGGATCGTATGAAGGCTGTAGAGCAAGTGCTGAATGCTCCGGAAAATCTGGCAGCGTTTGCTCTGGTTCCTTGTGGTTATCCGGCAGAGGCAAGACCACAGCAGGATCGCTATGATGAGGCAAGAGTACATTACGTGAAATAATGGAAAACAGGGGATACAGCAATGAGAGGCGAAGAACAGCGTAAAATTGCATATCAGGGTATTATCGCTTCAGTTCAGCCTAGATCGAACGTCTGGAGATATCGGTTAGACAACAGGACACATAGCCATACAGGCTATAATATTTTTCTGACAGGAACAGCCGATGGAGAAGATAGCAAATTTGTTGTTGCCATTTCTGAGAAACAGCAGGAGAAACACAGATTTCATATCGGAGGCTTGATAAGAAGTGCTGGAGTGGGAAATGTAAGCAATGCAAATGGGCTTGCATGGCAAACGTTGCAATAGAATATAACTGGGGTGTGTCTCAGAAATTCAGATTTGAGAGCTTTTGCTATGGGCCGAAGAATTGCAGGAATTATGCTATGGGAAAACCAAGAGGAGTTCCGTACAAAGACTGTGGAACTTCATATGATGAAGGATGGCTTGATGATATCTGTACAGAGAACAGAGGCTGGGATGAATAGCTGTTTTACTGTGGGCAGAAGTTGAAATAAGTGTACTAGTACGATAATCTATATATGAGGTTTGAATGATGCAGGTTGATATGAATAAGCTAGAAGTGGCCATGAAATATGTCGAACGTATGGCTGATGGGAAAAATCCAGTAAAGAATATAGCTGTGGAAGATGATTCCGTATTAAATAATCCGAACGTGATTCGTTGTATGTATTTTATTAAAGAGATATTGTCTGCCGTTAAGGAAAATGACGGAATAATTGCCGGAAAGGCACCGAAAGTACCAAAGACACCGTTTCCTTTCGAATGTCTTGTTAATTTCCAGTATGTTGAAGATACCACGATTTCTCATTTTCTGGCTCAGTTGAAAACTCTGGCACAGGGTCCGAATGTGAAGGGCATTAAGATAAAGACTGTAACAGAATGGCTGACGTTGAGGGGATATCTGATTTATGTTCAGGATAAATATACCGGGAAAATGCAGGCGGAAGTAACAGAGGCAGGTGTAGAATTTGGCCTTTATATGAATGAACGTACTTCAATGCGTGGAGAAACCTATAAAAGTGTCTTGTATTCTCAGAAAGCACAGGAATTCATTGCTGCTAATCTGGAGAGAATCGAGAATAGAAGTATATAGATAGAAAGCAGAAAAAGGTGAGGTGAGACAGAATGGTGAAAATCCGATGCGTGGTGGAACGCATTACCTATCAGAACCCTGAGAATGGGTATTCTGTCTTGAAGTGCGCTGTTAAAATTATAATGAACTGGTGACAGTTGTTGGTAATCTTCTGGATGCGAATGTCGGATCCGTTCTTTTAATTGATGGAAATTGGAAGGTGGATGCGAAGTACGGCAGACAGTTTCTGGCAGAAAGCTGGGAGGAGACGATGCCGGCAACTGTTTTTGGTATTGAGAAATATCTTGGTTCCGGTCTGATCAAGGGTGTAGGACCGAAGTTTGCAAAGAAAATCGTGCAGCAATTTGGTACTGATACGCTGGAGATCATCGAGACTGATGTTCAGCGACTCCTGGAGGTTCCTGGCATTGGAAAGAAGCGTGTGGATAAGATTGCAGAGAGCTGGGAACGACAGAAAGAGATTAAGAATGTTATGCTTTTTCTGCAGAATCATGGTGTCAGCACAGCATTTGCCGCTAAAATTTATCGTCAGTATGGGAATGAGAGTATTCCAAAGGTGAAGGAAAATCCATTCAGCCTGGCAGATGATATCTGGGGAATTGGTTTTAAGACTGCTGATAGTATTGCGACCAAGCTTGGTATTGGAAAAGAAGCATTTATTCGTCTGCGAAGTGGTATCATGTACACTTTAAGTGAACTGGCAGATGAAGGACATGTTTATGCTGAAAGGGAACAGTTGGTCAAAAAAGCTGCAGAACTTTTGGAAGCAGAAGATACGAGTATCATCATGACGATGGATCAGATGTTCAAAGACGAGGAGCTGATTCGCGAAAAGATGATGGTGCCACAGTTTGCCGAGGGTGAAGAGGTTCCGGAAGAGCTGCTAAAAGAATGACAGAAGCTACTGGGCTGGAGGCAAAAACGATCCACCGACTTCTGGAATTCAAGCCTCCGGAAGGGTATCAGAAAAATGAGGAGACTCCTCTGGAGGGTGATGTACTGATCGTGGATGAGTGTTCCATGATTGACGTTGTTCTGATGAATGCACTTATGAAAGCAATCCCGCCGCATATGCGATTGATCCTGGTTGGTGATATTGAACAGCTGCCATCGGTTGGCGCAGGAAATGTGCTTCGGGATGTGATCGATTCGGAAGTTTTTCCGGTTGTTTGTCTGACTAGGATTTTCCGTCAGACGCAGACCAGCCGTATCATCATGAATGCACATAAGATCAATGCCGGTCAGATGCCGGATACTTCGAATGGCAAGAACACGGATTTCTTTTTTATGACACAGGAAGATCCGGAAGAAGCGGTGAAAAAGATTGTGGAACTGGTACAGAAGAGACTTCCGGGATATTATAAGACACCGACAAGTCAGATTCAGGTACTGACACCGATGCAAAGAGGTGTGGTAGGTGCCACCAATCTGAATATGGCACTTCAGGAGGCATTGAATCCGCAGGGGGACGGGCTTCGCAGAAGTGGTTTTGTATACAGACCGAATGATAAGGTCATGCAGATTAAGAACAATTATGATAAAGAAGTGTTCAATGGAGATATCGGTATCATTGAGTCGGTGGATATGCAGGATCGAACGCTCCTGGTGAATTTTGACGGCAGAAGTATTGAATATGACGCCACTGAACTGGATGAGCTGGTGCATGCCTATGCAACTACGATTCATAAGGCGCAGGGGTCGGAGTATCCTATTGTGGTTATGCCGGTTTTGATGAATCATTTTGTCATGCTTCAGAGAAATCTGGTGTATACTGGAATTACCAGGGCAAAGAAACCGGCGAAAGTTTATTATCCGGATTTCGAAGAACGTGCGGGAAATACTCCGATGGTTGCGGAAGAGAATGTGCCATATGGAAGTTCGGAAATATCAAAAGAGTATTAGTACATAATATGATGTGCTGGATAGGAGGAGTATGATTGAAATTTCAAAACGTGATTGGAAACTGTTCCGGGAGAAACTTCCTGGATGGCAGGAAAGCTATATGGAACGTTTGTGTAAGGAATATGTGGAACTTCTGACAAGTGATGCGAAAGGATCTGAAAAATTCTGGGCATTGGAGAAGCAAATTAAAGAAGATCGTAAAGATCCGGGAGTGATCGTTTCTGTAAGCAGATCAAATATGGTGTTTGATATTCTCGGATTGCTTCGGGACAATGCCATAACACTGGATGATCTTGCTGACTTTAGTGAAGAATTCCAGGAGCAGATTAAGTTTATGTCTTCCAGATAGCTGGAGTAAGGATTTATGGAGGATAGGACTCTGAAAATGACGTATGATTTAGAAAGATTTATAAAAGCGCAAAGATATGATTATGATCAGGCTCTTTCAGAGATGAAGTTTGAAACAAAGAGGTAGCGGTTAGCCAAAGATTAAAAGACACCACAAATAAGCCATCTCTCGGTGGCTTCAAATAGGAATATAAACACAGCACCCAATCAGGAAACAGCTACAGGATCGTTTTTAATAACATATCCT
>JAZLLO010000125.1:0-27819 GCA_045598185.1 Marvinbryantia sp.
TTATTTAACACGAGCCGCAGGGGACGATGAGCCATTGGCCCATCTTCCCCTGTGGCTCTTAAAGAAGCTGGTCTATCTTTGTCTTCATAAGATCAAATGCAACAGCATTCTGTCCGCTGTTGATAACAATATCTGCAAGGGCACGTGTCGGATCTACGTAAATATAATGCATTGGTTTTACGGTAGTAAGATACTGTTCAATAACACCTTCCATATCTCGTCCCCTTTCCTGGACATCGCGTACGAGACGTCGAAGGATTCTTTCATCTGCATCTGCTTCCACATAGATCTTAATATCAAACAGGTCTCGCAGTTCCTGATTCTGAAGAACAAGGATACCTTCCACAATGATGATCCTGTTCGGCTTTACTTCTACAAGTTCATTCTTTCGATTGTGCTGGGTAAAATCATAGGTTGGTCTGTGGATCGTCATCCCGGCTTTTAATTCCTTCAGATGACTGATCAGAAGATTGGTCTCCAGTGCGTCAGGATGATCATAGTTGATCTTTTTTCGTTCTTCGAACGGAATATCATCATGTCTTTTATAGTATTCATCATGATAGATGACTGTGATCTTATCTCCGTAGAGATCCTTAAGTTTATTCGTAAATGTAGACTTCCCGGATCCGGAACCTCCTGCAATTCCAATTATAATCGTATCCATTATACTGATTCTCCTTTCTGTTCAGAGATATTATGTTCATGTCAAAAAAAGAATAAAAATACAACACATTTCTATAGATTTTGTTGTCAATAATCATTATAGTAATAATGAGAACTATAATCAATATAGATGGGGGATATTAAAATGAATGAAATCATGACAAAGATGCGTGAGACCTTCACAAAGCTTTACGGAAGTGAAGGCACTACTTTTGAATGCTTCGCACCAGGCCGTGTTAACCTGATTGGCGAGCATACAGACTATAATGGTGGTCACGTTTTCCCATGTGCGCTCACCCTTGGAACATACGGTATCATCCGTCCAAGAGAAGACCGCAAGCTTCGTTTTGCTTCTATGAACTTTATGAAATCTGGTGTTACAGAGTCTTCTCTTGACAATATGGATCCATCAGTGAAGACAGGATGGGCTGATTATCCAATCGGTATGTTCTGGGCATTCGAACAGAAAAAGGGTGTTAAGATCCCTACAGGTGCAGATGTTCTGATCTATGGTAACATTCCTGCAGGTTCCGGTCTTTCTTCTTCTGCTTCTCTCGAAGTTCTGACAGGTCTTATGATTAAGGTTGCATACGGAATTGATGTAACTATGACAGAGATTGCTCAGCTTGGTCAGTATTCTGAGAATAATTACAATGGATGTAACTGCGGTATCATGGACCAGTTCGCAAGTGCTATGGGTTCTGAAGGATGTGCAATCTTCCTTGATACAAGTAACCTTGAATTTGAATATGCTCCTGTTAAGCTCGATGACGCTAAGATCGTTATCACTAACAGTAACGTTAAGCACAGCCTCGTAGGTTCTGCTTACAACGACAGAAGAAATGAATGTGAAACAGCATTAAAGCAGCTTCAGACAGTATGCAAGATCAATTCACTTGGCGATCTTTCTGAGGAAGAATTCGAAGCGAACAAGAATGTGATCACAAGCGATATCTGCAAGAAGCGTGCAAAACATGCTGTATATGAGAACCAGCGTACTATCAAAGCAGTAAATGCATTGAAGAACAACGATATTGAGACATTCGGTAAACTGATGAATGCTTCCCACGATTCTCTTCAGTACGATTACGAGGTATCCTGCCCAGAAATCGATATCCTGGTTGAAGAAGCAAGAAAGCTTCCTGGAGTAATCGGTTCCCGTATCACAGGTGGCGGATTCGGTGGCTGTACCGTAAGTATCGTTAAGAATGATGCAGTGGAAGAATTTAAGTCTACTCTTGAAAAAGTTTATACCGAAAAGACAAATATCACTCCTGCATTCTACGTTGTAGACTGTGGTGCCGGTGCACACAAACTCTAAAATAGTATTACTAAAAGAGGTATTTATCTATGTTATCTGAAATGATTGCCGCTCTTGTTGAGTATGGTATCAAAGCCGGACTTACTCCGGAATGCGAACGCATCTATACAACCAACCTTCTTCTTGATATTTTCAAGGAAGATGAATATATCGAACCGGAAACAATTCCGGAACTTCCACTGGAAGAGATCTTAAAGAACCTTTTGGATATCGCTGTTGAGAAGGAATTGATTCCTGACAGCATCACTTACAAGGATCTTTTTGATACACGTATGATGAACTGCTTAACTCCTAGACCAGCAGAGGTTCAGAGAATCTTCGCTGAAAAGTATGCAGTTTCTCCAAAGGAAGCAACTGACTGGTTCTACAACTTCAGTAAGGCTACTGATTACATCCGTACTTACCGTATTAAAAAAGACCGTAAGTGGAAAGTAGACAGCCCATATGGCGAGATTGATATCACAATCAATCTTTCCAAGCCTGAGAAGGATCCGCTTGCTATCGCTGCTGCTAAGAAAGCTGCACAGTCAGCTTACCCAAAGTGCCAGCTTTGTTTTGAAAATGAAGGATATGCAGGCAGAACCAATCATCCTGCAAGAGAGAACCACAGAATCATCCCAATCACAATCAATGATTCTGCATGGGGCTTCCAGTATTCTCCATATGTTTACTATAACGAGCACTGTATCGTATTCAACAGACAGCACACTCCAATGGCTATCAATAGAGCAGCCTTCCGTAAGCTGTTTGACTTCGTAAAGCAGTTCCCTCATTATATTCTGGGATCCAATGCAGACCTTCCGATCGTAGGCGGTTCTATCCTGACACACGATCATTTCCAGGGTGGTAACTATACATTTGCTATGGCTACAGCACCTGTTGAAAAGGAATTCTCTGTTCCTGGTTATGATGATATCAAGGCCGGTATCGTTAAGTGGCCAATGTCCGTTATCCGTCTTCAGGGTGCAAGTGATGACCGCATCATCGAACTTGCAAGCCATATTCTGGATACCTGGAGAGGTTATACTGACGAAGCTGCTTTCATCTTCGCTGAGACAGATAGTGAACCACACAACACAATTACACCAATCGCTCGTAAGAAAGGTGATATCTACGAGCTCGACCTCGTTCTTCGTAACAATATCACAACAGAGGAGCATCCTCTTGGTGTATATCATCCACATGCACAGCTTCATCACATCAAGAAGGAGAACATCGGTCTGATTGAGGTTATGGGTCTTGCTGTACTTCCTGCAAGATTAAATGCAGAGATGGCTCTCTTAAAGGAATATCTCCTTGCAGGTAAAGATGTTGCTTCCAATGAAACACTGGAAAAGCATGCTGCATGGGTATCTGAATTCCTTCCTAAGTATGAAAAGATTGATGAAAGCAATGTAGATGCAATCATCGAAGCGGAAGTTGGTAAGGTATTCGTACAGGTACTCGAAGATGCCGGTGTCTACAAGTGTACACCAGAAGGCAGAGAAGCCTTCGAGCGCTTCATCGCAGTTTTATAACTCAGGAGAGGGGACAATCTCCTTCTAAGTTATACGCTCCGCGAGCGTCAACTTGAAACCTATTATAAAAGCCGTGGCGAATGCCACGGCTATTCTTATGCGTAACTGTGAATACCTGGAAGAAATGTATTAACTCCAATATATGTAAAGATTACACAGACAAATCCGATTACTGCAAAGATTGCTGCGCTCTTTCCTTTCCATCCTTTGGAAATGCGAAGGTGAAGGTAGATCGCGTAGATAATCCAGGTTACAAAGGACCATGTCTCCTTTGGATCCCATGACCAGTAGCTTCCCCATGCACGTTCTGCCCAGATTGCTCCGGAAACCATTACAAATGTAAGGAACAGAAATCCAAGTGATACTGCACGGTAACTGATCAGGTCAAGCTTTTCTCCTTCCGGAATATGCTTCTGCCAGAATTCATTGCCACTCATCTTCTCTCTGATAAGAAACATCAATGACACTGCAAAGGATACTCCAAATCCTCCATAAGAAATAATCGCTGAGCTTACGTGGATAGCAAGCCAGTTGCTTCGAAGTGCAGGCATCAGTTCACGGACTTCACGGCTCTGCATAGCAGCATAGCCGATAACCAGAAAGATGACTGGAGTTACAAATGCACCAAGTGCCTGGAACTTGTACTTCCACAGAAAGATCAGGTAGCAAAGACAGATTCCCCATGCAAAGCTGGTGGCAAATTCATACTGATTGGTCAGCGGAAGTCTTCCGGCGCCAATACCACGTGTGATCAATGCTATTGTATGGCAAAGGAATGCTCCACATACAACATATCCTGCAATCTTTCCAAGAACTTCTTTTTTCAGAACGAAAAAGAAAACATACAGTACCATAGAAACCAGATACAGTACCATAGCTATTGTAAAAATCGTATTTTCAATATTAAGAAATTGTTCGCTGCTCATAATCTACTCCTATTCTATCTTCATGTCGCTGCTTTACGAATCGATTCCAAAAATTCTTCTCCGCCTTTACGGCTCTTTCCTGCTATCTTCCAGGTTCCATCAGTATCCTGAACAGCCCAGATCTCTGCAGTTCTAAGATAGAACGCTAAAATCAGTGCTACAAGAACCAGAAGTCCGCCAAGTGCTGCTACTTTGGTAAACGGGTCACGTTTGATTTGAATCAGGGTATATGACTGTGGATCACGGAAGAATATCTCATATCCTTCAATCGTAATCTTATCCGGTCCGCTTAATACCTTCATTCCAAGTACCTGATCATGGTAATACAACATATACAGGTAACCTGGATTATTCAAACGGGAGGAAGCTGTTGTCGGCATACCATTTACTTCTACATAATCAGGATAAAATGCAGAGAACATGACTGCAACTCCCGGAAGTGCATCTACCAGCGCATATTCTCCGGCACACAGCAGACTTTCCTGAAGCTTCTCATTATCCTTCCACACTTCCATTGTAGCTGCCCATCCGGTTGAATTCTGATATAACTTCATACCATAAAGAGAAAGCGGGTAATTCACGCTTGCCTCTCCGGATGCTGATTCTCCTGTTTGTGTATTCTGCATGGTAAGCTTTGCGGTGTACTGTTCTACTGTATCATCTTCTCTTAATTTCACTTCAAAATCATCGATCGTCAGCTCATATCCGGTGTCTCCAACAGTTCTTGTCTGTCCCGGTACGCCATATACTGTATATTCCGTTTTCATCATCTGACCAAGTCCGAATCCTGCTATTACAATCAGCATTCCAAGGTGACACAGCCATGCCCCCCAGATACCAGCCTTATTCTTCACCGCATAAAGTTCGTTATCTTTCTCTTCAATGTTGCGGAATCCAAGCTTCTTCATCAACGCTTGCGGATCTTTTGTTATTGCAACAGGAGTTCCATCCCAGGCTTTTGTAGCCTTCTCCATGGTAAAGCCATTCTTTGTACGGCGAATCAATGCCGGAAAATGCAATACATTGCATCCCAGCAGGTTGGCACATAGGATTAACGTCAGTATTACAAACCACCAGCAATGAAATACATCATCCAGCCCAAACAGCATAATTGCCCCTGCCACCTGTGTGGAATAAGCTTCCTGATAATATGAAAGTGTATTCCCCTGTGGGATCACACTTCCTACCGTACAGACCAATGCAAGTATAATCAATAATGTCACAGCAAATTTCATGGAAAAGAACAGTTTTACATATTTTTTCAAAATGTCCTCCTGACAGAAAACTGCCGCAGAACTGTTATTCTGCGGCAGTCCCTATTCTTGTTTCATAGATTATTTGATTAATCCCATTGCTTCATCGATAATGCCTTCCGCTTTATCAAGACATCTCTTAGAAAGTGTAGAGTTATGAGCACCTTCACTGTTCTCTACATAACAGAAATCCCAGTACCACTGAGCACTTCTGTAGCAAGAACGAAGAGCATTCAGTTCGTCCTCTGAGTATTCACCGGATGCAACTGCATCAACCAGTGCGCTCTTAAGACCTGATAACTTTTCACCAACTTCTTTTTCACGTGCAATTACTTCTTCCTGAATAGCCTGAACCTTTGCTGTCATATCTACATCTTTATGACATGCTGCACATGTTTCAAGGATACCTTCACTCTGCAGTGGGCTTACCCATGTATGGCTTGTAAATACAGTACCATCAGCAGCAGTAACCTTTTCCATATGGCAGGATGCACAGTTCATACCCATACCAGCGTGTACGCTTCCCTGTCCAAGGAAAGTTTCCATCTCTGGATGCTGAGCCTTAAGAAGACCTGTTCCTGTGCTTTCCTGTGTCCAGTCTGAGAATCCCATCTCATCATAGAATGCAAGGATTGCTTCCGGATCCATCTCTTCTACACTTGTATATGGACAGATAGTAGCTTTTGTTTCCGGATCAAAATAATACTCGATATGACACTGTCCACAGGTAAGAACACCCATGTCGATGCCGCTTTCACCAAGTTTTGCAATTGTATAATCGTGCGTCAGTACAAGCTTGCCATTATCGCCAGCTTCATTTGCGTGACAGCTGTAACAGCCAACGCTTTCTTTCATCTGTGCATATGTCTCTTCGAAGTCATACTTATATGCTTCTACGCCCATATCATTCACAAGCTTAGTAAAATCTGCTGTCTTACATGTCAGACAGTTTGCAAGTGCGTGTGGTCTTTCCGTACCGGAAACATCATCCAGACAATAGCTGTGACCTGTTGCACTTGTATAATCCTTAGCAAATCCAAATCCTTCATATACATTCACAAGATATGGATCTTCTTCAAGATAATCAATTCTGTAATTATTCTCACTGTTAGCCATATAAGTAGCTACGAGTTCCGGGTATGTCTCAGCCCATTCCTCTGCAGTGATGATAGCATCTGAAGTAACGTCATCAGCTGCTTCTTCTGCTGCTTTTGCCTCAGCTACAGGCTCAACGGAATCTACATATTCTGCTGCATTTGTTCCAGCTGTATTACCAAATACTACGATATCTGCTACAGCGTTACCGCCAAGACGGTTACCACCGTGAACACCACCGGTAACTTCGCCTGCTGCGAAAAGACCAGGGATTACATTGCCTTCTGTGTCGATTACTTCTGCATCTGTATCGATCTTGATACCACCCATTGTATGGTGGATACCAGGAGCAACCTTGATTGCATAGTATGGGGCAACACTTAAGTCTGCATCCATAGCTGTTTCACGTCCAAATTCAGGATCTGCCTGATTAGCTACACATTCATTCCATGTAGCAAGTGTTTCTGCAAGAGTTGCAGGATCAATATCAATCAGTTCTGCAAGACCTTCGATTGTGTCTGCCTGAATTGTAATATTAGTATCAACGTACTTTTCAATTGCTTTCAGATTATCTCTTAAGTTCTGATCGAAGATAACATATGCATAGCAGCCTGGCTGTTCAAGCTCTGCTGCAGATACAGCATCACGTGTTAACATTTCATTTGTGAAACGTTTACCTTCCTGATTGACAAGGATAGCACCGTCACCACGAACACCTTCTGTAATCAGCATGCTTGTTCCCTGCTCTACTGTAGGATGAAGCTGGATCTGTTCCAGATCTCTTGTGTCTGCTCCAACTTCCTGTGCCATGATGATACCATCGCCTGTTGCAGCCGGCGTATTCGTTGTAACTGTTCCGTCAAGATCTTCTCTGTAAGAAACGATCATGTCATTGTTTGCACCAAAACCACCTGTTGCAAGGATGACAGCATCTGCGTTGATGGTATATACCTTATCATCGTCTTCTGCCTTGATACCAACAGCCTTATCACCATCCATGATGATAGATGTTGCTTTTGTGTTGTACATTACATTGATGCCAAGTTCATCAATCTGCTTTAAGAATGCTGTTACAAGATAAGCACCTACGCCTGATCCATCTTCTGGAGCATGAATACGGGAATTTGTAGCTCCGCCTGAGAAACCAAGCTTTGGAAGTGGTGCATCAATAGAATCGAGCCAGTCGATACATGCTGCAGATTCTTCTGCCATCTTTGTAACCAGTGCAAGGTCATTCAGATCATGTCCGCCTGTCATAGTATCTGCAATAAACTGTCCAACAGAGTCTTCGATATCCTGCTCTGCCTGGTAGTGTGTCTCAGCGGCATTCATACCACCAGTTGCTTTTGTTGTGTTACCGCCTGCATATGGCATCTTTTCAACAAGAATAACATCCTTACCTGCCTGAGTTGCCTTGATTGCTGCTGTCATACCAGCACCACCTGCGCCTACGATAACAATCTGTGTGTCAAGTGTTTCCTCTTCTTTATCTTCTGTTGCGATTTCTTCTTTTTCAGCAGATGGAAGAGCATTCACGTCTGCGCCTGCCTGTGTAAGTGCATCAGCTGCAGCTCTCTTGATTGCGTTACTTGTTACAGTTGCTCCTGAAAGTGCATCTACCTTACATGTATTAGCTGCTTCGATTACATCATCCAGCAAATCAACTGCAAATGTTCCGATATTAACTGTTTCCTTGTCACCAACGATTTCAACATCTGTAATGTCATCTTCTGTTACTGTTAATGTAACAGCGACATCACCACCGAAACCTGTTGCTGTTCCTGTATAAGTACCTGGAGTAAATGTTACCGCTTCGTCAGAAGCTTCTGCTGCTTCTTCACCAGCTTCGCCTGCAAGTGCTGCTGCAACTGCTGTCTTAACAGCTCCTGATGTAATTGAAGCTCCTGATACACCATCGATATCAGCGCTCTGTGCTTCAAGAACCTGTGCTGCAAGTTCTTCCAGTGCTGCTCCACCGATTGTTGGCGTCTCATCTGCGCCTTCCAGTACTACATCAGTGATAGTGCCATCTTCTGCTACTGTAAGTGTTGCTGTTACGTCACCACCAAAACCTGCACCTGTACCAGTTACTGTTCCAGCAGCAGCCTGAGCTTCCTCAGGTGCTGCTTCTGTTGTTTCTTCAGCTGCTTCTGCAGCTTCTTCAACTACTTCTGATGTTTCTGTAGCAGAGATTGTATTAGCTGCTACTCTACCAGATACGAATATCTCTACGATTGCGTTACCGCCAAGACGGTTACCGGCATGGATACCACCTGTTACTTCACCTGCTGCATAGAGGCCTGGGATGATATTGCCATCTGCATCAAGTACATGACGATCGATATCTACTGAAAGACCACCCATTGTATGGTGTGTTGATGGAGCCATTACACGGATACGAAGGAGTACACCGTCTAACTGGTATGTCTCTGGATCATAGTTATCTGTTTCATCAAGGTCTGCATGTCCGATCAGATCACTTGCCTGTGCCTTG
This sequence comes from Marvinbryantia sp., assembly GCA_045598185.1. Classification (GTDB taxonomy): domain Bacteria; phylum Bacillota; class Clostridia; order Lachnospirales; family Lachnospiraceae; genus Marvinbryantia. Next base: position 9,270 of record JAZLLO010000125.1, read on the forward strand.
CCAACTTCTGGCTGTTCACCTGCCATGATTGCACGGTCATATGCTTCTAATGTTTCGTAGATCACTGCCGGATCTGCTGTCATTCCAAAGTTATCAAGTACGCCCTGGAGTTCTTCCTGACTGCTGATGAAGTATACTCTTCCATCAATCTGGTCGTGGCTTGCTACTGGAACGCCTGTTGAATAATCATCATATGGATATGGTCTTCCGATTGGAACGTCTGCGTTAGAGAATTCAAGGAATACACCCTGTGCTCCGTTCACTTCTACACCATTCTTGAATTCACCAAGAGAAAGTACGTCACGTTCTGCTGATTCATTAACAAATCTCTTACCAGTTGTTGGGTTGATGTAAGCTGCATACTGACCGCCACCGAATGAAAGGTTACCATTGTCGATCCATGAGATTGGCATCATCTGCGGCCAGCCTGTTCCAACTGTTGCTGCGCCTGCTTCTTCACCCATTGCAATACCGTCACCTACAAGAGAAGAACGGTTGGTTGTCTTTGTTGCATTGGTAATATAACTTGGATCCCAGTACTGGTTCTCATCAATTACCATCTGGATATTAGCTGCATATCCACCTGTTGCCATGATGACACCCTTGTTAGCATGGAGTGTTACCTTGGTTCCATCGTACATTGTTGCATTAACACCTGTTACTCTGCCATCTTCCACGATCAGGCTTTCACCCTTTGTACGTGTCATGATCTTATTCTGATCTGCTGTCTCAGATGTTACAAGTAATGTGTTCACTGTTGGTGCAAAGTATGCGCCCCAGTTTCCACCGTATTCCATCTCGCCGTCACCATCAAGGTCAGCACCGAGCTGGCGGTTTTCTCTGTACCAGAGAGCACCGATAAGGATAAGCTGATCGCCATCTGCGAACTTAGCGCCCTGGTCTTCTAACCATGTCTTAAGTTCGTAACCACCCTTGACAAACTGTGATACGAGTTCTACATCGCCGTAGATCCAGTCTGTCTTGTCTGCGTTCTGACGAAGACCACCATAATATGTCTGGAAGATATGGAGGTTATCTGTTGAGAACAGTGTGATCTCATTCTCCGGAATGCCTGCATCCAGTTTTGGCTGTGCCCATTCAAGATATGCTGCGATCTCTGCTTTCAGTTCCTGAAGTACAGGGAGATATTCCTGATGTACGCCCTGCTTGCTGAGGTCATCGATCTCACCTGCTACATATTCATTTTCTACAAAGTATTCACCGTTAAATGGTTCTTCTGACCACTCTGCGATTACTTTTAATACATCGATGTTACCCTGTGTTGACATGATCTTTGCATAGGTCTGTCCATCATAATCCCATACTGCTTCTGTTGCATCTGGGTCAGCCGGATCCCATACAAGGTAAGGCATTGTTGCCTGGAACTGTCCACCGGATACCAGTGTGTTACCACCGATCTCTGCATTTTCTTCGATTACGATTACGGATTCACCGTTCATGGCTGCCTGTGCTGCTGCACCCATTCCGGCTCCACCTGCACCTACGATTACAACATCTACTGTTTCTTCGATGTCAGCCTGTGGTGCATGTTCTACTTTGTTTGCCTTAAATGCTGCAAGATCTGTACAACCTGCTGCTTCTGCTGCATTGTTTAATGCTTCCTTGATAGCTCTTGAAGAGAATGTTGCACCTGATACAGAATCGATGCCTGAACCATTTGCTTCGATAGCTTCCGGAATCATGATATCAAATGCAGGTGTTCCTACATAAGCTGTCTCATTGTTCGCTGTAACTTCGATATCTGTTACAGCTGTATCAGAAAATGTTACAGAAAGTTCTACTGGTCCGTTATAACCAGATGCTGTTCCTGTATATGTTCCTGCTGTAAATGCAAGTTCCTTTACTTCTGCTGCTTCTTCACCTGCGCCTGCAAGTGCTGCTGCAACTGCTTCCTTAACAGCTCCTGATGTAATGGAAGCACCTGATACACCATCGATATCAGCGCCCTGTGCTTCAAGAACCTGTGCTGCAAGTTCTTCCAGTGCTGCTCCACCGATTGTCGGTGTCTCATCTGCACCTTCCAGTACTACATCTGTGATAGTGCCATCTTCTGCTACTGTAAGTGTTGCCTTTACATCACCGCCAAAGCCTGCGCCTGTACCTGTAAGTGTACCAACTGCTGCTTCTATAGGTGCTGCTTCCTCAGCTGCTTCTGTTGCTTCTTCTTCAACTGCTTCTGTTGCTTCTTCTTCTGCTGCCTCAGTTGTTTCTTCAACTGCTTCTGTTGCTGTCTCTTCTGTCTCAGCTGGTGCTGCTACTTCTTCTCCCATTGCTGCGGCAACTGCATCTCTTACTGCCTGTGAAGTAATTGATGCACCAGATACGCCATCGATTGCTGAGCCCTGTGCTGCCAGAACCTGTTCCTGTAATTCAGCAAGTGCTGCTCCACCAATCTCAGGTGTCTCGTTTGGTCCGTCTAAGACAACTTCTTCGATAGATCCGTCTTTTCCGATTGTTAACTTCGCTGTTACGTCGCCGCCAAAGCCCTGAGCAGTTCCGACTATAGAATTGTCAACAGGTGAGTGCTGAACATTCTGGTCAAACCACTTGAAGCCAAAGACTAATGCGATGGTAGCCACGCACATGATAAGTGCACGAATTAACAAAGCCAGCATTCCATCTTTCTTCATCTCGTTCCTCCCATATTAATTATAAAAATAGATTTTAACAGTTTTATTATATCATGAGGGCTATGCTACTAGAAAGTATTTTTTTCCATTTTTGTTAAGATTCTATCAGTTAATGTCAATTATAAAATGAGGGCGAGCCACTGGGGACGGATCTTACTGACACACTGTTTGTGCCAGTAAGAACCGTCCCAAATGGCTCGCCCCATTGAAATAAATATTTTAAAATTATGTTATGCTACTGCTTCTTTTCCAGCCATTACTCTCTGTAATGCAACAATTGCAATTACAAGTACCAGACCAATAACATCGGACATGGTTCCAGGATAAAGAAGTGTCAGACCACCGACGATAATAATAATTCTGAACAGTGGATTCATCTTCTTGAACAGGAAGCCTGAAAGACCTGCCGCTACACCAAAGATACCGATCAGAGATGTAACAACGATCATAGCTACCTGAGGAGCTGATGTATCAACAAGAAGCATTGCAGGATTCAGGGCACAGATATAAGGTACGATGAAACCACCGATAGCAAGTCTTGTTGCGGTAAAAGCTGTCTTCATAGGAGAAGACTTTGCGATCGCACTTCCTGCATAAGCTGCAAGAGCAACAGGAGGTGTGATATCTGCTACGATACCGAAGTAGAATACAAAGAAATGTGCTGCTACAACCGGGATACCGATTTCAGGTGCCACCAGGATCGGAGCACATGTTGCTGCCATGATACAGTAAGTAGCTGTTGTAGGAACACCCATACCAAGAACGATACAGCAAAGCATGGTAAGAACAAGGGCAATCATAGCATGTCCGTTCGCTACAGATACGATAGCGATGATCAGTTTGGAAGCAAGACCTGTAGAAGTTACACAACCTGCAACGATACCAGCCATTGCACAGGCAACTGCTACAGAGATCGTACCTTTCGCACCGGATTCCAGTGCGTCAATACACTTCGTAACACTGATTCTGTCATCACTGTTAAAGATACCAACAGCGATAGTAACAAGAATAGCAATAGATGCAGAGAACTGCATGGATCTTGTATTGGTAGAAACCATGACAACCAGTACTACAAGTGGAAGAAGAAGATAGATCTTCTTGATCAGGTTGCTGAACTTTGGAAGCTGATCCTTTGGAATACCCTGAAGACCCAGCTTTTTCGCTTCCAGATGTACTGCGATATAGATACCAACGAAATAAAGGATAGCAGGAAGAATTGCACGGTAAGCTACTTCTGCATAGCTAACACCCATGTACTCTGCCATAAGGAAAGCTGCTGCACCCATGATAGGCGGCATAATCTGTCCACCTGTGGAAGCTGCCGCTTCAACGGCACCTGCGAATTCACTCTGATAACCAGTCTTTTTCATCATAGGGATTGTGATCGAACCAGTTGTTACTGTATTACCTACAGAAGAACCGGAAACCATACCACAAAGACCTGAAGAGATAACAGCAACCTTAGCAGGACCACCTGCAGAAGCACCTGCAAGGGAGTTCGCAAGATTGATAAAAAAGGTTGAGATACCCGTTCGTTCCAGGAACGCACCGAATATCAGGAATACAACGATATACTTGGCACAGACATCGATAGGAGTGTTCATGATACCACTTGTTGCATAAAACTGGTCATAGATAACCTTGGTTGCATCTACATTCATGAAGGTGTAAACCAGCAGAATACCAACAACGATCAGAATAGGTACACCAACGCTTCGACGACAAAGCTCCATCATCGCAAGGATAGAGATAACAGCGATGACAAGAAGGAATACATCTGCTCTTACAAGCTTTGGTCTCATGTTCGCAAGTTCTGCGCCTTTAAATGCACTATAGAAGAAACCAAACGCTCCCACAACCATGATCAGAATATCATACCAAGGCATATGATTCGCCTTCTGTACTCCCTTCTTTGCAGGGAAGTTCAGAAAACCGATCACAAGGATCATGCCAAGGAAGTTCATTAATCGAATCTGTCTCATTGCTGTACTGAACAATGTTACATAGATACTGTATAAAGAGAAAAATACCATCAGCCAACGGATCACAAGCTTTGGAGTTCCGGTCCAGACACGTGTATTGGATTCACGGTCATACTTTTTCATAACCTCATCCACATCAGCGGCTGTTCCTGTGTCAGCTGACCCAACGACTACATTCTTTTCCAGTTCGCTCATACAGGTTCTCCTTTCCAAACATAAAACTTAAACAAAAAGCTGAGACAGGGTGGCCTGCCTCAGCCAATTATTAATGCATCATTGAATAAAAAGTTACCAACAACTATTTAACTTCTACTGTGATACCCTTTTCTTCGAAGTACTTAGCTGCACCTGGATGATATGGAACAGCTGTTACAGATGAAGCATAGTCAAGGTTCAGTTCTGCACCCTTAGCATGAGCTGTCTTGATAGCGTCTGTGTTCTCGAATACTGTAGAAACGAAATCATAAACTGCGTCTTCAGAAACTTCATCATTAGCAATAACAACAGCACCAACTGCTACTGTATCAGCATCTGCTTCCATGTTATATGTGTCAGCTGCGATTGTGTATGCTGTGTAGTATGGGCAAGACTCAAGAAGAGCTGCTACGTGTTCTTCATCAATGCTTACAAGGTAAACACCCTTAGATGTGCTAAGGTCAGTTACAGCTGTTGTAGGAGCACCTGCTGTAATGAATGCAGCATCAATCTTGCCATCCTTTAAACTATCTGCTGAATCTGCGAATGATTCATATGTTGGGTTGATATCATCTTCTGTAAGACCATATACACCAAGGATATCCATAGCGTTGAAGTAAACACCTGAACCTGAAGCACCGATAGATACGTTCTTACCAGCCAGATCTGCTACTGTCTTGATATCTGGATTTGTTGTAACGATCTGAACCTGTTCCATGTAAAGAGCTGCTACTGTAGAGAAGCTGTCGATTGGATCTCCTTCGAAAAGGTTGATACCATCATGAGCATATGCCATAACATCACCCTGGCAGAAAGCGATATCAACATCACCTGCATCGATATCATCAACGTTAGCTGCTGAACCGTTAGCTTCGATAGCTGTAACTGTTGTATCTGTATCTGCAGAAACTTCACCAGCTAATACGCTACCAAATGCATAATATGTACCTGATGATCCACCTGTTGCAAACTTTAATTCTTCTGCTGCTACGCCTGCTGCAGGAATAGCTGATGCCATCAGAGCTAATGTTGCTAAAACTGTTAATTTTTTCATGTTTTATCTCCTCCTGTTTGAAAAATATTTGTTTCTATTCTATCAAAAACACTTTTTCGATGCAATACATTATCATAGGAAAATATTCATATCTGCAAGGAATTGTTCCTCACTTACCACCTGAATCGCAGACATTCCCATTTTGACCGCTCCCTCTACGTTTTCCATACGGTCATCAAAAAAGACACACTCTTCCGGTTTCAGTTGATATTTTCTGAATAATTCCTGATAGATCTCAGGTTCCGGTTTACAGATATTGATCATATAGGATACTACCATTCCATCCACATCCTTGGCAAAAGGAACTCCTTTCAGGTGTTCAAAAAGAAGATCCTTTGGATAATTGGATAAAAGATATATCCCATATCCTTTTTCTTTCAGCTGATGCACCTTCTCCCAGATTCCTGGTCTTTCTATACACATCTTATCCGGCTGCTGAAAAATCCATGCGATATATTCTCCTTCTTCCGGATATTTTCTCCTGAAAGCATCGATCACTTCTTCTCTTGTTACCAGCCCTTTATCATACATATTCCAGTATCCATAAGGATCATCATCCAGACACATACGGATACGCTTTGCTTTTTCCTCATCCTCCACATACTCTCTGATCAGGTCAAGCCAGCGATATTCCAGAAGTACATGTCCAATGTCAAAAACGATATTTCGTATCTTACTCATCACGCTCCTCCTTTTCTACTGACTATATCTATCCTGTCGATCAGATGTAAATGATACTTCTGCACCATCTCTTCTGCACATTTCTCTGTCACAGGATCCCACACATCAATGGCTCTGTGAGCATCGCATCCCAGAATAACATCATTACCGACTTCTCCTGCAAGCTTCCAGAATCTCTCATCCGGGTACCATCTATGTCCCCGAAGCCCCAGAAGATTGATCTCAAGCGGCAGCTTTCTCTCCTTTGCTGCTTCGCAAAGTCTTTTGTACTCTCTGTTATAAGTCCCATCATCGCCGATATAATTCAGAAGGTCAGGATGTGCCATATAAAGGAAACGTCCCGTATCCATAGCTTCAATACTCTGATTCACATACTGGATCAGATGCTCCGGCTTAAACGTTTTTGTTCCACTGTAACGTGCATGAACTTCATTATACAGAAAATGTTGTCCAAGAATCATATATTCCACCGGATATCCTTCAAAAAATCGCATCAGATCCTCAAAATAATCCGGATAATATTCAACCTCGGCTCCAAGGTAAATCTGAATATCTGCTGCATATTCATCCCGAAGTTTTAATATCATATCCACATATCCTTCAAATTCACGCATCTCCATACGCACGGTATTATCCGGGCTGTCCAGATGTCTGTATGGTGTATGATCTGAAAAACCAAGTATCTTTATTCCGCCTTCTATGGCTCTCTCCACATATTCACGTTCCGTATCCCACGCATGACGGCAACGCCAGGTATGAGTATGGTAATTTGCGATCATGATCTCCCTCCTGTCTGTTTCAAAACCAATTCGTGTAATGTAATCAAAAATACCTCAAAAACATCAATAAATCAATGTCTTTGAGGTATTTGTTTTATTTCAGCTCAATAATCTCGTTACCATGTACGACGCATTCAATCTGGTCACCAACCTTCAGCTGATTCCATATAGCTTCACTTACGTTATAAACGCGCTCGTTCCCTTTCTTCTCCCCGGTAACGGTATAATAACTCTCACGGTAGGCTTCTCGTTCATTCTCACCAAGCTGCGGATCGCCCCATTTTGGCTCTTTATCGTGACCTTCAGTTTCCACCGTTCGTTCTGGAATCCACCTCCAGATCAGATAGTAATACTTTGTCCTGTAGACCGGATCATCTCGATAGACTGCTTCTTGTCTGGTTCGATCCTCGTAAGTGTAATCGGTAACCTGATGCGGAACTTCTGTAAATGTTCCATCGCCATTATTCTGATAACTGTACTCAGTATGGCTTCCACTCGGAACTCTTTCCTGATAATGAACCGTTTCATAGTGGTCAAGAACCTTCTCATAACCATATAGTTCCCGGCGCTGCGTCTGAACCTCTCCACCATCCGGAACAATCCAGTCACTTTCTTCCAGCTGCGTATTCTTCTCAATACTGATGAGATTATGCCAGAATACATCGGTAATCTTCAGATCTGCCTTCTTCGGCATCATCATAAAGATCAGTGCACCCAAAAGTACAAGTGGAAGAAGGAAAAACAGTGGTGATCTCTTCTTTGCTGCCGGCTCTTCTCTCGCTCTTGTTGCCTCAAGCTTTTCCTGCTCTTTCTTAAGTGCCTCAAGACGCTTCTTCTCCTGAAGTTCGAAATAATTAGCCTCAGATTCTGCTCTTGATGCTCCGCAAGACTTACAATTCTCATCCAATGCCGAGTTCATGCTATCACAGAAGGAGCAGTACCAGTCAGCACCTTTTCCCTTTGTCTGTGCTTCTTCTTCTGTTAGCTTCTGTTTCTTCCTTGCCTCTTCTTCTGATATCCTCTGTCCTTCAGCTACTCCATCCATATAAAAAACAGCATCCGCACCTCGGACCTTGCCGCAGCAAGGACAAGCCCTTTGTGTCCCTGGGATCTTCTTCTCTCCGCAGAATGCGCAGTCCCAATAACCCATGACCAGCTTATTCTCTGCCATACCTTCCGCTCCTTTCGATATACATAGTTTAATTATACCTCATAGGAAAAGCGGAACGCAATCTTTAGATTCCGGAATTTCCTTTAATAATTGGAGAAAGTCTCTTATATACAAGTAATGTTACAACAACACTTAACATACCCTTTACGAATGTGAACGGCATATTGAACATAACCAGACATGCCATCAGAGAATCTACCTTTGGATTAATAGCCTTATACGCCTCAATGATTGCATCCATTGGCATAAACTTTGTATAGATTGGATATACCAGGAAGTAGTTTGTTACGATACTTCCGATAGCCATAAATACTGCACCTACAAGACATCCGATAATCGCGCTCTTTCTGCTCTTATTATGCTTATAGATCATACCTGCAGGGAATACAAAGAATGCGCCTAACAGGAAGTTTGATAATTCGCCAACTCCGCCTGTGCTTGTCTGTAATAAGTGAATGACATTCTTTACCAGACAGATAATAACACCTTCCACAGGTCCAAGTGCGAATGCACCGATCAGTGCAGGCAGCTCTGAGATATCCATCTTGATAAAGCCTGGCATAAATGGTACTGCGAACTGAATAAAGAACAGGATATATGCAATTGCTGAGAACATACCTGTCATTACAAGTTTACGTGTGTTTGAGTTTTTCATAGTTTACTCCTTTTCCGGATATCTTCCGGGAATAGTCAGTTTTAATGTCTCGTTATAAAAAGAAATTGCCCCGAGGAAAAACCTCGGGGCAGTAATAGCAAACAACTAATTCCACTGATTCCTTCTTTCATCCAGACTTTACTGTCGGTATTGGAATTACACCAATTCTGCTTATAATAAGCTCGCGGACTTTACCGCCGGTCGGGAATTGCACCCTGCCCTGAAGACGTTACTGTTCACTTACACTTCGTTCTCGTTCCAGTAACGGTAGATCACCTATTCTGTTGTCCTATAAATTCTGATTAAAGAGTCTTTGTTGCGTACATGAAGTACTTCATACCGAATACTGTAGCGAAGATACCGTCTACATTACCCTTCTGCATGTAAACGTCGTTGTAGTAGTAGATTGGAACTACAGCGCCTGTTTCCATAAGCATATCTTCTGCCTGGTGCATCAGGTCAACACGTGCTGCGAAATCTGTTGTTGTACGGATCTCATCGATAAGTTCATCGTAAGCATCCCATGCTGGAGCTGCTACAGAAACGCCCTTACCAAGCTGCATATCATTGTTACCTGAATCAGATGTGAAGATCTCAAGCATGTTGATTGGGTCATTGTAGTCAGCTACCCAACCTTCACGTGCTACAGAGAAGTTACCTTTCTTACGGTCTTCAAGGAATACGTTCCAGTCTTCAGACTTGATTGTCATCTCGATACCAAGAAGAGCAAGGTCCTGCTGAACGGAAGCTGCTACTGCAAGGTGTCCTGTACCATCGTTTGTAAGGTAGTCAAGAGAAAGAGCTGGGTCGATAGCATATGTGCCATCACCATTATCTGTGAATGTATAACCACATTCTTCAAGAAGAGCCTTAGCTTCTTCGATCATGCCGGAACCTGTGTTTTCAGCATCATAGTAAGAAACATCTTCTGTCTTGAAGATACCACCGTTACCATCTGCCATACCAGCTGGTACGAATGCATCTGCAGGAATCTGACCTGTCTGTCCAACTGTATCAACGATCCAACGACGGTCGATCATCATAGAGATAGCTTTACGCATCTTAGCTGCTTCTTCAACTGTCTTGCCATCGAACATAGCATCATTTACGTTGAAACCGATGTAGTATGTTCCAAGCTGATCAAGAATACCGAATTCTGGATTGATTCCGTTAAGGGAAGCGATCTCATCGTTTGGTACAGAGTCAATGTAATCAAGGTCACCACTGTTGAATGCAGCGTAGATAGCTGTATCATCAGCAGAAAGCATGAAATCAAGTTCATCCATAGTTACATTAGCTGCATCATGGTAGTTTTCATTCTTAACATATACCATAGATTCGTTGTGTGCCCAGTCAGAAAGTGTGTAAGCACCATTACATACGAATCCAGCTTCCTGAGCCCACTTACCTGGAACTGTTCCATCTGGGTCAGCTGCTTCAACACCTGCCTGATATACAGGGAAGAATGTTGGGAATGCCATTAAGTCATTGAAGTATGGGCATGGGCTGTTAAGTTCGATCTCAAGTGTGTAATCATCGATAGCTTTAACCTGAAGATCACCATTGCCATTTCTTGCGATTACATCGAAAAGGTAAGCATAGTCTGCTGCAGTTTCTGGTGCAACTACACGGTTCCATGAGTAAACGATATCGTTTGCTGTAAGAGGTTCACCGTTGCTCCAGAGAGATTCTATCATCTTTACTGTATAGATGCATCCGTCTTCAGATACTTCTGGCATACCATCAGCGATACCTGGGATAAGATTTCCATCAGCATCATATGTGTAAAGACCTTCGAAAGTGTTAACTGCAAGACATCCACCGTCAACTGAGCTGTTCAGAGCTGGATCAAGGTAATCTGGTTCTGAAGCAAGGTTGATGTACAGAGTTTTGTCTGCATCTGCTGCGTTTGCTGTGAGTGCAAGAGAAGTTGCAAGTGCAGCGCCAAATGCTACTGTTTTTAATACATTTTTCATGATTAAACTACTCCTTTTAAAATATACTTTAGGAATTCACCACATTAAAACAATGTAGAGCTCCAATCAATTTCATATTATACGACTATTTGTTCCAACATGCAACCATATGTCCATTTCCTCTGTCTTTTAATGGAGGCATTGCAATGGCACACTGTTCTGTTGCATATTTACATCTTGTACGGAAAGGACATCCTGTAGGCATCTTTAATGGAGATGGAACATCACCTTCCAGAACGATACGTTTGCTTCTTCTTGCTGTATCCGGATCAGGGATCGGAACTGCTGAAAGAAGACTTAAGGTATAAGGATGAATCGGGTGTTCATTCAGTTCATCTGCATCTGCAATCTCAACCAGCTTACCAAGGTACATAACCGCGATACGGTCTGAGATATGATGTACAACCAGAAGGTCATGTGCGATGAACAGATAGGCAACTCCTAACTTCTCCTGAAGTTCTTCGAACATGTTGACAACCTGTGCCTGAATAGATACGTCAAGCGCAGATACCGGTTCATCACATACGATAAACTTAGGATTAACAGCCAGCGCACGTGCGATACCGATACGCTGTCTCTGACCACCTGAGAACTCATGTGCATAGCGCATTGCATGCTCTGCATTTAATCCTACGATCTCCATCAGTTCCAGGATCTTCTCACGGCGTTCTTTACGGTTACTGTATAACTTATGTACATCCAGAGGCTCTCCGATGATATCTTCTACTGTCATTCTTGGGTTCAGTGAAGAATATGGATCCTGGAATACCATCTGCATCTGCTTACGGTATGGAAGCATGTTCACATCCACTTTCTTGCCAAGGATAGGATTGCCGGAAGCATCCACCTTCAGCTGACCATTCTCATCGTACTGTTCACCACTGTCAAAAAGTACATCTCCGTCAAATGTGATCTTACCTGCTGTTGGCTGGTATAACCTTAAGAGTGTACGTCCAACAGTTGTCTTACCACATCCGGATTCGCCAACAAGACCAAGTGTCTCACCCGGTCTGATGTTAAATGAAACATCATCAACCGCTTTTAATGGAATCTTCTTGAATCCCTGAGAAACTGGGAAATACTGTTTCAGATGTTCTACTTTAAGTAAATATTCCTTATCACTCATTATTTTCCAGCCTCCTGTTCTTCATACAACTTCTTAACATTCATCCAGCAGCTTGCAAGATGAGTATCACTTACTCTGAGCTCCTGTGGTTTTTCCTTAAGACAGATCTTCATTGCCGCTTCACAACGTGGGCAGAATGCACATCCTTCCGGCATATTCAGAAGGTTGATCGGTGTACCACCGATTGGAATCAGCTTCTCATTCATGTTATCTGCTTTTGGAATAGAACGAAGAAGTCCCTTTGTATATTCATGACATGGATCATAGAAAATATCATCTGCTGTACCACGTTCACATACACGTCCGCCGTACATAACAAGGATCTCATCACACATACTTGCGATAACACCAAGGTCATGTGTAACCATGATGATTGCCATTCCCATCTTCTTCTGCAGATCCTGCATCAGTTCCAGAATCTGTGCCTGAATGGTAACATCAAGGGCAGTTGTAGGTTCATCGGCGATCAGGATATCCGGTTCACATGCAAGAGCCATAGCGATCATTACACGCTGACGCATACCACCGGACAACTCATGAGGATACTGTTTCAAACGACTTGCAGGTTCATTCACACCTACAAGAGTCAACATCTCGATTGCTCTTTCTCTGGCCTGCTCTTTATTCTTATCGGTATGCAAAAGGATTGCTTCCATGAGCTGGCTTCCAATTGTAAATACAGGGTTTAAGCTTGTCATTGGATCCTGGAAGATGATAGAACACTTGGAACCACGGAACTTTTCCATCTGCTTTGGAGACCATTTTGTAATATCTTCTCCCTTATAACGTACAGAACCTTCTACAATCTTACCTGCTGCAGCAAGAATCTGCATAATAGAATATGCTGTTACAGATTTACCGGATCCGGATTCACCTACGATACCAAGTGTCTTTCCCGGCTCCAGGTTAAAAGTGATACCATTTACCGCACGAACCTCACCATTATCTGTGAAGAAACTAGTATGGAGGTTATCTACTTCTAAGATGTATTTATTATTCTCACTCATATCTTTAAACCTCCTTATCCTAACTTAGAATCGAATGCATCACGAAGGCCATCACCAAGAAGGTTCAGTGCCAGAACGATGAGACAGATGATAACTGCTGGAACGATCAGACGCAGTGGATAGGACTGCATACCGGCACGGGCATCATTGGCAAGAGAACCAAGGGATGTCAGTGGTACAGAAACACCAAGTCCTAAGAAACTTAAGTAACTTTCTGTAAAGATCGCACTTGGCACCTGAAGTGCTGTTGTAATGATGATTACGGACAGACAGTTTGGAAGAATATGTCTTCTCAGGATTCGTCCGTTTGGTGTACCGATACAACGAGCTGCAAGTACATATTCATTATTCTTAATGGTAAGGATCTGACCACGGATCAGACGTGCCATACCTACCCAGTATAATAATGAGAATACTACGAACATGGAGATCATGTTGGTACCCAGCTTTGCAAGCGGTGTTCCAACAAGAAGTGGTGTCAGTGTTTCATTCAATACTACAGAGAGCAGAATGATCATCAGCATATCCGGCAGGGAATAGATAATATCAACGATACGCATCATGATCAAATCCAGCGTTCCTCCAAAGTATCCGGCAACAGAACCATAGACAAGACCGATGATCAATACCATGATAGCTGCTACGATACCTACTGCAAGACTTACTCTTGTACCATAAATAACACGAATGAAGTAGTCACGTCCCAGTGAGTCTGTACCAAGGATATGTGGGAATGGCTTTTCTCCGGTCTTTTCGATATACTGCTGTTCCAGCTTGGAGTATTCAAATGGTCCAAGGTTCGCAGCAGATTTATCACGTTTACCTTCTACGGTAATGATCTGCGCATATCCATAAGGAACAAAATGTGGAACAACGATAATTGCTACGATTATAAACAGAAGTACAAAGATACTTCCCATTGCAAGAGGATTCTTGGACAGTCTCTTCATACCATCCTTGAAGAATGTTGTGGATTCTCCCATAACATCCTGCTGTTTCTTTTCTTCATCTGTTGCCAGTTCAAAGTTGCTGTTATTGAACTTGCTCAGGTCGATCTGAGCGGACAGGAACTGGCGTTTCTTGTATTCTGAATTTTCATTCATCTGCATAAACTTTTCCTTCCTTTCCGCTTAACTAAATGTAATTCGTGGGTCAATCATCTTATATGCAATATCTGTCAGCAGGTTTGCGATTACCATAAGGATTGCCAGGAATATTGTGGTAGCCATGATCATTGTATAATCACGGTTTGTAATACTTGTTACGAAGCACTGTCCAAGACCACCGATAGTGAAGATGTTCTCTACTACCATGGAACCTGTCAGGATGTATGCGATCATCGGACCAACATAGGTAACAACCGGAATCAGTGCATTTCTAAGAGCATGCTTGAAGATAACTTTAAGCTTCTTAACACCCTTTGCCTTTGCGGTACGGATATAATCCTGATTCAGTGAATCCAGCATACTTGTCTTTGTAAGACGTGTGATATATGCCATTGGATACAGACATAACGCAATGATCGGAAGTAAGAGATTCTGGTTCTTGGTTGACCATACCGGAATCCATTTCAGGTACAGACAGAATACCAGAAGCAATAAAGTAGCTAATACGAATGACGGCATCGCAGTCATAAGTGTTGTTATGAAGACGATCAGACGGTCAGGCCAGCGGTTTCTTGTCAGAGCCGCAATAGACCCCAGCACAATGCCTATGATGATCGCTACGATTGCAGCCATACCACCAAGTCTTGCAGATACCATGAACTTGGAAGAAAGTTCTTCCCAGATGCTTCTACCTGTTTTCAGGGAAACACCCCAGTCTCCACGAAGGAGGTTACCCATGTAGATTACATACTGTTCCGGAATTGGCTTATCCAGATGATAACGTTCTTCCAGAACCTTGATTGCTTCCGCACTGGTAGCCTTTTCTTTATTGAAAGGACCACCCGGAATGATGTTCATTACAAAGAATGTAATGGCGCTGACGATGAAGATGGTAAGAATCGCCAGCAACGTTCTCTTTAAAATGTACTTTCCCATTTCTTTTCTCCTGTTTTAATATTTGATAAAAGCCCTGTCCCCACGAATTGTTTCCTGCGCTACAAAAAATCCGAACCTCCTATAATGCAAGAAACAAGGGTGCAATATATTTCGCACCCCTGTAGTCTGGCTATATATCTCAAAGCTTATTCTTCTGTCTCGGCGGCTTTCTTTGTTGCTCTTTTTCTTGTAGTTTTCTTTGGAGCTTCTTCTGCAGGTGCTTCTGCTTCTGCTTTCTTAGTTGTTCTCTTTCTTGTTGTCTTCTTTGGAGCTTCCTCTACAGCAGCTTCTGCTTCCGCTTTCTTGGTTGTTCTCTTTCTTGTTGTCTTCTTTGGAGCTTCCTCTACAGCAGCTTCTGCTTCTGCTTTCTTGGTTGTTCTCTTTCTTGTTGTCTTCTTTGGAGCTTCCTCTGCAGATGCTTCTTCAGCAGCCTTCTTGGTTGTTCTCTTTCTTGTTGTCTTCTTTGGAGCTTCCTCTGCAACTGGTGCTTCTTCAACAACCTGAGCTTCTTCTGCTACTGTTGCTTCTTCAACAACCGGAGTTTCTTCTGCTACTGGCTGCGGATTTCTTTCCCAGTACCATCCAAGCAGGTTATCGTAAAGAAGTTCGTACTTACGAGCAGATGCATTCCATGAGAAGTCTGTCTCCATAGCACGTTTTACGATGCCATTCCACTCATCCTTCATGTCATAGAATACTCTCTCAGCATAACGAACAGTTGCCATCATCTCGTGTGCATTATAGTTTGTGAAACTGAAACCTGTTCCTGTTCCTTCAAACTCGTTGAATGCTTCAACTGTATCCTTTAATCCACCTGTTTCACGAACGATTGGAAGTGTACCATATCTTAAACTCATGATCTGGCTAAGTCCACATGGCTCGAACAGTGAAGGCATAAGGAATGCATCACAGGAAGCATAGATTCTGTGTGATAATTCTTCTGAATAGTAGATATTAGCAGATACTTTCTGTGGATACTTCCATGCATAGTGATGGAACATATCTTCGTATCTTGGATCACCTGTACCAAGGATTACAAGCTGAACAGCATCATTGCAAAGATCTTCCATTACATAGTTGATAAGGTCGAAACCTTTCTGGTCTGTCAGACGGGATACGATACCGATCATCATAACGTCTGGATTAACTTCAAGACCAAGTTCCTTCTGAAGTTCCATCTTATCTTTTACTTTTTCTGTTAAAACAGTATCTACATTGAAATGATATGGGATATCTTTGTCTGTTTCAGGATTGAACATATCATAGTCGATACCATTAACGATACCGGAAAGTACATTAGAACGTGCCTGAAGGAGTCCTTCCAGTTTCTCACCGTAGAATGCTGTCTTGATTTCTTCTGCATATGTATCAGATACAGTTGTTACACGGTCAGCATAAACGATACCACCCTTTAACAGGTTAGCATCTTCGAATGCTTCCAGCTTATCTGGTGCAAAGTAGCTGTCATCGATACCAATGATGTCATGAAGAATATCCTTATTATATACACCCTGGAATCTTAAGTTATGAATAGTCATGATTGTCTTGATGCCACGGTAGAACTCGTTATCCTGGAATGAATCATTAAGATATACAGGAACAAGAGCTGCCTGCCAGTCGTGGCAGTGGATGATATCAGGACGGAATCCAAGATCAGGAAGTACACTTAAAGATGCTCTTGCGAAGAATGAGAATCTTTCAATATCCCAACGTGGATCGCTTGTATATGGTGTTGCACCACTGAAGTAATATTCATTATCGATAAAGTAGAATGGGATGCCTTCCACTTCAAGTTCAAATACACCTACATAGATGCTTCTCCATGCTAACTGCATGTAAAGGTTGAACTTGTACTGAAGTTTTTCTTTCCATTCTGGTTTAATGCAAGCGTACTTTGGAAGGATTACGCGTACATCATACTTCTCTTTATCAAAATATTTTGGTAATGTACCTGCAACGTCTGCTAAACCACCTGTTTTGATAAATGGTAATGCTTCTGATGTTACAAATAAGATTTTTTCTCTAGCCATTATTTTAATTCCTTTCTATGTTAATCAAGGGTGAGTTTTACGCCACCGAAGATTCCGGCACTGTTTCCGAGTTCGGCCAGTTTGAACTCTGTATTTCTTGATGCATGGAATGCATTCACTACATAGTACTTCTGGATCGCATCGATCAGGATCTTACCTGCCTTTGCCATACCGCCGCCAATAACAAATGCCTGTGGATTCACAACACAGGAAACCTGTGCAAGTCCTTTTCCAAGAATCTGTCCAAGCTGATCTACTACTGCAGTACCAACTGCGTCTCCAGCCTTCGCTGCATCACATACATCCTTTGCAGAACATGCGTCTGTAAGTGTTGTCTCTACTTCCGGATGAGCCTTCAGATATCTCTTTGCAAGGCGCACGATACCGGTTGCTGAAGCATACTGCTCCAGACATCCTCTCTTACCACATCCGCATACCTCTTCTTCATCATCCATGGTAGGAATATGGCCGATCTCTCCTGCAGCACCTGTAGCACCTGCAAGGATACGTCCGTTGATAATAACGCCGCCGCCAACACCTGTTCCAAGTGTTACCATAACGATATCCTTAAAGCCTTTGCCGCCGCCTTTCCACATCTCGCCAAGAGCTGCTACGTTAGCGTCATTACCGGCTTTTACCTTTAACTGTGTAAGCTGACCTAATTTTTCTTCTACATTAAAAACGTCCCAGCCGAGGTTGACACATTTGAATACTGTGCCGTCTTCGCCAACCGGTCCAGGAACTCCCATGCCGATTCCTTCGACATCTGCTTTTGAAATATTGGATTCATTCAGTCTGTCATCAATTGCATCTGAAATATCCTTAAGAATATACTTCCCACCTTCTTCTGTTCTGGTAGGAATCTCCCAGGTATCGAGCAGTGTACCATCTGTCTCAAACAGACCCATCTTAACGGTTGTACCACCGAGATCGACACCGAATGCATACTTTCTCATTTTCATATCCCCCTGATCAATGAGTATAATTCAGAATTAGTATAACGTATTTCCAGACTTTTCACAACCCATTGCGAACGTGAAATATTCGCTTTTTGTTTCCAAAAGTTACAGTTCAGCTAGGTGATTGATACTTACAATAAAATTGAAAAAAATATGCTGAAAATTTCTTGATGGTTTTCATTTGAAGTAGTTGCATCTTGTTGATAACTTATTGATGAATTAGTGCTTTTCTTCGAAAACGC
>JAZLLO010000126.1:0-3094 GCA_045598185.1 Marvinbryantia sp.
GGATATCTTTAAACTAATTTTAGATATTTGGCTTGTCTACTTGACAAGGGGCAGAACACTCTCTGAAAGCAAAGGACATGGAAGAGGGGTTCTTTTATCTTTTGGGCTTATAAATGGAAAAAGTGCAGTCTCAACAGGGACTGCACGGAGATTCCAGCTTTAAGTTTCCTAATCTGCCCACTTGGCAAGACTTTCAACATGTCTTATGCACGGGTAATTGCGTTAGACTTCAGACAATTTGCACAAACATGAAGCGTCATAGGAGTGCCGTTAACGATCGCCTTGACTGTGCGGATATTGGGCTTCCACATCTTGTTAGAACGTCTATGAGAATGGCTCACCTTAATACCAAAATGAACACCCTTATCGCAAATATCACACTTTGCCATAATGCACTGCACCTCCTTTTCCGTTTATGCTCCTTGAATGCAATGATGCACACAGTGCAAATAGTATTTTACCAAAGGACCAGGGAAATTGCAAGAGAAAAAATAAAAAATATTGAAAAAATTTACTCCCCTGAAAAGAAGCGAACCATAGCCCGGGAAAGTGCTGCGATGATCCAGCTGGAGAACGCTTGTCTCGGGCGTCTTTGCTTAAATTGAACAACATAGTTGTGATTTGAATCAATTGATGATATAATTAGCATGGTAATTATTTGTACGAAAAAGAATTTAGCTCGGAATCATAACGAATCCAATGGATATTCGGATGATGTGAATGGTACGAAAAAAATAATATAATGAAAGCTTCCTGTATACTTTAAACAGTGAAGAAAACTCTTGACGCAAAAAGATACCTCTTGTAAAGTTGGATCATTACTGACCGGCCAGTTAGTAAAATCCAAATTCCAAGAGGTATCACAAGATGAATAGTAAAGGAAAAAAGGTAAAAAATCAAGTAAAGAATGAAAAAACATTGAATGTTCTTTCACCGGAAGAACTGAAAAGAAGGATAGAACAGGTTGAAGCGTCTATGAAGGCTTCGACCTGGCGAAATCTAGAGGTTGGGAGAAGATTCAAGAAAAATGAAAAACTCACATTTATCAGTGACGAAATGCTTATAGTAGGATGCGATGTAGGTAGTGAGACACACTATGTGAGAGCGATCGATACTCGTGGCCGCGAGTTAAGTAAGGCAGCGTTTCCATTCAGTAATGACTCTGTTGGATTTCAGTCCGCAAAAACATGGGCTTTACAGATAGCAGCTGCAAACAAAAAGAATCAGATAGTACTGGGTCTGGAACCTACTGGACACTACTGGTTCTGTTTAGCAGCATGGATGATCGCCCATGGGATCACAGTGGTACAAGTAAATCCGTATGCGGTGAAACAGACGAAGGAACTGGAAGACAACAGTCAGAACAAGGATGATCGAAAAGATCCCAAACTGATTGCGAATCTAGTAAAGGATGGGAACTACGGAATGCCGTATCTGCCGGAAGGAATATATGCGGAACTGCGTCGACTGTCGATGCTGAGAGATCAGCTGACAGAAGATCGAATCCGAAATGAAAACCGGCTGCACAGGGAAATGAAAATATATTTTCCAGAATATCAGGACGCATTCGGAAAGTTAGATGGCCCATTTACCCTGGAAGTACTGAAGCAGGTACCGTTTCCGCAAGACATCATTCGAGTAGGGTCAGCTGGGTTGAATGAAATCTGGCATAAGGCAAAACTTAGAGGCCGAGGTTACAGTCGAGCAGAAAAAATCATCGACATAGCCAAGAAAAGTATCGGTCTGAAGGAAGGAACAGCAGGAAGCAAGATCGCAGTCCAATGGTTTGCGGATCAGATTACAGTATTGACAGACAAACTGAAAGAAGTCGAAGAACAACTGGAGAAAAAAGTGCGAGAAATCCCATATGCCGATAAGGTACTGGAAATCAAAGGAATCGGAGAAAAAATCCTGTCCGGAATGATAGCGGAGATCGGAGACATCAGCCGATTTGACAATGTAAAAGAGATTCAGAAACTAAGCGGATTGGGATTGGTAGCATGTAGTTCCGGCAAGCACAAGGGCGAGACCAAGATCAGTTACAGAGGTCGAAAACGACTTAGATACTGGTTATTCCTGGCATCAAAATCAGCAGTAGCCCATTCGGAGGAGTTTATGCAGTTGCATATATACTACACAACTCGAAAAGAGAATCCTCTGAAAAAGATGCAGTCTTTGATAGCAATAGCCTGTAAGATCTTAAGAATAGTCATAACACTGATAAAGCAAGGAAATGGCTATGATCCTGAAAGAATGATGAAAGATATCAAACGTCCAACATCGATGATCGAACAGGCAGTATAAGGAAAACAAGAAAGCAACAGTTTCCAGAGCCCTGCCGGGATGCTGAGAAATCCGCGAACGGGCAGGGCCCTGGAAAAGGACCCACAAAGATGACGTAGAAGAAGCAACGGCATCAAGGAAAAACTGGAAAGAGAAAACCAAACGGGGAAGCGTCCACTGAAAAACAGTACCGTAAGGAACTCAAAACAGTAATGAACCAACAACAAACAAGAGCTGTAGCCGGTAGGAGTGTTTTCCATAGGGCACGACCCTGAATGAAAGCTTAACTGGCACTCGGTGTATGAACAGGTGGTACGAAGGAAGTTGGGACATGATCCCTGTAGACACGGAAGGTTCACCATCATAGCTGAACAGAGGTAAAAAGGCCTTAATAGAACAAAAGAACAGGACGTTCTATTAGCTATACATAAAATCAGCTATTCAGTACAAGATACAATGATGTTCATCCCATTTGGCTCTGTTGTACAGAAGTATTAAATCTTGCAAGTCCGCATAAACACTTAGTTTAGGGCTTGACAGAATATGAAGGAAATGGAACGTTTCATGAAAATCAAGCAGATTTTTAAAGAAAACACTCGTTATAAAGAATTCCTGCTCTCCATCGTGATCATGGCCTTAGGCTATGGTCTGTTCAAAGGCATTATCGATAACTACCTGGCTGAAGTCGTTGGTATGACCGAACTGGATAAGGGGGTTTCTGAGTTCTTCCGTGAACTGCCCGGTCTGATGCTGGTGTTTATTTTGGCCATTTTCTATCGTTTTTCCGCTGAAAAGCTCTATAAGATCGGTG
>JAZLLO010000127.1:0-90678 GCA_045598185.1 Marvinbryantia sp.
TACGACAAAACCGGCAGAAAATCAAGCTTTTTTGTGATTTTCTGCCGGTTTTATGCGATTTATTTGTAATTTTGGGCTTTCCTCGGCCTTTTTTCGGTCAGTGGTAGGCATGAGGGATAAAAACTTTGGAAGTACAGAATACATTATCGCCAATAACTGCTTTATGATGGAGCACTACTCCCAAAGCTTTATGTCCAAATCTTATGTTGTTTCCAAATTGTACAGTTCTTGGTATATCACACCCATAGAATAAACGTAATACTCTATAAAAACCCGGAACAAATCTAGATATCTTAAATAATAATTCGAACATTGTACCTCTTTTCTATCCAATACTTTGCTTTTCCCAAAATTCCGATCAATCTTCTTTTACAATTGCAATATGTAATTCATCCAACTGCTTCTGTTCTACTTCAGAAGGCGCGCCCATCATGATATCCTGTGCATTCTTATTCATAGGGAATGCAATAACTTCACGGATAGATTCTTCACCGGAAAGAAGCATAACCATACGGTCTACACCCGGAGCGATACCTGCATGTGGTGGTGCTCCATATGTGAATGCATTGTACATAGCAGGGAATTTTGCTTTTACTTCTTCTTCTCCGAGGCGAACCATCTCGAATGCTTTTACCATGATCTCAGGATCGTGGTTACGAACTGCACCGGATGATAATTCTACGCCGTTACATACCAGGTCGTACTGATCAGCCATGATAGACAGTGGATCAATCTCACCGCGTTCTGCCTTAAGAAGGATATCCATACCGCCGGATGGCATTGAAAATGGATTGTGGCAGAATTCCAGTTCACCGGATTCTTCACCGATCTCATACATTGGGAAATCTACGATCCAACAGAATTCATAGCGTTCTTTATCCATATGGCCTTCACATGCTGCACCAAGCATCTTACGTGCAACACCAGCTGTCTTCTGTGCTGCTGTTAACTTGCCGGCTGAAAGAACTACCAGTGTATTCGGTGACAGATTTAGTTTGTCTGTAACAGCATCAACGATTGCCTGATCTGCATTAACAAATTTTGCAATACCGCCTGCGATAGCACCCTTATCATCTGTCTTGAACCAATATGCCTTGTTACCGGCCTGTACTTCGATATCAGCACAGATCTTGTCGATTGCTTTTCTTGTAAGTGTACAGTTTGTTACAGGAACTGCCTTTACAACATTTCCTTCAAATGGACCAAATCCGATACCTGCAAGTTCTTCTGTCATATCATATACTTTCAGGTCGATACGAAGGTCTGGCTTGTCTGATCCATATTCTTCCATAGCCTGAAGGAATGGAATTCTTGTAAATGGAGCTGTTGACGCAATATTATAGGTACCGTACTTTGCAAAGATAGGAGGAAGTACATCTTCCAGAACTGCAAATACATCTTCTTTTGATGCAAATGCCATCTCCATATCCATCTGATAGAATTCTCCAGGTGAACGGTCGCCACGTGCATCCTCATCACGGAAACATGGAGCAATCTGGAAATAACGGTCAAAGCCTGATGCCATCAAAAGCTGTTTAAACTGCTGTGGTGCCTGTGGAAGTGCATAGAACTTTCCTGGGTGCTTTCTTGCAGGAACAAGATAATCTCTTGCACCTTCCGGTGAAGAAGCTGTCAGAATCGGAGTTGTGATCTCGAGGAATCCATGTTCTGTCATAGCACTTCTAAGTGCAGATACTACGTTACAACGAAGAATGATATTGCTCTTTACTTCCGGATTACGAAGATCAAGATAACGATACTTCAGACGGAAGGTCTCGTCTGCTTCTCTGGAACGGTTGATCTCAAATGGAAGTTCCTGATGACGACAGCGTCCCAGTACTTCAACCTTCTCCGGTACGATCTCGATCTCACCGGTAGGGATCTTATTGTTGATACTGCTTCTTTCACGTACAGTACCTGTTACAGAAATAGTTGATTCCTTGTTCAGCGAGTTGATCACTGTCATGATCTCTTCACTTTCTACAACTACCTGAGTAATACCATAAAAATCACGAAGGATAACAAATGCAAGTCCGCTTCCGACTTTTCTTACATTCTCCATCCAACCAACGATAGTGACCTGTTCGCCAATATTGCTTCTTCTCAGTTCACCACAAGTATGAGTTCTTGACTGAAACATAATTCTTCTCCTATATACTTAAAATTATCTAGCAAAAAATTCCACGATCTCGGTAAAGCCTTCTGCTGTAAGCTGATCTTTCTGGAACTTCTTATTCTTTTTCATCATGTTCATGCTGACGCATGTTCCATCTTTTCTTCTTTCTTCTGCTGCCTTGAATACTTCAAGAAGTTTATCCTTTGGCATATTCTTTTCAATTAAGAAAGCAACCTTTGCAGCCTTGCCCGGAATCTGATAGCCCTTTTCCAGAAGCAGAAGTACGATTCTCTCAAATCCGATAGAGAAACCGCATGCAGGTGTCTGATTACCTGTAAATCTTCCGATCATCTCATCGTAACGTCCGCCGCCGCCTACAGAACCGCCGAAACCATCAATGCTGATCTCAAAGATCGGACCTGTATAGTAAGACATACCACGTACCAGAGTAGGGTCAAACTCAAGCTTAAAGTTTGCTATCTTAACGCTGTCAACACTTTCAATAATGGTCTCCAGATCTTCTGCTACAGCAGTATCAAGGAATCCTTCCAGTGTATTCTTTAAGAACTTAACGCCCTCTACATCCGGTGTGATCTTCTCAAACATGCTCAGATACTTTTCAACAGATTCTTTTGCAAAGCCTTCCTTTTCCAGTTCCTCTGCAACACCCTCAAGACCGATCTTATCCATCTTATCCAGGATAATAAATACAGTATCATAGCTATCTGCAGGGAAACCGCTGTATGCAGCCATTGCCTTTAAGATTCTTCTGTCATTGATACGGATCGTAAAATTATCAAAATCAAGCTTTCCAACCAGTGTAGAAGTTGCAAGGATCAGTTCGATCTCTGCAAGAATCGTTGGCTCACCAAGAATATCAATATCGCACTGCATAAACTGACGATATCTTCCTCTCTGTGGTCTGTCTGCACGCCATACATTACCCATCTGTAATGCCTTAAATGGCTGTGGAAGTTCATTCGCATTATTAGAATAGTAACGTGACAGCGGAACTGTAAGGTCATAACGAAGACCTCCATCCACAAGGTCGATCTCTTCTTTTGCTGTATCCAGTTTTAACTTTTCTCCACGCTTCAGGATCTTAAAGATGAGCTTTTCATTCTCACCGCCCTGCTTGCTGGATAAGTTCTCAATGTGTTCCACGCATGGTGTCTCAATCGCCGAGAAACCAAACTGTCCGTAGGTCTCTCTGATAAGCCCCATTACGTAGTTACGAATCTCCATCTCCTTTGGAGAAATATCTTTCATACCGGTTACCGGTTTCTTTTTCAAACTCATCAATGTCTCTCCTGTCGTCAAATTTTATTGTTAAATTCTGGTCATCCAGTAATTCTTCCGGATCTGTTGTATGAACAATATCCATCAGAGCCAGAAACACCTTCAGATCAAAGTTTTTTGCTTCTCCAATCATCTGTTCGATGGCTTCCTTCACCGGATAAGCATCCCGGTAAGAACGCCTCGTTGTAAGTGCTGCAAAAACATCACAGACGCGTATGATCCTTGCTCCAAG
This sequence comes from Marvinbryantia sp., assembly GCA_045598185.1. Lineage (GTDB taxonomy): Bacteria > Bacillota > Clostridia > Lachnospirales > Lachnospiraceae > Marvinbryantia. The sequence continues at coordinate 3,648 of JAZLLO010000127.1, forward strand.
TGGAATATCTTTTCCTGCACGATTCGATGGATATCCGCTTCCATCATAATTCTCATGATGATACAATACCCATTCTGCCTGCTCCTGTGGATAGCCGTTATTCAGAAGAACTGCATATCCCAGGGTACAATGTGTCCTTAAATATCGCATCTCTTCTACACGAAGCGGCTCTACACCCCCGCTCTGAATGATATTCCTTACCATCTCCTGCTTTCCAACATCATGCAGTAAGCCCATAACAGCAAGATTATAACACACTTCCTCGTCAAGTGATAGCTTTTTTCCAATTCGATATGCAAGATTACTTACGCAGATGCCATGGGAAAGTTCTTTCGACAGATCGCTGTTGATCATCCGATACGTCTTTCTTTTTTCATTCCCCATCTTCTATTCCATCAGCTTTCTTTTTCGTTCTATCATTTCATCAATACGTTCTATATAATTCTTGATATCTTTTACATTCTCAGAACGTTCTATCAGTTCACCGCGCACTCTTTTTGTAGTAGCGCCTGCACCCAGTGCAAGGATCGACTGTTTTTCTTCCATAATAAGAATATTGTAGATACCTGCAGCCTCAGGCTTTGCGTATCCAACATTCTCAAAGTTCCCTGCCATATTCTTCTGACGATACAGATAATATGGATATTGTCCTGCCTCTGCCGCATATCTTGCAGTCATATCCATGATCTGCTGATTGTTGGTAAAGGTCATCTCTTTATACTGATCCTTAAAGATATTAAGACGCGCCGCACGCTTTAACGCGAGCGAATGTACAGTTATGCTATCCGGATCCAGAGCAACCACTTCCTGCAAGGTATGCTCTACCTGTTCCTGTTCTTCTCCAGGAAGCCCTACGATAAGATCCATATTGATATTATCAAATCCCATCTCCCTTGCCATATGGAATGCATCCTTGATTTCTTCCACGGTGTGCTTTCTTCCAATGATATCCAGTGTAGTCTGATTCATGGTCTGTGGATTGATCGAGATACGGGTAATATTATGATCTCTTAATACCTGAAACTTTTCTCTTGTGATGCTGTCCGGTCTTCCTGCTTCTACTGTGAATTCTTTCAGATGCGAATAGTCAAAACATTCTTCCAGTTTTGTCAGGAGGCGATCCAGCTGATACGGTTCCAGTGTAGTTGGAGTTCCTCCCCCAATGTAGATCGTATCAAGAGTCTTTCCTTCACAGATCTTTGCACAGCCTTCTATCTCCTTGCACAGTGCATCCAGATACTCATCCACTCTCTTTTTCCATACTGAGATCGGGCTTGAGCTGAAGGAGCAGTAAAGGCAGATGCTAGGACAAAACGGAATCCCTACATATAAACTATATCCGTTCTCGTAATCAATGTCTTTTAAGATATGACGTTCTCTGTTAGCGATCATAATGGAGAGGGCAGTCTTCTCATTGCTGGTATAATATGTCTTTCTCATATAATCCGCAATCTCACTGTTCTTCCATCCTTTTTCCAGAAGCTGCATCGGAATCTTGGTTGGACGAATCCCGGTCAGATTCCCCCACGGAAGGTTCTGTCCGGTATGTTCTCGCAGCATCTCATAGAGCATGCTTTTCAGTACGTTCTTTGTCTGTTTTCTATCTTCCTCATATGCTACTTCTCTGCGATCCTGAAGAATCACAGTATCCTGTGCATCCAGCAGCTCCATCGCTATATGATCTGCTTCATAATTCACACAAAGCTTTTTTACATAACCGGTTGGAGCTTCTTCGCCTTCCTGATAAACAGGAACATCCATTCCCGGATAGAATGCTCTGATCAGGGAATGGATATCATATTCAAAATCTCTTTTATTCAGCTGTACAAGTATCATTTATTTCCCCTAAATATATGGATTGAATCTTTTTTCGTTCCCGATGGTAGTGTTGGCATCATGACCAGGATACACACTGGTATCATCGTCGAGAAGCTCTGTGAGGCGCCTTACTGAACGAACGATCTGTCCCATGCTCCCTGTCGGGAAGTCAGTTCTTCCCACAGAGTTACAGAATAAGGTATCCCCGGAGAACAGTGTCGCTTCGTCCGGAAGATAGTAGCATGCACTTCCTTTTGTATGTCCAGGTGTCAGGTAAGCAATAACCTGAAATCCTGCCACTTCAAATGTATCTTCATCCTTCAGTTCTACATCGCTTTTCACTGAAACCGGATGCATCGTCCATCTTCCTGACAGATTCAGTACTGCATCTGATAAGATCATTCTTTCCTCAGCCATTGCATAAACCGGAATCTGCAGTTCTCTTTTCAGCTCATTCACTGCCAGCATATGATCAAAATGTCCATGTGTTAAAAGGATCGCTTTGATCGTTACACCGGAATTCTTTGCCCAGGTACAGATATAATCTGCACGATCAGCCGGATCCACAACAAAAGCTTCCTTTGTCTCAGTATTGATTACAAGATATACATTCGTTGCTATCTCGCCGATTACGCGATGTTCTATCTTCAGTTTACTCATCTTTTCTCCTTAGCCGGTTGTACGTACAATATCAAGTACACTTTCTACCTGTCTGAGCTTTCCGATCAATCTGTCTAACTGGTCGCGGCTCTCAACTTCAAAATCAAACGACAATGTTGCCGTTCCCTGTTTACTGGTTCTACTGTTAATACCAATGATATCGATCATATTATCTGAAAATACGCGGCTGATATCTACCATAAGTCCGGTTCTGTTGTTGCCGAAAATGTTGATCTGAGCAGGATATCTTCCTACTGCTTCTGCTGCCGCTGTTTTCCACTCTGCTTCCTGAAGACGTGGTCTGTCTTCATCAGTTAGATTTATGATATTCATACAGTCTGTTCTGTGAATAGTAACCCCGCGTCCTCTTGTAACATATCCGACGATCTCATCGCCTGGTACCGGTCCGCAACATTTTGCAAAACGAACTGACATATCATCAATTCCTTTTACGATAATACCACTCTTGTTTTTCTTTGGTTTATCTTTCTTATCATGAGTGATTGCTATCTGCTCAATCTTATCCAGAACATCCTTATCTGTTACATTCTTCTGCTGATACTTCTTATTCTCTTCAACAAGACGATTAACGACCTGGCCTTCTTTTAACGCCCCACGTCCTACGGCTGCAAGAACTGATTCCCAGTCACGGAATCCGTACTTGATCATTACCGCATTCATATAGTCCTGCTTCATAAGATCAGAAAGTACGATAGATTTTGCCTTGGAATAGCTGGCGATCAGGTCCTTTCCGCGATTGATATTATCTTCTTTTAATTCCTGTTTAAACCACTGATTGATCTTATTCCTTGCCTGCGTGCTCTTTACGATCTTCAGCCAGTCACGGCTTGGGCCCTTGGAATTCTGGGATGTAATAATATCAACCCGATCACCATTCTGCAATACGTAATCGATATTCACAAGCTTTCCATTGACCCTTGCTCCCACCATCTTATTACCTACCGCACTATGTACGCTGTAGGCAAAGTCGATCGGTGTTGAGCCAGAAGGAAGGTTCTTTACATCACCTGCAGGAGTAAAGCAATAAACATTCTCTGCGAAAAGATTCAGATCGTTCTTCAGGAGATTCATAAACTCCTTGTTGTCTGTATCTCTCTGCCATTCCAGAATCTGGCGAAGCCAGGTAAGCTTTGCTTCTTCCTGATTGCCTGTTACTTTCCCACCATTAGAAAGCTCTTTATACTTCCAGTGAGCAGCAATACCATATTCTGCTGTACGATGCATCTCAAAGGTACGAATCTGAATCTCAAACGGTGTTCCGTTTGGTCCGATCAGAGTTGTATGAAGGGATCGGTACATATTCGGCTTTGGCATCGCGATATAATCCTTGAATCGTCCAGGGATCGGAGTATACATCTCATGAATCACACCAAGTGCTGCATAGCAATCACGAACTGTTTCTACGATAATACGAATTGCAAAAAGGTCATATACCTGATCGATGGTTTTATTCTGATTCACCATCTTTTTATAAATACTGAAAAAGTGCTTTACTCGTCCATCTATCTTGGCATCGATCTCTGCCTCTTCCATATTCTTTTTTACTACATCGATAATTCCCTGTACGAACTTCTCGCGCTCATTCTTTCGAAGGGCGATCTTTTCTGCCAGATCATAATATACTTCCGGCTGCAGATACTTTAAAGAAAGGTCATCCAGTTCGACCTTGATCTTGGAGATACCGAGTCGCTGTGCAATCGGTGCATAGATATCCATCGTCTCTCTTGCGATCTCTTTCTGCTTTTCCGGGCGCATGTACTTTAATGTACGCATATTATGAAGTCTGTCCGCCAGCTTTATGATGATAACACGGATATCCTTTGCCATAGCAAGGAACATCTTTCGAAGATTCTCAGCCTGTACTTCCAGTTTATCTGCCTGATAAGCCAATTGTCCCAGCTTTGTGACGCCATCTACAAGGTTAGCTACTTCTTCGCCAAACTGTGCGATCAGATCTTCATGTGTCATCACAGTATCTTCCACAACATCATGAAGAATACCTGCTGTGATCGTCTCCTTATCCATCTCCAGATCGGCAAGTGCAATTGCAACACTAAGTGGATGAATGATATAAGGCTCCCCTGACTTTCTCTTCTGATCCTTATGAGCTTCTGCTGCCAGCTTATATGCGCTCTCAATCATGGTCAGATTATCAGATGGGTGATATCTGCGAATCATATCCACCAATACCTTATGCAGCTCCTCCGGATCTGTAAAGTCATCTGTCTTTCTGACACTGGCTTCTATTCTTTTTATATCCTCTAATCCTATTCCTTTTTTTTCATTCATATATTCACCGTCTATCAGTATTATTTACTTTCCTTCATAACTGATTACTGAACCAACTTCATAACCGTTCAGTTTCTCACGTCCTTTTAATCCAGCAAGTTCAAGTAAGAATACATCTTTTACAACGGTACCGCCTAAATCTTCGATCAGTTTATTACAAGCTTCCACTGTTCCGCCTGTTGCAAGAAGGTCATCGATTACCACTGCCTTCTGTCCTGGCTTGATCGCGTCCTTATGGATCTCAACTTCTGCCTGTCCATATTCAAGATCATACTTTCTGGAAATTGTCTCACATGGCAGTTTGCCCTTTTTACGAATCAGAATGAATGGCTTATGAAGATTGTATGCAATTGCTGCTCCAAAGATAAATCCACGTGACTCTGTTCCTACAATAACATCTGTATTATCCGCATCAATCAGCTTCTGCATCTCGTCAATAGCAAGCTGCAATCCATCTGCATCCTGAATCACGCTTGTGATATCACGAAAGATAATACCCTTCTCTGGAAAATCTGGGATACTTCTTACATAATCTGCAACACTTTTTTTCATAATTATATTCCTCCTTATAAAAAAGACTATACCAGTCTGATTTTATTATGTGGTAGTATAACACCTCTATTTCAAAATATTCAATACAAATCTTGTACTTTTACACGAAAATAGAAGATTTAAAGAAAAAAAGAGATTCCTTACCGGAATCTCCAAATTAAAAAATGCAGGAGATGGGACTTGAACCCACACGATCTTAACGACCACAGGCACCTGAAGCCTGCGCGTCTGCCAATTCCGCCACTCCTGCATGGTGCGGAAGATGGGACTTGAACCCACACGACCTAACGGTCACAAGATCCTTAGTCTTGCTCGTCTGCCAATTCCGACACTTCCGCGAACATTTATTATAGTAATATCAATACTTATAAATGTCAATACTTTTTTATTATTTTAAATGAGAAGTTGGTAATAATCGTTTAAGCTTTCTCTTAATTGCTCTTATTCCTCGAATTGGTAATGTCTTCATCATCTCTATCTGATGTCGTTTCACCCATTTTTGTACATACTCCTGATATTTTTCATCCTCACAATCGATGAAATTTTCGCTTTCATCCGGGAAGAATCCAGTCATATATCCGAGTATCCATTCCTTTGGCACCTTTTCTTCGTATGTACGATTATCACCGCATATGCGATAATATGTCTTTCTAACCTTTACCACTCGATGAAGTACATAGGTTTCAGTCGATGGACGAAAATAAAGGGCTACATCTAATGGCTTTAGATCATTCACTGCCTTTTTTATAACCACTGTGCTTTTTCTATTATGAAGGATCGGCTCCATGCTATCACCCACGGTCTGAAAGTAGCACTGATTATGAGCTGCTAACTCGTTTTCAATATTCCCCATCGTCTTATCTCCTGTCATTTTTATCTCATCGTTCTTTCAAATTGGCTTTTGTCTATATAATGCCTATTCTAATACAATTTTCTTTTCACTTTGGTATCTCTGTACCATGTCATAGAATTCCAGGATCTTTTCTGATGGCAATGCATTACTATCAATATCAAGAAGGCAAATCAAATTATCCGCTTTTTCCATCTCCTTATCCATATCGCTTCCCAGCTTTTCTACAGATAAGAAATAGGTATCACCAGCCTCAGAAGATGGCATAACTTCATGGACTACATTTTTAACACCGGAATCCTTTAATTGTGACACAACTTCTTCTGAATCTATATCCGCATAGAGAAGGAAGGCATCTCCATCTGTTACGGCAGTGGCTTCTTCTATATTCGCCTTTGCCTGCTTCACTTTTTCCGTCAAACTATCATCTACATAGCTTGCTGTCAGGAATACCTGATAGGTATGATCTCCTGTATTATCAAAAAGGACTCTCATATTATCGGAAGACATATTCACATCCACTACGATATGCGGAACAATTCCAAGACGATCCTGGCCTCTCCATGCTGTGCCAAAATAATCAGAAGAATCTACCTGATAAGCTACGATAATATTAGTCTTGTCTTTTTTCTTCTCGGTTTCAGTCTCTGTTTCAGTCTCTGTCTCAGTTTCCGGTTCTGTAACAGCTTCCGTCTTTGCTTCTGTTACCATTTCCGTTTCTGTCTCAGACTCTGTCTCTTCTTCCGTCAAGACTTCAGACATCTTCATATTTCCAATCTCATCCAGAATCTGTTCTTCCTTCTTATTCTCATATCGAACAATGGATAATAATCCTATTATAGCAGCTATACTTAAGAGAATAGCTGTAACCTTTAACGCAGTCTTCACATTTGCCTCCCTCTATAATACAATTAACCAATTCTAATCTACCTGTACCTGAATCGGAAGCAGCTGAATCGGCCCATATGCTTCATACCATGTATTCGGACCTTCCACATCTATCTTAAATGCAGCTGTGATATGATCCAGTGTCGTGTCCCAACCTAATTCGTCGATCTCATAGAGACCTATACTAATCATAAAGGTCCCTTCCGCAATGACATCCGTTGACAACGACATATTAAGAATATTCTCGCCTTTCTTTAATGTGAACTTCTCTGACCAAGATGTTCCTACTGCAACATCAGTCATCGACCTTAATGTTAGCCTGAATGACACATTTTCTACCATCTCAGATGCATGTGCCTTCAAACGTATCTTAATTGCTTCTTGTGATTGATATACCGGCATTACTTTTCCAGTTAAGAGCAGGTGCTCCATCTCTACTTCTGCTGCAACTCGATCAAGATACTCCTGTTGTGGCTTGATATGATACTTCTCTGTCAGATCAATATCAACCTGATTCTCGCTTAAGGACTTTTTCATATAGATGGCAATGCCTTGCTCTACATTCCCATCATAGATAACTTTCCCGCTATCCATAACAATGACACGTTCACACAGCTTACGGATCGTCTCCATATTGTGGCTGACATACAGAATCGTACGTCCTTCTTCCTGTGCAGCTTCCTGCATCTTGGTCAGACACTTATTCTGAAATGCCATATCACCAACAGCAAGAACTTCATCCATGATCATGATCTCAGATCTGAGACTTGCCGCAACTGCAAAAGCAAGCTTTACAAACATTCCGGAACTATAGCGCTTAACGGGAGTATCGATAAACTCTTCCACTTCCGAAAACTCTATGATCTCCTGCAGTTTCGCCTCAATCTCAAACGGCTGCATACCAAGAATTGCACCATTCATGAAGATATTCTCTCTTCCTGTCATCTCTCCATGAAAACCAGTACCAACCTCCAACATGGACGTAATACGTCCCCATATCTCTATATCTCCTTCTGTCGGTGCTGTAACACGGCAAAGAAGCTTTAACAGTGTTGACTTTCCTGCACCATTAGAACCAATTATCCCAACTCGTTCTCCACGATAAATGGTAAGATCCACTCCATTTAATGCCCAGAACTCCTGACCGATCAGACGTTCATCCGTACCGATTGCAAGATTTGGGTCCGGTTTACCGCGCTTCTTCGCCCACCAGGACTGCAGATCCGCCTGAAGAGTTCGCCCGCCATAAGATCCAAGACGATATTTCTTTTTTACATCCGTAATACGGATTGCAATCTCTTTATCCTTACTTATCATACTCTCTGACTCCATGTTTCGTCTACACCGTATCCATGAATGTACGCTCTACTTTGTTAAAGATCATAATACCCACAATACTGACAAACACAGTAATAACAAGTGATAATATCATTGACAAGAACATAATCGTACCATTCCCCAGAAGTGCATATCGATACAATTCGATTGGTGCTGTTACCGGATTGATCATAATGATATTGCGGATCCATCCATCTGGAATCGTGCTAAGAGGATATACTACCGGTGTGGCATACATCCATAATGATATACCAAAAGATACCAGAACTGCAAGGTCTCTATACTTTGTTGTAAGGGATGATACAATAATACCACATCCCATACCCAGAAGGCCTAACCACATCAAGATAAGTGGAATCACAAGAATAACTATCAGATGTGGTCTGACTGCACCAGTAACAATAAAATAAACCAACAATACAGCAACCATGCTCATCTGAATAAAATACCGCACGATCGAAGACATAAGACTCGATATCGGCATAATCAAACGTGGAAAATACACCTTGCCAAAGAGATAAGCATTCCCTGTGAAGGTATGAGCATTATTCTCTACACAAGCAGCAAAGAATCCCCATACCGCATTCCCGGACATATAAAATAATATCTGTGGAATCCCATCTGTTGAGAGCTTTGCTATATTACCGAATAAAATCACCTGAAAGATGGACGTGATCAACGGATTGATAAAAAGCCACAGAGGTCCCAGAATCGTCTGCTTGTAAGCGACCTTGAACTGACGCTTGGTAAAAAGGATGGCAAGATTGCGATACTTCCATACTTCACGCAGCTTAAGGTCAAACAAATTATGTTTCGAACTAATATGTGTATAGGTAAGATTGTCTGAAGAAGACATATAATAACTCCTTGATCATAAGTGTTCATAAATCATCATCAAGAATAACATATTCAGGAAAATATTACAAAATTAATTTACAAATCCTGCATACAATTCATTAAGCTTAGCCTGCAGTTCATCCATACGAGGCTGAAGCCCCTTAACGAAGTCATCATATTCCTTTTGACGTTCTTTTCTGATACGATCTGTCTCAACAATGACATCAAAAGCGTTCTTAACCGTAGAGAACTCAAAAGTCTGTTCGTCCTTGAGATGTTCAAGATAAGTTAAGATACCAGGAATCTCTTCTTCTCTGGTTGTTCCGTCTTCAACAGAACTAAAATCTACAATGAGAATTACAACAGCATGAACATGGGCAATATCATATAGCACTTCTTTCAAGTATGAATTATCACGTAAATAGTAATAATTTCCATATGGAATCTGTTCATCAAAAATACCATTTACAAACTTTTCATTATATAATAGTAATCCAGAGTATCCATTCTCTATTACTGTATGTCTTGCAAGAAAAGAATCTGAATCTTCTCTTAATAAAAAGATTACATCATCAGGGAATCCATATTGAGGAAGCAACGATCTCATATGTTCAACATATGTGAAGTCTGGATTTTTTTTATCAAAATGCTCTGTTAGTACGACCTCATAGTTATTCTTCTGAGCTTTTTCCAATATTTGCAATTTTACTTCATTCTTAACCGATGAATCCAAGACAATAACTGGATAAAATGTATGCTCTTTCGATAATAGCTCAATCTGCTCAAAATGTTCCATAGTTGAAGGCATAAAACCTATCATAATCTGAGGTGAAAATACCTTTTCCTTTGTCCACTCTGCTTTTTTACGAATTGACGCCTCAAGATTATATAACTCTTCTTCATAAGGTGCAACCTGATCACGCATCTCATTTATCTGTTCATTTATAATGGTGTCTTCTGATCTATTTTTATTAATTATATAAAAAAAACTCACACCAATTATAATGACCAACAGTAAAGATGTAATTACAATCAAAATCTTTTTCATACTTAAAATCCTTTGCGATTTCTGCCATATTACGTAACAGAAAAATCAGCTCCATACTTTCGGATTGATTGCTCAACTGTTTCTCGAATTCGCTTTACATATCCTTTTTTAAAGAGAAGACATTGTTCACGATCAGCTCCCCATAGATTATTCTCATCTTCTAACAATGCTTCAGCTCTGCATCCACCGCCACACTGTAAACGATAACTGCAAGCTGCACATTCCTTGTTACGTTCAAAGAGATCCTTAACCTTACTGGTCACAAATGTCATAAAATAACTATCGCTCAAACATTTCTGTAATCCAACTTCCGTGATTTTAGGAAAACTCTGCAGATTGGCAGATGCTGTCATTGGCATACATGGAAGCATCGTACCATTAGGAGATATATAGCAATCAAAACGAGCATCATCACACAAAAGGCAATTGCAAGCATCTTCTGTCCCATCACACTTCTCTGCATACAGTCCATATTTTATGTATACTCTATCTTCTTTAAAATATGGTTTTAATATAATTGCTGGTGCTAATGCCAGATATTCAGTTCTGTGATCTTTAAAGTATTCAGGTATTATCTCCATATATTTATTGAGAACTTCTTCTATATCTATCTGATTTCCTTCTGCATTACCGATCCATCTTTCTGTATTTGATACATTTACTACTTTGATATCTTTACATCCAAGTGAACTTACTTTCTCAACGGTGTCCATGATCGTATCAATATTACCACGGTGAACACACATCTCTATATCAGTTATAAATCCCCGATCCTGACATCTCTTCAAAGCATTCAATGCAGCTTTTTCCGCTCCTTGAACACCTCGCATCCAATCATGCCACCCCATTCCATCATAACTTATACTAAAATGAGGATAAATCCCTCGTTTCTCAAATTCATCCAATACATGATCGGTAAGCAACCAGCCATTGGTGTAGATAGTTCTTATCTTTATATGATATGAGTTCAGCCTGTCTATTAACTGCCATATATCTTTTCTGACAAAAGGCTCTCCTCCTGTTATATCAATCTTAAATATTCCACATTCAGCCATCTGATCAATCATATGGAATGCTTCTTCCGTAGTTAATTCTCCATATTTACCATCTGGAGCATCCATATAACAATGCCTACATCGATAATTGCACCGACCTGTAACTGACCAGACGACAGAATTGACATAACGGTTTTGATAAAGATAATATATCTGTTCTTCTGAGATTGGCGTACACTCTTCTGTTTTCACGATTATATGTTTCTCTTCATAAGTACTCAAGATATCAAAGTATGAAGATGGTAAATCAAGATCTTCTATACTAGTCTCTCCATCGCATAATAATAAAACCTGAAACTCTTTCTTTTCTAAAAAAGTAATCTTTGCTGCTGATAAATCTATTAAAGCACATGTCATTTGCATCCAGCCACGCAGTGCATAATTACTATTCAACTTATAGTACATATTATCCTCGTTTCACATATATCATATAATAAAAAAGAAACGGGTTGATTTAACAATCCGTTCCCTTTAAAATTACTAACCAAATACAAAAAAAGAATAAAATTAGCTATTATTTGTTTTTAATAGCACCTTTTCCACATTCTTTAGCTGGTGGATTAACATCTGATCCTGTTCCACCACTTGTTCTGATAACGTCCTCGTTTCTGAACTTCATAACTTCTGCCTCAGATTTTACAAATTTCATGTCGGTATTCTCCTTTCAATAAATAATATATAATAAGAGTCTATAAAGACTAATATTAACATTAAATTATAAAATAACTTACTTAAAAAATATTATATACCTATGTAATATAATATACAAGAGTATAAATTATTATTTATTACTCTTTTTCGATTTCAAGACTATCCTTAATGATAGAAATAAAATTTATAATATCAGTTCTGGCGTTTTCTTCATCGATATCTTCATATCTCTCCAATGTCTTTGCTACTAATTCATCAATAGTAATCCCATTCTTTAATTCATTCCAGTAGAATGCACCGGTTTCATTAATACGGATCATTCCGTTGAATTCCTGACTTGCTGCCCCAATGGCAACGATCATATACTCTTTACCAAGTTTTCTAAGTAAGAATCCTTTTTTCGTTTTCATTCGTGTTCTCCCCTCATCTTCTGATATGCAACCTCAGCTGCTTCAATATCCTTATTACATTCAAGCAGATAAAATGGATACTTCTCCATTACTCTCTCTAATGTATCCATAAAGGAATCAAGCCTTTCTTCATCATTTGGCATAAGTACCTGATGAAATATTCTGGTAATAATCTCTCCATCATCAAGACGTCTGATCTGATTGGTCATATTCCGTTCGATAAATGCAAATGCTTTAACAGGACACCTCATGTTCCTTCCCATTCCTTCTTTCCCATTCCAAGGTGTACCATAAACATATAGTACCCCGTCGTGGAATCGAAAGATAGGTTTATCTCCGTTCACTACTTCAACATCATCGCCAAAGAGTTCCTGCCACAGTCTGATATGTGTTGTCTTTCCAGTACCACTTGGAGCTGAGAATACATACGCTTCTCCATCCTTTGCGATTACTGCAGAATGCATCAAAAATGCCTGTGAATTCAGTATCTCATAGCATATCTTACGATAGATCACTAATGCCTCACAGATCTCATAATCTCCAAAATCTCCCTGTTGCTTCTCTTGCATAATCTCCATGTCTTCTGCTTGTATAGAAAATAATGAGTTCTCGTTATCAGATACACGATAATCGGAACACATTCTTTCGATCATTTGATATTTCGGATGAATTTCTATTATAAAATCAGCTATCTTAACTTTAAACATATTATCCTTTAACGATCCGCCCTAGCTAGCGGCGTTTCTTCTTTTTATTTCTTTTATAGGAAGCCGCCTTATCAACAGATATAACACCGATTACATTGCTTCCAAGATACTTCCTTACATCCTCTTCATCGACAATTTTATCATTCAGCAGGTATAAAATCAAGAGGATAACACCAGGTATACAAGCTCCTGCAACACCACCGATAAGAGCCTTCCTTTTCATTCCTTTCCCATTCGGACCTTCAAGCTCGGCGCGCTCAACAATTGTTGGCTTATCAGCTTTCATGATTAGAGAAACCTGTTCTGCAGTTGCCTCAGCCATACTCTGAGCAATGCACTTAGAAAGAACCGGATCATAGGATGTTGCACTGAATATCAATAAACGTGTATCTTCTTTATTACGAATAGAAGTCGATCCTTTTACTTGCTCTCTTGTTAATGTAATTCCAAGTTCATCTTCTATATAACCGATTGCTGTATCAAGTACCGGTTTACAGGTTGCAAGTTCTACGAAGTCACCACTAAGTGCATTACCGAGCTGAATATCAGCCATACTGGTAATAGAGGTTGTCTCTGACTGGATAAAGATAGATGCTGTAGAAGTATAAGTATAAGGATTCATAACTGCCCTATATCCAAAAGCCAATGCACCGATGAGGAAAAATACCAGGAACAGATACCAATAGTTCAAAAAGTATTTTGCCACATCCAGAAGATCAAGCTCATTATCATCTTCTAAAGAAGAGAAAGCTTTCTTTGTATTATTCTTTAACGCCATTACTCCTTCGCCCCCTCTCCATAACCATATCTTGCATACTTACCATACTTACCATAACGGCCATATCTGGAAGTTTTTCTTTCTTTCTTATTAAGTACAACTCCAAGGAAACTGGCATTCGCAGATTCTAACATAGAAATAGACTCTTTTGCAGATGTTCGTCCTTCCATCTCTGAACCAATTACAAGAATTGAAGCATCAGACACATTCGCAACGATAGTTCCATCCGTTACCATTCCAATTGGTGGAGTATCAATAATGACATAATCAAAATGTTCTTTCAACGAATTAATGACGGATTTAAAATATTCCTGTCGAAATAGTGTTGTTGGATTATTCACAAATACACCAGTAGGTATAAAATATAAACTGCTTTCGTCAATCTGATAAATCACTTCATTAATGTTGGCTTTTTTTGATAATAAATGACTTAGCCCTGTATTCTCCTTACTGAATTCCAGCTTTCTATAAAAGGAAGAATTACGAAGATCCGCATCCACCAGAACAACTTTCTTATTTCCTTCTGCCATTACTTTAGCCAATTCATAAGACACATAACTTTTTCCCTCATTAGGGAATGAACTAGTAACACAGATAACTTTATTATCTGCCCCTGAAAATTCAATATTAGTATACAGGCTTCTGAACTCTTCCTGCATTAACGGCGTAAGTGCCATAGCACCTGACGTATTGATTTTTAACATAGAATGCCCTTCCTTTAGATGTTTATATTTTTATATAGTAATTATCGATAATCAGTTCCTGAAGTGCTTCCTCATCGACATAATATCTTTCATGTTCTTCTTCCATAACACTTTCTCCTGGGAGTGTCATGATATGTTTCTGATCAAACTGAACTTCGAATAAATTCTTCATCACATCTACTGACATATCTGTCAGTACATAAGCATCAAGATATTGTGCCAACGCCGGAATCAATTTTAAAGATCCAGCTTCAGTAATCTTATCCGACAACCCGAACATAATATCTGGCATAAAATCTTGTCCATCTATTTCATCGACTACGCCAAGTTCATCAAAGATATCAATGATTCCACCCGCATTAAGCACCAGATATCCATCAATATCCAGGTTGCATAGAAGTTCACTAACAGTCTTTTGGGTTGCCCAGCAGCTCTGTGAACCACCAATTCCATAAGCATACTGTAGACTAATAGAATCCTCTACTGAACTCTCATAGCTTCCAAACTTATCATAGAGGTCAATTTCAGTTATTGTCTCAGGATTTATTTCCAGAATCGTTCCTTCCTTTGTATCCTTATCTATTGATAGTAACAATAGAATATCTGATTTTCCTGCTTCTCCCGGTTCATAACTTGACTCAAACGGCTCCCACTTATCAATAACCATAAACAGAATATTGGTAAGATTGCTGTTATACTGGTAATCATCACCATTATAGGTAATTATATTACCTATCGTCTGACGTTCATTCTTCATTTCTTCCTCTATTTGAATCTTTGAATAATCAATAGAAGGAAGACTATCCGACTTTTTAAATATATTAAATGCAGAAGTATTTATCGAAGATACCAACATTACAACTGCTATAATTATAATAATTCCAACTTTTCTCATAATTATCCAAATATTTGTTCCGGATTATCTCTTAACATACGATTCGTATATCCAATCCCATACTTCTTCTTAAGAAAAGTAATACACTCTTTCATATGAATCGGTCGATTCTGCGTATTATGTCCGTCACTTCCAACCAGATCTACCAGCTTATTCTTCAGAAGCTTCCTTGTAAAGAACATCTGAGATAATCCATCTTTTCCAAGAATTGCATCTGCATTACACTGAATATAGATGCCGTCCATAGATTTTAATTCTTTAATATCTTCTACTGACAAATCATATCTTTCCACATGAGCAACCACACAATGATATCCTGATTCTACTAATGGTTTCAGTACATCTCTAATAGATTTAACACCATCTTTGCCAGAGAACTCTGTAAGAAGAACCCTATCTCCCGGCATGCGATATAATTCATTAACAATGTGTTCTGACTGATCCGGATGCATATGAAGCTCACATCCTAAAAAGAATTGCATTTCCGGCAGCTTATCTGCAAGATATAAATCATAATATGACTTAACAGCTTCATATACCTCTTTGCGCTTATCAGCGTCAATCATAAACATACCATTGCGATAGTGCGGTGTAAAGATTACATTCCGAATCCCCTGCTCATATTCTTCATAGAGCATATCAATAGTTTCTTCCAGACAACCTGCACCATCATCTATACCTGGTAAAATATGGTTATGAATATCCCAATAACCAAACATTAATTTATTATTATCTCCTCTTCATTCTAACTTTAGATCAAATAAAACAATTATCACATATAGATAATAGCATTATAGTTATTATTGTCAATGTAATCAGCATATAATCTTGTACTATTTAAGAAGTATTTATGATCGTAATCAAATTATTTTTTTTCTTTAGATCTCATTCTCTGAATTAATCTTTTTAACTCTTTCGCTATTTTCCTGCTGTCAAAAAGCAAATTAGAACATGTTCTCCATATCCAATAAAATGGAATCAAAAATTGATGTTTATAAACAAATGGTGCATATACTTCATACCAATCAAGAGGCGGGAAAACTCTCCATAATACATATGATATAGCAGATCTTTCATTCATGTCATTTTCCATAAGATTTGCTGTAGTCCCAAATGCTCCTGAAAGAGATAGATAACGCAAAAAATCTTCTTCTTCTTTCGTGAGCGAAATAATATTTTCCTTGTTAGTTTTAGCATTTGATTCAAAAATTTTCAAACTAATGTTACGAAACAATCTCTCTATTTCCAGAAAATCTAATATTTTTTCCTGTTGCTCTATATAATCCCAATCCAATTTTTTATTTTGTATAAACACATAGCAATCAAGCAAAGAACGTAATCCTACTCCTGCATAATCCAGATGTTTTTTTGCATGAAGCATCATATAGACATAAAAATCTTCATCTGTAAAATGATATCCATAATTATTCTCTTCATCTTTAATCAGACGATTTTTTATATCTTTATAATAGTTAACCCATCTGCTATCTTCTCGAGTACTAAAAAGCTGTCGATGCATTTCAAAATTGTAAACTGGCGGTTTTAAAAAATCATTATCTGGAGCTTCTCGAAAATGTTCTTCTGTATATCCTCGCGAAGTAAAATATTCCATAATAACTTCTTGCTTTGTTTCATCATATAGAATATCATTATCGCACATATCGCGCATTCCATACTCTGGGTATATATCTTTTAATATAACCCCTTTCAATGGCATGTACCATATCTGGTTTTCTTCAAGAAAGGAACAGATATTTTCTCGTTCCTCATCTAATAAACCTAGGCGAAAGATACTTTGATTAACATCCTCACTCAATTTAGTATATATCTCATCTGGAACCTGATCCTTCACATAAGAAAGTGCTGACAATATAATACCTGATATCTCATGGTCCTGAGCCATTTTAACAATAGTAACAATATCAATATTGTCTATGTCAGGCGCTAAGCTCGTCAAAGCGCAAGCACACAGATATGCCAAATCATAAATATTTTTCATCGATACATCTCCCAAAAATCATACAAAATCATCTTTTTATTCATCTCTTCTTCAATGACTTTAACAATTCTATGACCTTCTTATGTGCGATAATACCAATCAGACAGAAAAGTAAAAATAGTACATATCGAACAATTTTATAGAAATATAAGAAGTTGAAAAAAATAGAACAAAACAGAACAAATGAAGAAATCAAAAATATCGATTTATGATCATAAATGTCCATGTTACCAATCTTTTCCATACATACTTTTCGACAAAACAGGTAATGTCCTAAACTATAAAGTAAATAACAGGTTACTGTAGTATAGCCTGCAGCAATATAACCAAATAGCTTTATAAAGATAAAATTTAGAACAATATTTATAATTGCTGCTCCAACTGAAGCAACAGACATAAATTTTTGTCTTTCATAATACATCTGTGGTATCGCAAAAATGTTATACAGGAATATATAATATACGCTACACGCAACTGGTGGTACTACATATATTGCTTCATAATATTCTGCTGATGCAAAAATCGAGACTAATTCCGGGACAAAAAGCAACACACCAATAATCGCAGTAGCCAGAAACAACAGAAGATAATTTGTGGTCTTTCTGATACTCTTGTAATCCTTATTATTCAATTTTTCATAAGTCCAAGGCGTTAATGAATTGTTAATTGCATTAGTAAACAACTGTACCAACATACCGATATTGTATGCCACACTATAAATACCTACTTTAGCAACACCTGCAAATGCCTGAATCATAACTCTATCTGCCTGGTTCAAAAGAACAGATGATAGATAATGTGGTAAAAGTGGAATATTAAAGTTTAAAGCATATTTCCAATTCTTTTTTAAAAAAAATACTTTTCCTTTAACGAACTGAAGAATCATAATCGAGCCTGCAATTATTACTTCTGCAATTACAACTGATACAATTCTTGCGATAGCCTTATCGTGTTCAGTTGTTATTACAAGTACTAATCCCAGAACAGGATTTAAGATAGTTTTAGCCAACGTAATCGTCACAGCGTGTTTATATTTAAATTCAAATCTTTGTCTTGCTAACCAAAACTGCACAGCTGGCTCTACCAACAATTCCAACAGCATCAACCATATCGTTAACCTGCTTAATCCAAGTAATTTACTCCATTGATTCTGAAATGGTAAATATAAGAATGACAGTATAACCGTAAGTGTTGCTGTCAATCCTTGCATGGAAGAAACATACTGATCTTTTTCTTTTTTGTCTTTAATTCTGTTAAGTGCATTATTAAATACACCATAATATAGATTAAGAGATGTAAAAATCGTCAGTATATTAAACCAAGACACATAAAGACTATACGTTCCATATTCAGACGTTGTCATAAGACGTGTGAATATTGGTACCGTAATCGTCGATATACCTTTTTGCATCAAATTACAGAACACAAACCAGATTGAAGCTTTAGTAGCAAGACTCATCTTTCTATATGTGTTCAATATATTCTTCATTGTCAAGTGCCCCTATTCTACTATTCTAAGTGTATCGCCTTCGTCTTTTCTTTGCGCATAAATGCATTTTACTTCTGAACTATAGTAACCACAACCAATTATTGCAATAATTGCTTCATGTTTCGATATACTAAATATTGTTTTTAACTCATCTTCCGTCTTATAAAAAGCTTTCCATTGCATAATACAATGACCAATTCCGAGTGAATGAAGCGCCAATGACAGATATGATAAATAAATGCCGCCATTTATGTACCATTGAAATTGCTCTTCTTTCGCAAACGCTGCTCGATCAGTTGTTATGACTATATAGTTAGGCGTTTCTCCCTTAAAACCGTTGCTTCCAGTTATTAGTTTATCAACCACGTTGACTTTTTCCTTCGTGCTTGTAAAGTATACTTTGTTCGGTTGTCTATTGCACGCAGATGGACATCGATTTGCCATAAACACAGCCTTTCTGATATCTTCATTTGAAATCGGTATATCTGAAAAGCTTCGGATACTATGTCTTGATTGTATAAATTCCTCAAAATTAAAGTTTTTACCAGCTTCTAAGACAGTCCTGTCAAGATAGTAAGCTCCAGCACTTAGAGTATTCTGTATGTTTTCTATATAACTTGTGCCAAGCCTTTCTATCAGTTTATTATATTTTCTCTCAATCTGAGGAAATAGTTTAAATTCAGATATATCAAATGTTTTCTGAAACTCAATATAAGCAACAATTACCCGAACAGTTTCCCTAAATGAAAAATCATTGATATCATATCCTTTTGCTATATAAACAAACAATTTATCAAGAATGGTATTAACAACTTCACCACTATGCCCAGGTTTTGCATTTTTCAAACCTATCCCTTTTTCTATAGAATGAACATCAACTAATAAACGACTTTTAAAGTGCGCTTCATAGGCGCTTTTATCCAGTTTGCTCTCAACGAAAAATTCTTTCGCACATATACGAAATTCGTATAATCTATCTATAAAATAATGATAAGCACTTTGTATTTTACCCATTATTATTTGGCAATCCTTTCGAATCGATCTTTTAATTTTTCATAATACTCGTCCTTGAAATAAGAAGAATTTCTTATCTCTTTTCTTTCACCCAATACTTTTTCAGCTAAACTAATTGCCTCATCTATTGAATCTGCATTATAGAATGCATCATCATAAATATTTTTAAACCATTCTGTTCCTGTTTTAACTTTATGATCTAATGTTGCTAAGACAATAACAGGCGTATTGGAAATCATAGAGAAGATAGTTCCATGATACCTATCAGTAATGACTACTTGATGGCTTCCAAAATAACAAATCAACTTATTCAATTCAGATTCAAATCTTTGGTTTAAATCACTAAGAGACAAATTACTATTGGTGTCAGAAACATCACAATAAATCCCTTTTCCGTTAAAGTATTTTGCTATCTCAGATATCTGAGCATTCGAATATTTCTTTTCATCATCATCACGAACGCAGATTAAAATACCATCACGTTTGGCATTCGTTTGAAATTCTGAATCTCCAATCAATGATGTCACGATATCGGGATAATTAAGTATTTCAGTATGTCTAAAATATATCTTAGCATCATGATATGATTTATTATCTCTTGTCAATAATAATAATTTTTTATGTTTTGCGTAAATTCGTGCAGTTTTGGGAGGATCCGTTTTGCGATTATACATTATTGTCTGTGGCATAATTAATACCGGATTATCATAGGATTCAACAATATAACGATGCATATAGTGGTCAATATGAGAACTAGTAGTACAATATCCGCTCTGAATCACAAAGATGTCATATGGTTTTACACAATCTTTTAACTTGGCTCTGAAACCCGAATCATAAAAGGGCCATGTTGGAATCATTATAACCTGATGTTGAGGATAGTTTTCTTTAATCCATTTCTCTATACAGAACTTTTGAGCTTGATCTCCCATATTCATGTGTGTAGGAATACCTACAAAAAAAACGCAATCCTTATTTTTACTTCTCTCACTAAGTAGTACTTCAGCTTCTGCTGCCCATTTCTTAATTATCGGACGATAAGAATAATTCCTTTTCCATATTTTAATTATACTTAACTCATTCATCAAATCATTTATGAGCCTGTTTCTTCGCAACACTTTTTTGATAGATGGCATTATGAACATCACCTCAGCTATAAAAATTACTCATTTCAAGACATGCATTTCGAATATCATAGCCAGAATCTGCAACTTGTTTTGCATATTTCTCTCTATCAGAATTATTACATTCATAGGAACAAATCATTTCTGCCCATTTCTTTTGTGTTCCATTTATCGGTAAATAATGAATCAACTCAGTTATATCCATCTCATCAGTAATAGTATCTGCTACTATTGCTGGCAAACCATTTGCCTGTGCTTCAACTAATACTACCGGTAATCCTTCATATAAAGATGGTAAAACAAAAATATCTAACGCATTCAACAATTGAGGAACATCATCTCGTATTCCTAAAAACATGATTTTGTCATATATTCCCATTGATTTAGCATAATCTTTTATTTTATCTTCTTCTAAGCCACGACCAATAACCACAAGTACAACATCATTTCTTAATTCCAGCACTTCTTGATACACTTTGAATAAGAAAGGATAGTTCTTTTGTGCTGTAAGTCTTCCAACAATTCCTATAGCCAGTTTATCTTCAATTCCTAATTCTTTCCGTTTCTGTATTCTAAAATTGGCATTAAATGTGAAAAGATGCGTGTCTATTGCATTCTTCATAATACGAACTTTGCCTTTATCTAAAGCCCGCTTCCCCCACATAAAAGCCGCTGCATCCCTACCACATGCAAACAAATCAGTAGCATAATACTTATTTAATGCACGTTTTATAATGTTTGCAATTCTTGTTTTGAGTCCATAGGGTTCATAAGCAATATGAGAGTGAACAATTCTCTTTTGGATACCATATTTTTTAGCAATTTTTAATATACGAAAACCACCAATACCAAAATGAGTATGCAATACATCATAATGGCCTTCAGAAATGATTTTTTCTTGCATCTCGGAACATGCTTCGGGATTCTGGGAATAAGCAGGCAATTTGTATATGGTACATCCCATTTCTTTTAATGGTTTTTCATAAATTCCTTCATCATAGAAATTATAAATCATGAAATCAAACTGTACTAAAACATGATCCATAAAACGGTAATAATCATATAATAATTTCGCTACTCCACCGCCGTCCAGAGCAGATAAATCTTGTAAAACTCTTATCATAAATTTTGTTACCTCAAATTTTCTGCCAGAAGAATATATATGGTACAGTACCATAATATTCGCTTGCCAACCTTGTTGTCATAATATAAAAATAAAGGAAGTATGCACTATATACACCATACTTTATAATTTTACGATACCTACCACTTCTATTAATCGCTGTTGGATATAATACAAATACAAAAGGTAAAAAATAATAGGTAGCTCTATTTAAAATATTCATTCGTGTAGCCAATAATCTAAATGTACCTGCAAAAAGACTTGTATATAACCAAACACTAATTTCATGTTCTATTTCTATACTGTAGTCATTATCTTCAGTGGTCTTTATAGATCTTCTCTTGTTAAAAACCAAGAAAAAATATCCTAAAATAAAAGCTCCAAAAGTTAGTGAAATATTTATAATTGCAATTCGATCTATGCCGCCAACACCTTCGACTGACTTTATGTGCGCTGCATATCTATCACTGTTTCCAACAAATAAAAGAGTTGCAGAATATAATTTATCATATAGAAAATAAAAACCAGATACAACCAACATAGCAATAACTATATGTTTTCTTTCAAAACGTAATGTATCTATCAAAAGGAAAACCAGACATATAATCGCTGATTGATGAATCGATGTTGCAATAGCTATGTGAATTAAAAAATACATATATCTCATATATCGTTTAGTACTTTGATTTTGTAATAAATCATATCCCAACAATATAATTGATACCGCCAATGCTTGTCTTAAGACATTCATATACATGTAATATGTACAACTAAAAATCATAATAAATGT
Organism: Marvinbryantia sp.; assembly: GCA_045598185.1. Classification (GTDB taxonomy): domain Bacteria; phylum Bacillota; class Clostridia; order Lachnospirales; family Lachnospiraceae; genus Marvinbryantia. Next base: position 26,688 of record JAZLLO010000127.1, read on the forward strand.
ACTTAATACAACATTTTCCGAGTATTTGAGAATAAACCTTGCAGTCACAAAATATATAAAAATACTAATAACAGCGATAAACCACTGTACATTATTTGAAACATAGGATAATAACTTGCATAATACAACAAAACCAATCTCATATCCTGTAAATACCGAAAAAGCAGGAAGTTGATTCCAACTTGATGAAGCAATACGTTGATAGTTCTGGGCATAATGGTACGACAAATCTCGACCAACGGATGGACTTCTTAATGCAGCTAGCAGTATCAATAATCCAAAAGCAAAACAAATAAATTTCTTTTGTCTTTCGTATGAATAATTTGCATTTTTTAGTTTACCAGCCCATAGTGCTATGATTATAATTGTAACATAATAAATAGTCATTTTAATGTCTCCGATAAAGAATGCTTTTTATTACAGGAGCAATTGTTTTCCTAAGTTTTATATAATAATAATATAGTCCCATTTTGCGTCTATATTCATTTTGTATATTTCGGTAATCAGTTGCAAACCAACGTGAAAGTAGTTCATCATGAATTTTTGATTTTGGAGAACTTTCTCGTAACTGACCATTCCCCCGCGATGCAGCATCAAAACTAGACTCCTCCAATAATGTAGACTCTCTTATACCATCTATCAAAACTTGTCCTTTTAATGAATTGATTAACACACAAGAAATTCCCTGTTTCAAACATTTTTCCCATTTTCTATCTTTTAGTAAGTCAACGTGAGATTGTTCTATGCCCCAATAATCACCTAATGTAATATCACCTACACGCTTCTTACAAGCGTACTTACATTCATAGCAATTTTCTCTGTATATATCTGAATTTAGAAAATACTGATAATACGCCATATTTTTACAATAATAATATTTAGATGAAATCTTATTATTTCTCTCTACATCTATGCGTGCAAAAAAATCCGACCATCCACGTCTTTTTTCTCTGAATGCAAAGTTTACTATATGCCCTTTTAATTTTGACTCATAATAATGAATCATGGATTTAAACATGTTAACACTAGGAACACCGTGGCATACAATATCAATCAAAAATAAATTATTGTAATCTATTAAAAGAAATCCTCTTAGTCCTGCAATCTGGCAAGGTGTTCCAGTAAACAATACTGTTTTATTATTGTTAAGATCAGCTTTTACAGAAGAATATATTCTTCCAATATCACTTTGAACATATTTAGATCCCTGTAGTCTATACAAATCTGAAATATTATCAACTCTAATATGTTTTACAGAAATACAGTCACAATCATCAACGTAGGCAGCACCATATATTACACCACCCATTTCCAGTACTTGTCTTGCCAGTAAAGCAAATATTCCCCCAGAAGTAGAATTCTTAAGTAAATTATTATCTAACGCAGATGCGGCATATACTTTCAAAGGATCAGATAATTCAACGACATGATTTTGGAAATCACATACTTTACTACACAATCCACAATTAACACACAAATCCGTATCTAATTGGGGATATTTAAACCCATATTCATCTTCAACCATACTTATAGCTTGTTTTGGACATACATTCAAACACGCTCCGCAACCGCTACAATTCTTTTTATCTTCATACAGTACTCTTTGATTCATATATATGTCTCCATATTATAAATAAGACAATGCTCTTCTAATCAATTAATGCATTGCTCTAAAAAACCAATAGCCTTCTGGCGTTCTTTATCAATTATCTTTTTTACTTCTACATAATTTATTTTTTCATTCAAATTAATCATATTATCGAGATTAATTACCACCCTATCCTTTGTATCAATTAATTCAATAAGGCTTCTCAATCTTGAACTATACTGTCCAGGATAAAAGGCAAAAAATTCTTTCTCAAAATTAATTGAGAAAGCAAGACAATGAAATGAATCTGTTATAACATACTCTGCATTACTAATCAAAGATAAAAATTCCTCAACTTCTGGGCTGTAGATCATTTTCCCTTTATACTTGAAATGATTAAGATAGTAACTCATTCTTACTATACGATAACCAGTCTGTTTGGCAAGTCTTTCCGCAAACTGTTCAATTTCAGGGATCGTATTAAGTTTATAAATCAAAATATATTTATCTTTAATCAGTCTGCTCGAAATCAAAGGCTCCCAATCCTCTTTATCTAGTACTAATGTTGGATCTAGGATATGAGTAACATTTCTATATCCCATTTCTTGAATTAGTTTTAATGCTGAGTTTTCTCTGACAGAAATAGCATTGTACTTATGAATATAAGATTTGGTCTGCTCATATTCAGCCTCCGGAAATTCAGGCATACCAATACTTACAGAATAGCCAATTCTCTTTTTCCCTTCAGGGGCAAAATCTAGAAAATACGCCGGAAGCAGACCACCATTGTAGTCGCTATTCCATGTTTGATCACTACCAGTACAGTATATATCTGCTATAGGGGGATTATTTTTTAGATCATCATAATTCTTATACCTACGAGTCATGGTTACATACTTATTTATGAAACGATCACTGAAATCTTTTCGTTTTTTATTCTCTATTCTCTTTAATAATTCAAATAATACACCTTTTATTGATCTACGTTTATAATTCTTTGCAGCAAGAGCTGCCTGCATCTGCAATTTCTCATCAGCATTTGGTCTGATGTAATCAATGACCTCTGCCTCAACCCCCATCCTTTCAAATGCTTTACATGTCGCATATGTTTGAAGCAGTGACCCATAATGATTAATGTAATGCAGTGTAATAATATCAACTTTCATAGCACTACGTCCTTCTAATTCTCAACCTTGACGTCGCCATCTCGCCAATTGTATAGAGTAATGAAAATCCTTTTACTAAGTAAAATGGCTATTATTTTAATTTTATCATTTTTAGGAGTTTCTTTTGCCAATAACAACTCTTTTGCATTTTTTCTAACAGTAGTAATAATCCTCTTCTGATGCACTGGAAATCTATCCATTCCACTATTCAAAATTGCCTGCATATTTTTCAAATATGTGGCAATCATCAAATCTTTAGCGTATATAGCATTTTCAGGCCAGATTTTTATCATAAAATCAGTAATATTATCTGCAACATCTAAAACGGATAATGTCTTATTCGAACAACATGCATGCATTAAAGAACCATTTCTCTGTACATATGAATATTTAACAGCATTTCCACATATCACAAGTGTTGAATTAGCAAATGCACGATATGTTGTATCATAGTCATCGTAAATTACATCTTTAGAGAAACGCACATTATGCCAAACATTCTTTTTATAGAGTTTCCCCCAGTTTGCATGTCTATAGTAATCTCTCACAAGCATACGCTTTACCGCATCCGAAGTTTGCAAAACCTCTCTTTTGGTCTCTGCAATATTAACAGGCTCTTCATTCTCGTTTACTGCTTTTCCAACAGTCATTGAGATTTCAGCTCTCTCATCAAGTTTGATCAACTCAAAAAGATATTCCAGATAATCTTCAGTGACCCAATCATCACTGTCAATAAATGTAATATAATTACCTTTTGCATGATTTAATCCGTCATTTCGAGCAGCTGATACACCTTCATTATTTTTATGATAAACCTTAAACCTAGGATCTTTTTCCGAAATTTTATCACATATAGCACCTGTTTTATCGGATGAACCATCATCAATAATTATTACTTCAAAATCTTGAAAGCTCTGCTTTATCAAGCAGTTCATACTCTTTTCAATATAGTTTTCCACATTGTATGCCGGTACAATAACGGTTATTTCTGGCATGTTATCTCCTATTTTTCCTCTTGTTTTACAGCAAATCTACTACTCCAAATCATTTTTAATAATCGCTCTCCACCAAACGAAAGAATAGCAGCAGCTTTTTCTCTAATCCTAACTCTCTTGCATAATAACACAGGAATTCGAGTTCTTTTAATTTCATCCCACAGACGCGGATAATACATATCATGAACCTCTCCACTATCTGGTAAATCTAAAATCAGATGAATTGCCACATTGAATGTTCTGCATATTGCTGCGCTTAATATATTAGGATACTTATTTTTACAAAACGTTTCTATACCTCGTGCCCATTCAAGCGCATCCATACGTCTTGAATTGAACACATGCATAATACTGCCACCATGCTGCCTATAATAATATCCAACAGCATTTGTATATACTACTTTTGTTGCTTTATCTATAAACAAGTGACAGGTTGCCAGATCTTCAGACAAGCGTCCTTCAGGGAATTCAATCCCTTCAATTATTTTCTTCTTATAAAGTTTTGCCGGAGCACAGCAACTATATAATCTTTGGTATAATGAAGCTTCAATTGCTTCTTCTGTCGTCAACAATTTTACATACTCTTTTTCCTGCGATTTTATTTCCTCATTTGTATCTTCGGAAATATACATCATCTGCATAATTGCAATATCTGCTCCAGTCTTTTCGCACATTATTACAGCTTTGCTAATACAATCATGTGAAAGATAATCATCACTATCAAGATATAGAATATAATCACCAGTAGCAATACTATTACCAGAATTTCTTGCAGAAGACAGCCCACCGTTTAACTTGTGCAAAACCTTAATCCTACTATCTTTTTTACTCCATTCGTCACAAAGTTTTCCGGAATTATCCTTTGATCCATCATCAACAAGTATAATCTCAATATTTTTATAAGTTTGCCGTATTACACTATTCACACATATCTGTAAGTACTTTTCGACATTATATACTGGTATTATTACCGATACTTTCATACTGTTACTTTCTCCTGTTTGCCATGAACCGAATCACAAATGGTTTAATATCGGAATGAATCAGCCCGAGAATATAATGTGCTATAAAATCAGGAAGTTTCATTATCAGTCCAATAATCTTAGCTTCCTTTGCCGTAAAACTCATCACATTCAGCTTCTTGTCTTTCCATGGACTTATTTGCAAATATTTTCTAAATTCAGTCGTAAGCGGATGGTTTGCGTTACTATACCACGGTCTTACGACTTTCATATTAGTAGTATAATGAATAATAACAGGACTACTTACTGCTTTTCTCAGTTCTGACTCCGAATAAAAATTAGAAGGCTTACGCAAAGACATAATTTCATTATGTGTATAAACAACATCAATTGTCATCACATCAAATTTAGGATCAAGTATTCCAATTTCATCTGAAAAAATACCATTTAATATATCTTGATCGGCGTAATTTATCAGGTACTCATATTTATTCATAAAATTATTTATAGTTTCTTTGATATTGACTTTTCTAAGTTTTTCTAAATTTAAAAGTAATACTCCGGCATTAACATATAAATCATTAGCTTCTAATCCAATATTCTTCTTGTATGATTTACTTATGCAATCCTTAACACCATAAACAATAGCCTTTGAGATATCAAAACCTTCTAGTTCTGCTATACTATTGACAATAATAGTGTCACAATCTAAGTAGAGAACTTTTTTCACCTCTACTGGTAATAATTGACCGGCATATAATCTTGTGAAAGCACTTAATGGCCATCTTGTAGTAACTAAAGTTTCCGGGATATCGATTTTAGGTACATCAATAATAATGATTTCTCTTTCATACTTTTTAGAAATTTTTCGTAGTATTTGTTTATTATCTTCACTAATATTTTCACCTAACAAATATACCATCAAATTCTTCATTAACTTATTGTTTTCAAAAAGTGAAATAACTGATATTCCCATTAACCATATATAATTATTGTCGCACGTATATAAAATATTCATTTTCTCTCCAGCAAAGTTAGATCAGACTTTAATATCCTTATTAAAAAACTATACCTATTATATTTCAGCAAAAAAAGAGGGGCTCAATTTCACATCGACCCTTCTTTTCTTACTACCACTTTAATTGTATGCAGCAATATCTTTCTATTCTGTCTGATGCTCCAATTGTCTATATATTCATTATCTAGTTTCACCACATCCTCAAAGTCTATGATATTACTTCTTCCACTTATTTGCCATTTACCGGTAATTCCCGGCTTTATCGCAAGTCTGGTTTGATGATGAAGGTCATATTTCTCCCATTCATCCAGTGTTGGCGGTCTTGTTCCTACAAGACTCATATCACCTTTTAATACATTGAAGAACTGTGGGAATTCATCCAGGCTATAATCCCTGATGATATTGCCAATTTCTTTTTTATAAGTACCATCTGACAGAACTTTTGAACCGATGATTCTCGGATCCTCCTCCAACTTGAACATCATGCCATCTGATACACGATCCTGTGCCATAAGTTCAGCTTTCCGCTTCTCAGCATCCATATACATACTGCGGAACTTATACATCCGAAACTTCTTACCATTTTTACCAACTCTGACCTGTTTAAAAAAGATCGATCCTGGTGACTGTAGTTTGATGATCGGTCCAAGTATGATTACCAGAATCAATGTAATAATTGATCTAGCAACTTACTCAAACAATACATTTGTATATTATACATTTTAAGAGCAAAAGTCAATTATTCAGAGATGATTAATACATACTCTAGTAACCGAGAGCCACTGGGCGGTTTGAGCTGCTGGGTGAGCCACTAGGGACGGCGGCTCACCCAGCAGTTCAAACCGCCCAGTGGCTCATGTTTTATAAAAATAAATTCGCTATCCTTTTTTCTCCAACTGCAATCGTGTATCCTTCTTCTTCCCAGAGATTCCCTTTTTCCAGGCAGAGGGATACGCGGTAAAGGAATTGTCCCGCTTTATGAAGATCCATATACGGAATGCTGACATATCTGCTTTCACCGGCAGGTATATCTACGTGAAGTCTTCCTCTCTGGATGGTCTGCTCTTCCTCTTTCACTTCAAAGATCAGCTGATACTCTGAGGCATTTATAAATGTGGATCGATTTTCGATCAATGCGCCATCCTTTATGACCTGAATCAGGAAGTCCGGATTGGTATTGTAGAAATCTCCTTGTGGATTTTGTTCCAGTTCTGCATAGATTCTTCCACATTCCAAATGTTCTCCAGGTGCGATCAGATAAATGCCATATTCTATACATCTTTGTTTCAGAAATGCACTGTTCTGCTCACTGTCAACAAAGAGAGTATTGCAATATTCCCGCTTCATCTTCTGCAGGAAGTATGTAATCTCCTCCTCTGTCTGACATTCTTCCGGTAACCTGCGCTTCCGGAACTGTACTTTTCTGCCATTCAGGCAATTATCCCCGGACAATACTTCCCATTTATAATATGCAGTATAGCATTCTGCTGATTCCAGAACTTCACCCTGTTCGTCCCTGATCTCAAGCACGATCCGGTAACAATATGCATTTTCTGCATTCCACAAAACCGGATCTGATACACTCATGCAAAAGCTTAATTCTTCTTCAACCGGAAGCGGAAAGATTGCATCCACTTCGTTGCCCGAGCGATCTTCTATTCTCGCCCAAAGACAGCATTGTCTTTCAGATGCTGTAAGTGTCCTATCCAATGTAACCTGAATCTCGCTGCTTGCATTACCAGTGATTCTATCCAGATTACTTTCGAACCAGATTCCTTTGATCCATCTCTGCTCCATAACCCATCCCTCAAAAAAGCCCCCGGATTCCTCCGGGGACTTTCTAGTAATTCTTCTTATCCTGCAATATTAAGCAAGTTTGCTCTTTGCAAGTTCTGCAAGTGTTGCAAATCCTTCTGCATCATTAACAGCCATATCTGCAAGAACTTTTCTATTAAGTTCTACACCAGCAACCTTAAGACCATACATGAACTTGCTGTATGAAAGACCGTTGATTCTTGCTGCAGCGTTGATACGAGCGATCCAGAGCTGTCTGAACTGACGTTTCTTCTGCTTTCTTCCTGCATATGCGCTTGTAAGTGCACGCATTACAGACTGTTTTGCTACTTTATACTGTTTTGAACGAGCTCCTCTGTAGCCCATAGCGAGTTTTAATACTCTGTTATGGTGTTTTTTAGAGTTAATTCCACCTTTAATTCTTGCCATTTCTTAATTCCTCCTTCTAGGTATATCCTATAAATATGGTAAAATCTACTTCATGCTCCTAACGTTTGTTGCGTCCATAAGAGTAGATTTTCTAAGATTTCTTTTTCTCTTAGTAGATTTCTTTGTTAAGATATGGCTCTTGTAAGCTTTGTTTCTCTTTAATAAACCTGTACCTGTTTTTTTGAAACGTTTTGCAGCTGCTCTGCTTGTCTTAATCTTTGGCATTTTTAATTCCTCCTTAATATGAATGGTAATTAACCGAATCATCAATTACTGACGTTTTTCAGTTAAAAACATTGTCATGCTTCTTCCTTCTACCTTCGGAGCTTTATCGATTGTTGCGCAATCTTCAAGTTCCTTGGCAAAGTCGTCCAAAATATGTTTGCTTGCCTGCATGTGAGCCATCTCACGACCACGGAAACGAAGTGTAACTTTAACCTTGTTGCCTTTTTCAAGGAACTTTCTGGCTGCTGAAATCTTCGTATTCAAGTCGTTCACATCAATGTTAGGAGACAAACGAACTTCTTTAACTTCAATGGTTTTCTGCTTTTTCTTTGCATCTTTCTCCTTACGGAGCATCTCATAACGGTACTTACCATAGTCGATAACCTTGCACACTGGTGGCTTAGCAGTTGGTGCTACCTTTACAAGATCAAGTTCAGCATCCTTCGCAATCTTTAACGCGTCCTTTGCTGACATGATACCCAGCTGTTCTCCATGTTCTCCGATCAGACGCACTTCTTTGTCTCTGATCTGTTCGTTAATCATTAAATCGCTAATTGTCGTACACCTCCATACAATATGTAAATCTGTTCTCGCAGGTCTGCCACGCTGATATAAAAAGCGCGGACAGCATAACCATCCGCGCGCGCAATATCATCATCAAATCTGTAAGATCTTCTGAAAACATATTTACCAACAGTCACTTGCTCGTGCTGTGGTGAGAGCGGACACTCTGCTTCAATTTCGTTCATACTCGAATATAATACCACTGCGGATATTATATGTCAATGCTTATTTTGTATTTACTTTGATGCAATCTCGCGTGCAATTCCTGTAGAAATCACGCCATTATAGATACGTACATCATCAACAAGAAGTTCCTGGCAGTCTTCATCTCCCCAGATATGACCACTTCCGATTGCCACATCTACAGCATCATAGATGCCTCCTGCTTTCTTCTTAAAGCATTCTGAGATATCCTTTTCTTCTCTGCCGATAAGAACTCCATTTAAGTAAACCTGAATACCTTCCGGACTTACGGTATAAGCTACATGCTGCCATGCAGAGCGTTCTCCCGTTGTCTTTAACATTCCTTCCAGAACATCGCTGTATCCATTCGCATTGATACGTGCGATCAGATTAGCTTCAATCCTTGTCATTGGATAATTTCCTTTTGCATCTGCTTCGAATAAAGCACTATGCTCGAAGGTTTTTTCTCCAATCTTCACCCACATGGAAACAGTATAACCAAACTTTCCAATATTTGCAAATAAATCTTCCGGCAGCTTCAGATAATTCACGCCCTGTGCGCCAGGTTCATTTTCTATCTTCAGAACATTGCCGCCTCGTTCTTCATCGGAAACGATCTGTGCTGTTCCAATAAACTCAGCACCAGCCGGTTCATTCTCAAAATCATAGGAAAGTACTTCTACTGCTGCCGGTCTGGCACGCATCTTAAAGTCACAGACTGCCTGCTCTTCTCCTTTTGTGATCGTCGCATGGAGTACCAGTTTTTCCTGTTCTTCCGGTGCGTGATAGATACCATCAACATCCATCAGATCGGCATTCTCAGAAGTCCAGACTACTTCTGCCCCGAAAAGTTCTGTGACAAGGTCAAGATCATCATTCACAACACCAGGAATCATATTGTTAAGTGTTGCAGCTGCAAGCTTTAAGACAGTTGCATCATCTTCAAGATCTGCCATGCTGCCCCAGATACATTCATTATTATCACCAATAGCTGTAAATGTCATGGCAGGAGTCTGTTCTTTATCCTCTTTATGCTGTGCATAGAAGTATCCTTTATAAGTCACACCACCATCTGTTACGATTGTAAGATAATCATAACCTTTCTGAGAATCTGTCTTTGTCCAGGTACCGGAAATCGTTCCTTCCACACTGCCATCTTCTGTAAGCGTAACAAGGGAAGTCGGGATCATATCGCCTGTTGTATCTGTTCCATGGTCAATAAACTCATAGGATCCAACAACTGCTGAATCTTCTACATTCGAAGGCTCTTCACCACAGTATTCATAAACCGCAGTTACCGGCCAGTTGTCTTCATTTAAAAACTGCTGATGAACACGAACTTCATGACCTTCTGACGGAGGGATCATATCAAATCTCTGATGATAGATCAGGTATCGATTGCCATCATCATCAACAAATGCAGAGTTATGTCCCGCTGCACGCTTCCCAACCTGATCTGCAAATGCATAATTGCCCATCAGTTTGATACCATAAGCGTTATTCCCATTACCGCTTTCTGCTGCGTTGCCGCCTCTGGCATCCAGGTATGGTCCTGTGACTTCTTTTGAACGGAACAGTCGCATATTGTAACCGCCAGCTGCCGCCAGTCCGCCGTAGGTTTCGTACAGATAATAATAATCGGTTTCCGGATCATATACAATGTATGGACCTTCGCCGGATTCGTGATTACCGCCAGCAAGGTGTGTACCAAAATATCTGTCTACATAATTACCGGACGCCTCATCTACGCTATCTACACCCGGATAAATTGGCTTACCTGTCGTCTTATCCATCTCAAGAAGATAGATACCACCTGACCAGGAACCATATACCATATAGAGTTTTTCCCCTGTACGATCAAAGAAGATCGTAGGATCGATCGCATTTGGTGCATAATTATGGTTCCATTCAGTACCATTCATAAACCAGGTGTCACTAACCTCGTCAAATCCGCCATTTTCAGAGCCAAGTTCTGTCAGTTCTTTTAATTCCAGATAATCATTGTCCCATTTTGTATCTCTGCTGCTATTGCCATCTGTGGATTCCTTCATTGTAAAACCAGAATAGACAACTGTATCCTTCCATGTGTATGGACCTTCAAAATCCTTTGAAACTATAAGGCTGATACAGGATCTTCTCCAGGTCGAAGACTCACTGGTATACATCATATATGCACCTGTTGTCCCATCGTCCCATTCATAATAAGGATTCCAGATAATATCAGGCGCCCAGATTGCATAACCTCCCAAGCAGTCTCCATCATTATATCCAGCCCAGGTAAAAGGCTGTTCAAAGGTATCGGTAAGTGTTCCATAAAAAGGAACATTTAATCCCTTAGAATAATCAAAGTTCACTTGTTTCCATTCGATCAGATCATCTGATTTTGCAATTGCTGTATGGGACCCAAATACATAGTACTGACCATCTTCTGTCTTAAATATAGAAGGATCATGTACACAAACGCGGCCTGTCGATGGATTCCCAATCGTTTCAGCCGCGCCTGCATAAGTCCCAAACGCAATTGCACCAGCCGCTGCCATAACAGCAGCTGTCTGCAATATACGTTTTTTATTCATTATCTATTCCTCTGTCATCTGTTATCTGGTAAGACGGATTACATTCCATGATGCTTTGTGAAGCATACTTGTGAGTTCTCCATTATCCAGTGTTGACTGGTTCACTGTCTGTGGTTTTACCTTCTCATTTGCAAATGAGTTCTCAGCCTTCAGATCATCGCATTCCAGAACAATGTGTTCTGCAACCTTATATCCTTCAAAGCTTCTTACATCAGAAGTAAGAACTACATCTTCTTCCAGATTTCTGTTTACTGCAAAGATAGTAACTTCTTCTTTTTCTTCATTATATACAGCAACTGCTTCAATATCCGTTACCGCATCATGATTCTCTGTCGCATGCTTTGGAGTAGCAAGTACAGGCTGAAGAGCAACACCACGTCCATACTTGGATGCGTGCATGAATGGATAGAAAATTGTCTGCTTCCATGCACCGCCGCCATTCGCATCTGTCATGATAGGTGCGATAACGTTGATAAGCTGTGCAAGACAAGCTACCTTTACACGATCTGCATGCTTCAGAAGTGTAATCATCATCAGACCAACAAGGAGTGCATCTTCAAAATTGTAGATATCTTCCAGCATTGGAGGTGCAACCTGCCATGGATGGTTTTCAGTGATATCATCATCTGCTGCATTCGAATGATACCATACATTCCATTCATCAAAGCTAAGATACATATCCTTTTTGCTGCGTTTTTTTGCTTTTACATAATCGCAGGTTGCGATGATCTCTTTGATGAAGTAATCCATATCATCAGATTTAGCAAGGAAATCATTGCTGTTGTTATCTCTGTTTCCATAATATGTATGAAGAGAAAGATAGTTTGCATGCTCATAGGTATGAGAAAGAACTGTATCTTCCCACTGTGCATAAGTAGGCATTCCTCTATGTGAGCTTCCGCATACAACGAATTCAACTGTCGGGTCAATGAGCTTCATAGCTTTTGCTGTCTCTTCTGCAAGACGTCCATACTCTTCTGCTGTCTTATGTCCGAGCTGCCATGGACCATCCATCTCATTGCCAAGACACCATGTCTTGAAGTTATATGGTTCCTTCTGCCCATGCTTGATACGAAGATCTGAATACTTTGTTCCGCCTGGATGGTTACAGTATTCTAAGAGATTTAATGCATCTGAGATACCTCTTGTACCCAGATTTAAGGCCATCATCACTTCAGAATCAGCAGCTTTTGCCCATTTACTGAACTCACCAAGACCCACTTCATTCTTTTCCAGACTTCTCCATGCAAGTTCCAGTCTGTGCGGTCTTTCTTCTACAGGACCAACACTGTCTTCCCAATAGAAATTGGATACAAAATTCCCACCCGGATAACGCACGATTGGTACATTCAGTTCCTTTACAAGGTCAATAACGTCTGTACGGAACCCATCTGCATTGGAAAGTGGGTGTCCCGGCTGATAGATACCATCATAGACTGCTCTTCCAAGATGTTCGATAAAAGATCCATAGATTCGTTTATCGATTGGAGCGATAGAGAACGCTTTATCTACTACCATTTTCGCATTTTTAGCCATGATATGTCCCTCCATTTTAAAAAAATATAAATAAATATAGAAAAAACTAAAAAAACTGGTTTTATAAAAGGCTGCACCAAAAACATGTTGGTACAGCCTTTTCATTCAATTGTCAATGTAAATCCTTAGCCCTTAACAGCTCCGGATGTCATACCTGCAACAAGGTACTTCTGGAAGATCAGGTAGATAACAAGGATTGGAATAATACCAAACATAGAACCTGCAATCAGAAGGTCATAGTTATTGCCGTATGGAGATAATAGTGTATTCAGACCGATCTGAAGTGTAAACTTGCTAGCATCACGGAAAACAAGCATTGGCCAGAGCATATTGTTCCATGAACCCATCGCACAGAGGATCGCCATAGAAGCAAAGGCTGGTTTTGTGATAGGCATCATGATCTTAACAGAGATACCATACTCCGTACATCCATCTACACGTGCAGCGTCAAGAAGTTCTTTTGGCAAACTGGTCATATACTGCTTAAAGAAGAAGATAGTCGAAGCCGCACAGATACCCGGCAGGAATACACCTGCATTGGTATTGATGATACCCAACTTTGTAATCTCCTGATACAGCGGAAGCATCAGAATCTCAAAAGGTACACTCATGGTTGCAATAACCATGAAGAATAAGAATCCCTGAAGCTTGAACTTATACATAGATAAACCATAAGAGATAAAGTAGCATACCAGAAGTGTAAGTACCACAGTGGTAAGTGTAAGTACAAGAGAGTTCTTATACCACATAAAGTACTTCTTGGAGTCAGAGATTGCTACTGCATCAGTTGTCTTCGGATTCAGAAACATGGTAAACAGATACTTATAGTTTGCAAGACTCCATTCCTTGAACTTCAGGTTCAATGACATACCATTCTGGAAAATCTCACGTGCAGGTCTGAAAGAAGCGGTAAGACCGGCAAGAAGAGGGAATGCAATCAGGGCACTGATCAGGGCGAATAATCCTGTAGCCAGAGTTGTTCCGATTCTATGGTTGTCTTCCATCTTTCTCTGTTTTGTTGTATTATCTGCCATCTAGGATCACTCTCCTTTCTTCTTTCCAAACTGGAAGGTACCTGTAGCAGTAAGCTGAATGATGTTGATCGTCATGGTAATGACCATAAGAACTACACCTACTGCGCAGGCATAACCCATATCATTCTTTTCAATACCACGCTTGTACAGATAACCTACAATGGTTAAACCGATATTCTTCGGTGAGGAGTTACCATTCCATAACATGAAGGATTCCAGGAACATTGCAAGACCTGCATATACAGAAATTGTAATAACGTAAACTGTAGTTGGTTTTAATAATGGCAGTGTCAGATACCAGAATGTTTGTCTTGGGTTGGCACCGTCAATACTTGCCGATTCATAAATAGAGCTATCGATCGCTTTCAGACCGGAAATGAAGTAAAGCATATTAACACCGCTCCATCTCCACATACAGAGAAGCAAAAGTGCTGTCCAGGCTGTTACCTTCGACTTCAGCCACGGGATACTGGACTGTCCAAGCAGATGCATAAGCTGATTCATCTGTGAGTTGTCACCTTCCGAGAACATCAGACGGAATAACATACCGGAGATAACTACTGAAGTAAGTGCAGGAATATACATGATGATCTTCCATACACCACGAGCCTTTGTAAGACGGCTCTCAGATAAAACTGCAAGCATCATTGGAATCGGAATCAAAAGAACAAGTGTAAGGAACATGTATTCCACACTGTTCATAACGGCTGTTGCAAAGAATCCATCCTTTGCCAGCTTCTGATAATGCTGTAAACCTACAAACTTAGCACCACCAAAGGAAACTTCCTGTGTACTCATAACAATACCGGAAATCAGCGGGTATGCCCAGAAGACCAGAAGGCTGAGCATAAACGGAAGAACGAATACATATGGCGCTATTTTCTGCGAATAGAACATCTTTTTAAACTTATTCACAGCTCTTCCCTCCTTTTGTAAAAAGCGAGGCCCGGGAAAGCACTTCCCAGGCCTCGCCAGTAATTCAGATTACTTTTTCTAAATTGTACATTTCAAAAAGATCAGCCAACTTCGAATGCGATATATTCCTGAGCTTCTGCAAGAACTTCATCGATGTCTTCGCCATCTTCAAAGATTCTGTTGTAAGCCTGAGTTGTCATATATTCATTAATTGTTGGGAATGCTCTAGTTGTGTAAACTGTACCGATTGCATCTGCATCATCCATAGCTGCAAGTACGTCGTATGGTAAGCAGCGGAAGAATGTGTTGTAAATGTTATCTTCTTTGTTAGCGAATTCTGGATCATGCCACAGAGACTTGTTACATACGTCAAAACCAAGAACGCTCCAGATATAGTCTTCACCTTCTCTAGAAAGCTTAGCCCAGCAAAGGAACTCAGCTGCAAGACTAGGATCTGCACATGTACCTGTTACAACTGTACCTGTACCACCAAGACCTACTGAACACTTCTGACCTTCTTCCCAAACTGGGATAAGACCGAGGTCGTACTTGCCTTCCATCTCTGGCATATAGTTTGTGAAACGGCTCATGTACCACATTGCCTTAGGGAAAGAAGCGATCTTACCAGCTGCTACGTTAGCATAACCAGCTTCAAGGTCAACATGTCCGTCTGTAGAGATCATAGCGATACCTTCGTCTAACCAAGACTTCTGCATAGCGATCATCTTCTTAACAGAATCAAGCTCTACGTTAACAGAATCGCCTGCCGGATCACCATTCCAGTCTTCGCCATACTCTGCCATAGAGATTGTCATCCAGTCATTTCCGCCTGTATCAACAGATGTAAGATAAACTTCACCATTAGAAGCTTCTTTTAACTGACGACCAAGTTCTGTATAATCATCCCAAGTCTTAACTGACTTATAATCAAGACCATACTGTTCAAAGATCTCTGCGTTCCAGTACATAACAGCAGCACCTACATGTGTAGGAATACCTACTCTTGTACCATCTGGTCTAGAGTAAACATCAAGACGGGACTGAACTACATCTGCTTCATAAGGTGCAAGTTCTTCTGATACATTGTAAAGTGGGCAATCTTCGCCAAGGAAGTTAGGGAACTGAGAAATCTCAACGTCACAGATATCTGGCGCACCAGCACCAGCCTGAAGAGACATCATCAGTTTGTTGTGCATATCTGAATATGGATATGTAGAGAATGTTACGTTTAACTGTCTGTCTGGATTCTGTTCATTCCAAAGCTCAACCATCTTTCCATAGAATTCGTTGTGAGCATCTACGAATGACCATACCTCAAAATGTGTTCCATCTTCTGGACCAACTGTTGTAACCGCTGTAGCTTCAGCGATTTCTTCTTCTGCCATAGCGTTCATAGCGAATGCAGAAGCTGCAAGTGCTCCTGTAGCGAGCAGTGCAAATAATTTCTTGTTCATGCTAAAAAACCTCCTGTTATTTTCTCAACCTCCCCGGCATAAGGTTGTGGTGGCTGATGTCTTTCGAAAAAACTTAAAGTAATATTCTTTAGACATATTGCCTACTTTTAATTCGTTCGTTCGCCGGTTCATGGTTACATTGTATAGTCTTTTCATTAATATGTCAAGTGTTTTTAGTAAAAAGTATTTTAGTTTAGTTTTTTCTAAACTATATAATCTTTTTCTTATTATAATAATGCATAGTAAGCCCCTGTTTTTCTTTGACTTTTTCAGCATTTTTATGCTACTGTATATATAGTATTCGTTTTTTTCTAAACTATTTTCTTTAGACTTTTATTAGGAGGATATCATGTTGCTGAACACAAACCTTTCCAACGGCCTTCCAATTTTCAAAGCCTTCAGCTCTCCTATCCGCATCCGGATTTTCCAGCTGATCATAGAGGAACCCGGTATCAGTATCTCTGCAATATCAAAAAAATTAAGCATCCCGCCAAGTACTCTGGCAACACATATGCAGATTCTCAAGGATGCGGATCTGATCAATGTCGTGGATTCTACTGCAGTCTCCCATAAAACCTGTTATGTACCGGAGCAGACATCACAGATAATGATCGATATGTCTTTTTTTAATAAAGATCAGCCTTCCCGTTATCGCGTCTCTGTCCCCGTTGGACGTTACAATGACTTTCATGTTACCCCTCCTTGCGGCCTGGCTTCTTCTTCCCGTTTTCTCGGACAGCTGGATGAGCCGCGTTACTTTTCACAGCTTACACGGACACAGGCAGATATTATATGGTTTACTACAGGTTATCTGGAATACGCCCTGCCAAACTTCATTCCTCTGAAAAGCAATATCTTAAGTCTTTCTCTCACCTTTGAGATCAGTTCCGAGGCCCCGGAGCATAATAATGATTATCCATCTGATATTCGCTTTTCCCTGAATGGTACTTATCTTGGCTCTTACCTAAGTCCCGGTGACTACGGAGATCGTCCCGGAAAGCTGAATCCTTCCTGGTGGTTTCCGATGTTAAACCAATATGGTATATCCAAGAAACTGACGATCAATTCCGAGGGGACATTTCTGGATGGAGAGTTTCTGTCCGATGTAACAATAAAGGCCCTGGATCTTTCGATCCAGAGCCCTTGGAAATTCCGTTTCTCTGTGGATCCGGACTGTGAACACCCGGGCGGATGTACTCTGTTCGGAAAAAACTTCGGAGATCATCCTCAGGATATTCTTTTTGAGATCCTGTATACTCTCCCTGATTAGTCCTCATATGAAAAGATCGGTGCTCCGGTCTTCTCGTCAAATCTTATCTTCATCAGACATGCATGGCGGTTCGGATTATATAACGGATCGCCAATAATCTCTTTTTCTTTTCTTGAGTGGTAGACCATAATAGGATTACCTTCTTCATCTGTTGTAAAACAATTGTGTCCAGGTCCATAGATTTCTCTCTCAAAATCTGTTTTCAGAACAGGGTAACGCTCCTTTTTCCAGGCTCTTGGATCCAGGATCTCATCATCCTCTGAGATAGAAAGCATACCAAGGCAGTAATAGATTCCTGTTTCTGATGCTGAATATGTAAGATAGATCTTTCCATCATGATGGATGACTGCAGGTCCTTCATCTACCCAGAAACCAACTCTTTCCCAGTCATAGTCAGGTGCAGTCAGAAGAGTCTGTGCTGTTTTAAGCTTTACCGGTGTCTCCATCTCTGCAATGTAAAGGTTCGAGATCTGTCTTCCGCCGCTTACCTTCTCTGCCCACACATAATATCTTTTTCCTTTGTTCTCAAAAACTGTAGCATCCAGCGAGAAAGCTTCAAAAGAATACTCATCATCATCTGATCTCTGGATCATTCCTCTTTCTACCCATTTATCCTTCATAGGATCCTGGCCTTCACACTCCAGAATATACGGACGAAGTGCCCAGATATCATCAACATCACTTCCGGAAAAATATACATACCACTTTCCATCAAGATAATGAAGCTCCGGTGCCCAGATATGCTTGCTCATAATTCCCTTTTCATGTTTTGTCCAGATGGTCACTTCTTCTGCATCCGCAAGTCCTGCAAGGGTATCACTCTTTCTCAGAACAATTCTGTCATATTCCGGAATAGAAGCAGTGAAATAAAAGCTTCCATCTGTATGGTGGAGAACATATGGATCTGCACGCTGTAAGATCCAAGGTTCGTTATATTTCAATTCGCTCATAGTACCAATCTCCTTTTAGATAAATATAAAATAATTTACTTTATTATATATTACATGTCCGCAAAATTCAATCATATTCCATATCAGTTTTATATTTTTTAAATTGAGCAAAATATTTCTTGCGTTAAAACAATTTTTCTCTTATACTTGTTTAGAAAAATCTAAACTAATCTTTGGAGTCTAAACAATGTTATATATTAAGAGTCTGGAGCAAGCCGCTCCTCTTTTTAAAGCACTGGGCAGTGAGCTTCGTATTCGCCTGATTCAATTACTTTTAGAGAATAACGGAATGAGTATGAATGAGCTCGCAAGCAGCCTGGGTATTACAAACGGTGCATTAACCAGCCACGTAAAAAAGCTGGAGGAAAGTGGTATTATCACCACACTTTCTGATCATGCAGGTCATGGCAATCAGAAGTTCTGTCGTGTCAATGTTGATAAGATTCTGGTGGATATCATGACAAATGATGATAATTTCAATGAAAACAGCTACAACATCGATATCCCGATTGGGAATTATTCCAACTATTCCATTTTTCCAACCTGTGGTCTTTCCACTGTAAAGAAACTTATCGGTGAAGTTGACGATCCTCGTTACTTTGCGCACCCAGGTCATGTGGATGCTCATATCATCTGGTTCGGCAAAGGCTTTATCGAGTACCGCATTCCGAATATGCTCCCTGCCAATCAGAAGATTGACCGTTTAACTCTTTCTTTTGAGATCAGTTCCGAGGCGCCAGGTTCCAATTCCGACTGGCCGTCTGATATCACATTCTCTCTGAACGGAACAAAGCTTGGCACCTGGACAAGTCCCGGTGACTTTGGCGATGTTCATGGAATGTTTACTCCTGACTGGTGGTTCCCGAACTGGAATCAGTACGGTCTGTTAAAGATGCTGGTTATCGATAAGAACGGAACTTTCATCGATGGAACGAAGATATCTGACGTTACCAGCAGTAAGCTTAATATTACTACACAGGATGATATCGTTTTCCGTTTTTCCGTAGAAGAAACCGCTATGAATGTCGGTGGTCTCACCTTATTCGGAAAAAACTTCGGAAACTATAATCAGGATATCAATGTTCGTGTAAATTACAGTTCAAAAGTATAAAAAAGAGCCGCTGGGGATGATGGCTCAACCATCCCCAGCGGCTCTTTTTTACCATCTTGCCGGTATATCCGGGCATTTTCGCACTTTCAGTGCGGCCCGTAGTTCTACGTAGCAGCCGCAAAGGCGGCACATCCCGTTTAACTGCTTTTCACACTGGCCGCAGATCTGAAGGCGCTGTTCATAGCATTCCTGGTCGACCCGGACATCCGGGTCCAGGTCTTTGATGTACCTTTCGAGATCCGCAAAGTACTTCTCTTCGCTTATCTCTCTTAAAAGGCACTTTTTACATACACGTAAAGTTTCCTGCATGGATTACTTCACTGTAATGTGCATTACGCTACATGCAGGAATTGTAAAGGATACACCCTTATCTGTCTTAGCAACCTGGTCAAAGTTCTGAACTTTAACAACTTCCGGTGCTTCAAATGTATTCTTATCATCCATCTTACCGGTAACGATCTGTGCGCACACTTCGCTTACCTTGTAGTCTGTGAAGACAGCATCGATTGGATAGCTTTCTGTTGTTGAAAGGTTGGTAACTGTAATGTGGATACTTCCATCTGCTGCCATAGATACAGATTCTGTCAGGTTCGGTACCTGCCAGTCTTCGCTTCCGATCATCTCAGTCTCGATAGAACTTTCCAGAAGCATACCTTCCTGATGATCCTTATACATATCAAATACATGGTATGTTGGTGTCTTCACCATATCTGCTCCATCTGTAAGAAGTACTGACTGAAGCACGTTCACAAGCTGGGCAATATTAGCCATTCTTACACGGTCGGAATGTTTGTTAAATACATTCAGGCTGATACCTGCAACGAGTGCATCACGAATCGTATTCTGCTGATATAAGAATCCCGGATTCGTACCAGGTTCTACATCATACCAAGTACCCCATTCGTCAACTACAAGGGCAATCTTCTTCTCAGGATCATACTTGTCCATGATTGCACCATGGCGTTCTACCAGTTCCTGGATATAAAGTGCCTTATTCAGTGTCTTATACCATTCTTCTTCATCAAAATCTGTAGCACTTCCCTTGTGTTCCCATGGTCCCGGAACAGTATAGTAATGCAGAGAAAGGCCATCCATATGACCGTGGAATCGTGGTTCTGTATGGCGGAAGCAAGTCTTCATAACGCCTTCTGTCCATTCATAATCGTTGGTATTCGGACCACAGCAGATCTTAAAGATTGGCTTTTCACTGTCATAATTTCTTACGTATGTCTGATATCTTCTATACTCATTCGCATAATACTCCGGTGTCATGTTACCACCGCAGCCCCAGTTTTCGTTACCTACGCCAAAATACTTCAGATCCCATGGTTCTTCGTGTCCATTCGCTGTACGCTGATCTGCCATCGGAGATACACCACGGAAGGTGATATATTCAACCCATTCAGACATTTCCTGAACAGTACCGCTTCCAAGGTTACCATTCACATATGGTTCACAGCCAATCTGAGAACAGAGTTCAAAAAATTCATGTGTACCAAAGCTATTATCTTCTACCACACCGCCCCAGTGAGTGTTGATCATCTTTTTACGGTTTTCTTTTGGTCCGATGCCGTCTTTCCAGTGATATTCATCTGCAAAGCAGCCGCCTGGCCAACGAAGTACAGGAAGCTTGATCTGTTTTAAAGCTTCTACTACGTCTGTACGCATACCATTCTTATTCGGAATCGGAGAATCCTCTCCTACATAGATACCTTCATAGATACATCTTCCAAGATGTTCTGAGAAGTTACCATATATCTCTTTATTGATTTTTGATTTCTTAACTTCCTGATTGATAAATAATCTAGCCATATCTTATTCTCCTTCTTCTTCATCCAGCACTTCTTCTTCGTATGTCTCGCTATTCTGTGAACCTATGATATTATTACTGAATAAACCGCCTTTGAACGGACTTGTAAGCCATCCAAGCAGCACACCAACCAGCAAAACATCAGCCAGAAGGAGGATCTTTTCTTCCAGTGACCAGGTTCTCTTAACGAATTCTTTCATCTTCTCCAACATGCTGTTCTCTCCTTTCTTTTTATCAGATATCTCTTTTTATGAATGCCTTTATGATTGCAAAATATTCTCTCACCATATAATGGATCTGAAGCTTCCAGTCTGATGCTGCCGGAATCCCGTGCACATCCTTGTATCCCAGCTTTTTTGCTAGTCTGATAGCTCTGTATATATGAAAATTATTGGAAATCAATCCGACACAACACTCTTTGCCATCCACGGTTTCCATCTTACGCAGCTTTCTGCTTCTTTTAATAACGGCTGCGCTCAGCTGGAGATTCTCTTTTGTCGTTGTGGACATATCTTCCAGATAGAGTCTTTCATCTTCAATTCCCGCATCCAGCAAATACTGATACATGCAGGCCGCTTCACTGATCTCTTCTCCATCTCCCTGTCCACCCGAGAGAATCGCACGCACCTCTTTATGCTCTTTCAAAAATTCTGCCGCCTTTTTCAGGCGAAGACTTAATGCCTTACTTGGTACTCTCTTCTTTACCTGTGCTCCAAGGACTATTACATATTCCGGTATTTCTTCTACCTTATGTGTCATTCCGTTTATGATCAGCAGCTGAACAATCAGAAATGAAACAGCCAGTATCGCCATCACAACTGTAAAACCGGTTATAAAAAAGCCCGGCAGGTGATAACCAGCCGGGTTCTTATGTCGATAGACCAGATAGCCTCCGCAGCCACCGGACAGGATAGCCAGCAAAAGCCAGATGATACAAAAGTCCACCTTTTTCAAGCACAGTATTACAAATGACAGCAGGCAGAGTATACCTGCTAACAGTAATACCTCAGCCATATTATCTACCACAGCACTTCTTGTACTTCTTGCCGCTTCCACATGGACATGGATCGTTTCTTCCGATCTTAGGTCCCTTTACAATAGTGTTCTGCTTCTTAGCTTCTCTGTATAATACCTTTCTCTTCTCTTCCGTGAAGATCTCTGACCATGCAGGAAGTTCGAATAACCAGTCAGCCTTTGCATCTACCATGTTCTTATATAACTTTTCCTTATCGAAAGCAAGAGATACAACAGTATCTTCTTCGAGTTCTTCGATATTGTTCTTAACCTTAAGGCTGTCGTCAATACCATCAAGGAATCCAACCATTGTAAGAACAGGAATATGATACTTTTCAGCCAGTTCTTTTACTGTTCCCTTTACTTCTTCATCAGGATTAGCAAGAAGCTGTTCATAAATTCCCTTTTCTGTTAAGAAATACTCTGTCCAAAACTTCTGAAGTGTTGCTTTATCTGTCTGCTGAGAGTACGCAATGTCTCTCCAAGTCTGTAATAAACCCATGTCTATACCACCTTTATTATTCCATTTTTATTCAAGTCGACGCTCACGGAGACTTGGCGCGCGATTTTGGTCAGCTTCGCTGACATTTTCCAATCAAAATCGCTGCGCATCCTCGCGGAGCGTTTATCTCAGTGGGAGATTGGACTCCCACTGAGATAAAACTATATCCTTTGTATTGTAATATATTTTCCATTATATTTCAAATACTTTTTCTTATCGTTTTAATATCTGCAACAATTTTCCCAGCTGGACAGAACGTGCTTCAAACTCTTTGTAGAAATCCTGTTCATCAGGAAATGGTTTTCCATAAAACTGTTCCAGAATATAGGTCGAAAGATCTTTCTGAAGCTGTGGATCTTGCTTCTTCTCAATCACGTCTCTGGCTTCTTCCAGAAGATAGTGCCAGCTGCAGACATACGCCTCGTACTTTTTCAGTTCCGGAATCCCAAGCCATTTACTGATCTTAACTTTTGACTTATTCTCCATCGGACATTCGTGACTCTGCAGAATATAGGAAAATCTTCCATCTTCATACAGTCTGCCAAGCGGAAATAATCTACAGATTCCCGGGCGAAAGCTATGCACACTGCATCTTCCCTCCTGATTCAGATAAAAACACTTCTCTTCTTTCCCATTCATCTTAAGATTCGGAAGGATCAGATTCTCTGTCACATTCAGTTCTACTGCCTTTGTCAGAAGACCTCGAAAATCCACTCCAAGTCCCCTCTCCAGCCAGGTACAGTCCAGTGGATCAAGAACAACTGATTCTCCCATGCCACTGCAGCAATCAGAACATCCCTGACAGCCTCTGCAATCTGCCTTTACCATATCATTGGATGTATATAATCTCTGTAAATCTTCAATCGGAATTTCTCTTCTCATATCAATTCACTAGTTCACTCTCTATTTTCTTATCATAATTTTATCTTATCATTATCTTATCATATTCACTTATAATGTCAATTTCATGAATCAATTATCTTGACCTGCAAATAGCAAGGTGATAGAATAAAGAATCAAATCAGTCACGAAATGAGGTGATCATTTTATGAAGTCCAGAAAATTATTAGTTCTTCTCGCCAGTGTTCTGTTGGTTTTTGGTACAACTGGATGTCATAGGGAACCTGGTTCCAACACTGTACAGACAGAATCTGAGACAGAAAAAGTTACTGAAAAGCAGACGGAAAAACAGACAGAAAAACAAACCGAGAAGCAAACAGAAAAGCAGACAGAGAAGCAGACCGAGAAGCAAACAGAAAAACAGTCTGAAAGACCAATTTCCTCACAGAGAATTCCTTCATCCGGCGCTCAGCCGACTACCGTTCGTCCATCTACTGTGAATGGAACAACGCCTAACGGTAATTCTCAGCCTACTACTTCTGCACAGCAGCAGAATGCGAATGGTGCTACAGATGCTTGTCCATACTGTGGTAATGAATATCCGATTGCGAATGGTGTCTATGCCAGTCACGTAGCGCAGGAACAGAGTTGGGCTGAGTATATGGCAAGCCAGGGTAATGGCAATGGTAATGGTAATGTCAATACCAATACGAATGGTTATACCGATACAACTCCTTCCCAGAATCCAAATTATAATCAGAATTCCGATTCCAATCAGGAAGATACAGCTCAGTGCCCGTATTGTTATCAGTGGTTTACAACTGCTGACGGTTCTTATTATTATCATGTGCAGGCAGAGGCTGGGTACAATGATACCAGCAACGACTATGATAATAACGATTACTACTATGATGGAGAAGTGAATTATGTTGTCTGTCCATATTGTGGTAATTCTTATGCAGAAGGTCCTGGCTACGCACCACATTATTGTTATTAAATATAAAGAATAAAGCTGTCATCTGACAGCTTTTTCTTTTACTCTATTCGAATCTTTCTACTCTATTCCAATCTGATGTCTCATCAGGTCTTCGAGTACTTCTCTTTCTCTTGTAAGTACTACTTCTCCATTCTCACGGATCATTACCTCAGCAGGACGAAGTCTGTTGTTGTAATTAGATGCCATTGAGAAGCCATAAGAACCTGCATCCAGCACACCAAGGATATCTCCCTTAAAGATCTCAGGAAGTTCACGTTCCTTCGCAAGAATATCACCGCTTTCACAGATATTACCAACGATGGTTACAACTTCATTCTTCTCTGATGGGATATCGCTTTCACGATAAACCTCTACGCCATGGTAGGAATCATACATGATCGGTCTCTGTAATACATTAAAACCACAATCACATCCTACAAACTTCTTATCATGATTCGTCTTGATTGAATGTACTGTAGACAGGATCACATTACTTTCTGCTGAAATATAACGTCCCGGCTCGATACGAAGTGTGATCTGCTCGCCATATTCTTCAGCGAACTGATAAAGTGCCTTGTTGATCTGCTGACCAAGTTCTTTTAAGTCAAGTGGTGCCTCATCAAACTCCTTCTTATAAGGAATACCAAAGCCACCGCCCATATCTACAAAGTGAAGTCCCTTGAACTGTTTTGCTATCTCAAAAAGCTGTGCAATACTTGCAACGAAGGCTTCGCCTGTCATAAAGAGTGAACCGATATGCTGATTGATGCCGATCAGCTTTAAGTCATATTTCTTAAGGATCTCCTTAACCTCAGGAATAAACTTAGGCTCGATTCCAAACTTTGTCTTTTTACCTGCTGTAACTACCTTCTCATGATGTCCTGCACCTACTCCCGGGTTAAACCGAATCGCAATCTCTCCACCCGGATTCAGTTTCCCGTAGGTTTCCAGCTGACTTACAGAATCTACGCTGATCACAACACCTTCATCAATTGCATACTGCATCTCCTCTTCCGATACATTATTGCAAATATAGAAGATCTGTTTCGGTTCAAAACCTGCCTGCTTCTCCACATATATCTCACCCGGTGACATCGCATCCACTTCCAGTCCTTCTGACCGAACAACCTGAAGAAATGCAAGTCCGCAGTTCGCCTTCGCAGAATAGTCAACAACGAAATTCGGATACGTCACCAGATTCTTAAGATCACGGCAACGCTGTCTTAAAATCCTTTCATTCGTTACATAAAGCGGTGTTCCATATGTCTTTGCAAGTTCACACGGATCCACGTTCTCCCAGAAATTAAGGTTTTCTGACACTTTCGCATAAACCTTATTCATAAACACATAATCCTCCTCATTATAAACTCTCTATTGACTTATTATATGGATAGTTATAAAATTTGTATAATGAATTTTATTAAAACACTTATCGTGTTTATCGATTAGAGGTCTTATATGAATATTGAGAATTTAAAAACATTTATTACACTGTCTGAGTTGAAAAATTTCACTCAGACAGCTGATCGTTACTACATTGTACAGTCTACTGTTACCAACCGTATCATGGAACTGGAAAAAGAACTTGGAAAGAAGCTGTTTATTCGAAATCGTAAGAATGTAGAACTCACAGAAGAAGGAATGCATTTCCTTACTTATGCTAAGCGTATCGTTGCTCTGGAGGCATCTGCAATTGAAGAACTCAGTATGCTTCATACCTACTCAGATACCCTTCGTATCGGAACTATCAACACAGTATATGACTGTGATCTTATCGAAAGTATTACCGAATATATTCAGACCTATACCGATATTTCTGTGAAGGTAACTGTCGACCACTCAGGTCCATTATTGCGTATGCTTCAGGATGGTACCGTAGATATTGCATTTTCCTATATTCCACTGAAAAAGTCCGGCTTTGAATGCAGCCCATTCTTATCTGATGAGCTGATTCTTGTAACAGCCCCTTCGAATACCCAGTATCTTGGCGGAATCAAGCAGACAGAGCTTACTGACATCAATTATCTCTACTGTGATTTTATGGTTCAGGATAACGCCACGCTGATAAAGGATATGTTCCCGAAGAACTACTCCTTCTCATTTGAGATCGATAAGCTGACTCATCTCTTGCATTACCTGCTGAAGGGATTGGGATACTCCTTCCTTCCACGTAAGCTGGTGCAGTCGCATCTGGATGACGGTTCTCTGATTGCGATTCCACATCTTGATTTTGATGTACCACTGATCCAGAGTTTCGTTGTAATACCAGAAGCCAAGACGACGATTCCATGTATACGACAGTTTATAGAATTACTTCCAAGTGAATAAGATGAACCCTTAAGGAACCGTCCCCAATGGCACGCAAGTCAAAAGGATCAGGCGTAAACGCCTGATCCTTTTTCTTATTCTTTATATTCGATTGATTATCTGTAGATAATGTCTTTTCTTCCTGGTCCGTTAGATACCATAGTGATCGGGAAACCGATCTGTTCTTCTACGAATTCTACATACTTACGGCAGTTTTCCGGAAGATCTTCATACTTCTTGATTCCACGGATATCTATCTTCCAGCCTGGGAGAACCTTTAATACAGGTTTAGCCTTCTCAAGCTTAGCAGTTGTAGGGAAGTCTGTTGTAACTTCACCATCGATTTCATAACCAACACATACAGGAATCTCATCAAGGTAGCCAAGTACGTCAAGTACTGTGAATGCTACATCTGTTGTACCCTGCATACGGCATCCATACTTAGAAGCAACGCAGTCGAACCATCCCATACGTCTTGGACGTCCTGTTGTTGCACCGTATTCTCCGCCATCTCCACCTCTGCGGCGAAGCTCATCTGCTTCTTCACCAAAGATCTCGCTAACGAATGCGCCAGCACCTACTGCACTTGAATATGCCTTTACAACTGTTACGATCTTCTTGATCTCATATGGTGGAAGACCTGCACCGATTGCACCATATGCTGCAAGTGTAGAAGAAGAAGTTACCATAGGATAGATACCGTGATCCGGATCTTTTAAGGTTCCAAGCTGTCCTTCCAGAAGAATAGTCTTATCTTCTTTCAGTGCATTCCAAAGATATGCTGATGTATCACACACGAATGGTTCTACCATCTCTTTGTATGTATGTAATTCATCAAGAAGTTCTTCCGGCTTGATTGCTGGCTTATGATAAAGATGTTCTAAGATAACATTCTTCTGTTCACAAACACGTTCTACTTTTTCCTTTAATAATTCTTCATCAAATAATTCGCTTACCTGGAAACCAATCTTTGCATACTTATCTGAATAGAAAGGAGCAATACCAGACTTTGTAGATCCAAATGACTTTCCTCCAAGTCTTTCTTCCTCATACTGGTCAAATAAAATGTGATATGACATAACCATCTGTGCTCTGTCAGATACCAGAATCTTTGGCATTGGAACACCTCTGTCCACAATACTCTTTACTTCATTAAATAATACCGGGATATTAAGTGCTACACCATTACCGATGATACTTGTTGTATGATCATAAAAAACACCAGAAGGTAATGTATGTAAAGCAAACTTACCATAATCATTCACGATTGTGTGACCTGCATTCGCACCACCCTGGAAACGAACGATAATGTCAGCCTTTTCAGCAAGCATATCTGTGATCTTGCCTTTTCCTTCATCTCCCCAGTTTGCACCAACTACTGCCTGTACCATATTCTCCTCCATCTGGAAACATATCATTTCCTGAAATATACCATTAATAAATAACTTCGGCAAATTGCCAGAGATATTATACTATACTACTTTACCATTGTAAAGCTTTAAACGTTAATCTCTGCTTTCATGCCAAGAACATCCTTGTTCTCTTCCAGCAGCGGATTCACAACATCACGTAAGAATACTTCTACCTGACGTGGTGCACGACCAACATACTTGCTTGGATCCATAGTCTTCTGGAGTTCTTCGATTGTAAGGTTGAATGCAGGATCAGCAGCGATCAGTTCCAGAAGGTTGTTTTCCTTACCTTCTACCTTAACATTCTTTCCAGCTTCCATAGAAAGCTCACGAATTCTTTCATGAAGTTCCTGTCTGTCTCCGCCAGCCTTAACCGCATCCATCATGATGTTTTCTGTAGCCATAAATGGAAGTTCTGACATCAGTCTCTTTTCGATAACCTTTGGATATACCACAAGACCATCTACTACGTTAAGGCAAAGATCAAGGATACCATCAATTGCAAGGAAACCTTCCGGAACAGAAAGTCTCTTGTTCGCAGAGTCATCCAGTGTTCTCTCAAACCACTGTGTTGCAGATGTGATTGCCGGGTTTAATGCATCACAGATCACATATCTTGACAGAGATGCGATACGTTCGCTTCTCATAGGATTTCTCTTATATGCCATAGCAGAAGATCCGATCTGTGTCTTTTCAAATGGTTCCTCTACTTCTTTCAGATGCTGAAGAAGACGGATATCGTTCGACATCTTATGCGCACTTGCTGCAATACCCGCAAGGATATTCAGTACTCTTGTATCAACTTTTCTTGAGTATGTCTGTCCGGATACAGGATAGCAAGCCTTAAATCCCATCTTCTCTGCGATCATCGGATCGATCTTATCAATTGTTTCATGGTCGCCATCAAAAAGTTCCAGGAAGCTTGCCTGTGTACCAGTTGTACCCTTGCTTCCAAGAAGCTTTAATGTGCTCTGTACATAGTTAAGGTCTTCAAGATCCATCATGAACTCCTGAAGCCACAGAGTAGCTCTCTTACCTACAGTTGTAGGCTGTGCAGGCTGGAAATGTGTAAATGCAAGAGTTGGCTGATTCTTATATTCATCTGCAAACTTTGCAAGTTCTGCAATAACATTCACCAGTTTCTTCTTAACCAGCTTGATTGCTTCTGCCATTACGATAATATCTGTATTATCTCCTACATAACAGGAAGTTGCTCCTAAATGAATGATACCTTTCGCTTTTGGACACTGTACACCATAAGCATAAACATGTGACATAACATCATGGCGAACGATACGTTCTCTTTCTTTTGCAACATCATAGTTAATGTCGTCTGCATGGGATTTCAGTTCTTCAATCTGTTCCTCTGTGATATTAAGTCCCAGTTCCTTCTCGGTCTCAGCAAGTGCGATCCACAGTCTTCTCCATGTTCTGAACTTCATATCCGGTGAGAAAATATACTGCATCTCTTTACTTGCATATCTCTCAGATAATGGGCTCTGATATCTATCATTCATCTCTTTTTTCCTCCTGTTATTGTATCAAGATTATTCTTTCCTTCATAAAAACACATGCATTATAGCTTATAACTATTTAAAATACAAGCCTTATCTTGTGCCTGTCGTATTTCTGATATAGGACTGCTTCAGTTCTTCCATAAATTCTACCGGATCTTCTATCCTCTCTTCGACTCCGGAACCCTCCAAAAGAATCTTTTCTGTCTCCTCACGGAAGTGCTGCGCATCTTCTTCCTGAGCGTGGATCTCTTCCAGTCTTTCCTGATAGCGCTGCTTTGAAAGAAACAGTGGAAGGATCTTCAGATACTTTTCATATGTCTTTCTGGAATGAAGGATCTGGTAAGACTCCCACAGATAGTCTGCTGCTTCTTCAAAACGAAACAATCTGGCATAGGCAGTTGCTGCCTGCTCCATAATCTCTGCATAGAACTGAACATTCAGTCTGCTGTTCGTCTTTTTTTCCAGAATCTTTTCATACTCTGTAATTGCACTGTTATACATCTCAAAACGAAGAAGATAATCAGCCTTCATCTTGTGGCGTACATCATCAGATTCTACCTTGAGACCAGACAGCTTCTCAAGAAGGCTTCTTACCTCATCAACTTTAAGATATCTGCATTCCTGAAACAGAGGTGTAAAGAAGCTTTCCGGTCCTTCGTTATGATTCAGTGAACGAAGCATCAGGGCTCTTGTCTTCTCCATCCCCAATTCATCGCCCAGCCAGTCGCAAAGCCGCTCGTTAATCACAGTCTCATCGATCAGGTAGATATTATGATAGAGGTAATAACACAATTCTTCTGCGGAGTATATATTAATACCGATATTCTCTATGTGAAACGGATGACGTGCACGTTGTGTGGTACAAAGATAATTACTTTCCATACAATATCACTCCTCCTTATCCAACATTTAATACACTGGTCCATACAAGATTGGAAGATGGGAACAGTTCTCCAAATCCCATATCCCTCACAGTGATCTTACAATGCTTTGCATCCTGATACTCTGCCTCGATACGGATTCTGGTCGTTCTCTCCGGTCGCTCCGGAAGTCCTGTCAGCGTGATGGAATAAACATCCGGATCACCACCCATCATAGACTTCACGATAAACGAAAGCTTATTCTCTGTTCCAAGAATGATCTCAAACGTATGACGGGAATCGAACCAGTTCCTGCCTGCATTAATGAGAATATATCTGCTCTCCTTTCCATGAATCTGAAGCTGCATGGAAAGGTTCACTTCTACAAGATCTTCACTTCGGTAAAGAAAATCATTCAGCGCTTTCCCCGCCCCCAGTCTTTTACACATACCATAACAGGCACCCTTTGCATAAAGGTTCTGTCCAAGAAATACATGTCTTCTTTTACAGAGAAGCTGCAGAGAATCAATTGCCCATTCCTTATCAAAGTTCTCACCAATCAGGAAGCAGGAGGAAATCTTTTCATTCTGAAACACTGTCTTTATCTGCTCCAGGAAAAGCTGATCTCGCTTTTCGTTCCACTGCTGGTCTGTCAATCCTTCTTTAAATCCAAGCTTCTGACTGTGGCGATCTTCTATGGTAACAAGTGCCGGCTTCATAGAACGATCGATCTTCAGTATCTGCGCATTGATTCTGTCATAATCATATTCAAATAAAGCAACAGACTGATTCCAGACATCTTTCTTCTGATTCAGCACATAACACTGAAAACTTTCTTTGTAAGACTGCATCAGGACCTGATCTGCCGGAATTCCGATCATCTCACAAGCCTTCTTCAGATTCCCGATCCATGGTCTTTGTATCTCCCTCATCGTAATCATCATGCAGATTCCACTCGGTTCCGGAACCGGCTTAATAAAAGAAATACATGCCTTTATAAAATTCGAAAGCATAACGATCCCCAGATCCATTGCATCCTGGGATGTTTCAAACAGTTCCTTTGGAGTAGGAATCAGATAGTTTTCCTTGTTCTTATGCATACTGACACTTTCTACTTCCCCATTTCTCTCATTATAATAAGATATCTGGGAATATCCCTGTGCCAGGTCAAGACCTATAATTGTTCTGCTCATATCTTACTCCTGTCATCTAATTTATTGGGAACAATACGTCAGTCAGATGCTGCAGCTGTGCATATTGTTCTCTCAGTTCCTGTGCTTCTTTTTCGTCTCCGTCTCTTTGGGCTTTCATCAGACAGTTGATAATACTATATCTGGTATTACCTTCCAGAATATCTGCTTTTTCAAATGTTGCTCTATGCTTTTCAGAAACTTCTGATCTGTCTTTAAGCTGGAAATACCATTCTATCTCATCGTTATAAAACAGTGTAAACTCTTTGACGTAGATGCCTTCAAATATTTCCTGCATGATCTGACCATTTTCTTTGTCATCGTTCACACGATAACGCAGAATAACATCTCTGTCCGGATTGGTTCGATATTCAATGATGAACTTATCCTGAAGATTCAGTTTACGCTTCAGTCTTCCCGGAAGATCCATGAAAAATGCAAATCTCATGCCGCGATTCAGATAATATTCTACAAATCTGCAAAGAAGCTTTGTCTGCTCCTGTGTTCTATCCTTCAGACCTGTCAGATGTTTCATAAGTGCAAGCCTGCAAACATCCGGTGCACCGCCTCCAACCAGCTGATTCTCCAGATAATAGAACACGAAGTCCGCAGTCTCTTTCTCACGCACAAAATAGTCGTATGCTTTCAGGATTGCATAGGTTCTGCAGAGTACAGTCTTGCCCTGTCTTCTGCAATAGCTTTCAAAGATATCTTCAGAATCTTCAAGATTCTGCTCTGTAAATATCAGTATTCCCAGAATACGCTCTTCCATCTCGATAGACTCAAGTCCATACTCTGTTCCCTTCTTCCAGATTGCTTTCATCTCCTGTGCGCTGCCTTCGTAATACAGCATAAGATACTTCAGCATTACTTCATCATACATCTGCTTCTGATAACAATAACTGCAAACTGCCAGCAGCATCTTATCTTCTGCGTATTCACGCTTCAGAATACAGAAATGACACATTCTGACCAGTACAGAAAGTGAAACCTTTTCCATGCCATAAACACGTATCAGATCCATTACCTGCTCGTAATGATCTCTGGATGCCAGAATATTCATCCAGTCATTAATCTTTTCCGGAAGAACTTCTCTTTCCTTTTCCTGTTCTATAAATCTGTCCAGATTTTCCTCTGATCTGCTGTTAATAAAATAATCGATCAGTGCTGTTCTTACAGCACCTGCATAGTTTTTCTTCAGACTCGGTACCTTCAGTACCTGAATAAAAGCTTGTACATTCTCATCTGTAATCTGAATGGCACTTCCATCTTTACTGCAATCATGTATATGAATCAGCGACGGTTCTTTCAGTTTTTTCCTGCATGCATCTTCCAGTGACTGCTTATTAATCATACGCTTTAACGGAAAATCCTTCTGCAGGGTATAACGATTACCCTGAATATCCTCCAGAATCACAACCGCATCCGGACTGTATAACTGGATATAACCGATTCCTCCTGTCAGGCTGACTCTCTGTTCTAATTCCGTTTCCTCATGGAATACGATTGCTTCTTTGATCCTTGGATTATCGCAATTAATTTCTACAGTATAGAGAATCTTTTCCAGTCCTGCTGCAAGTGCAGGAGTAAGAAGTTCTTCCATCAATACTTCTTCATAAAGAACTGCAAGATCTTCGTTAATATGAGAAAGCTCTGCCTGTTCCTCTGTAAATCGTTCCATACCGGACAGATATTCTTCATAGGATTCCGGGTCTTCTTCCCTGTTCTTTACAATGTTGGCATAGATGGCAGCCTTCTTACTATAGCCAAGGGTATTGTGATAGATGAAATACTTCCTTACGGAAGAAGGCAGCATCTTGTCGTTGATATCCTCTGCCGTTTCTACAAAATACTCGTACAATCCGGTTATTCTTACATCCTGCTTTATGCCAAGTGCGTACCAGGATGCATATTCCGGTGAACGCTTCCTTCCATTAATCAGCATCGTGCAGATCGCTGTCAGCATATTCTTAGTTGGAAATACTTCAAAACAATTACAAAGTACGCGGAAGAGCAGCGGATGAAACTCATGCATCCTTGATGCTATCTGTGCAACCTGACCGCTGATCTCACGATCCAACAGATGTTCTCTGCAGATAAAGCAAAGAAGATGTATCTCAAAGCTTTCAAGGTTACGAAGCATCAACGGTTCATTCTTCAGGATCTTATAGCCCTCCAGATACAAAAAAGGAGAGCTGCAGCCACAAAGGAACTGTCTGCGAAGGAGCGAAAGCCTTTCTGTATCATTACGGATCGTCTCCGGGTTCACATGCATCATCAAAAGCTGAATGATCCAGTTCTCCTGATTCTCCAGATATAAAGTCTGTATATGCTCTTTTACCCATGCCTGATAATTCTCATTCGGATTCAGTATCTTAGTAAGTGCCAGATAGACACCATACATAGAAGGATCCTTTAGTTCTTCCTTACGATCGCTGACCTGGGAGATCAGTTGAAATGCCTTCTCGCCATGTCCAAGTTTGGCTGCCAGATATGCTTCGTACAGATCAAAAAATATGTGATTGCCACCACACTTATGATAATTATCCAGGGTATTCTGTGTAATCCCTGCCCATTCAGAAAACCCAAGCTTATCTGTCTTATAATCCAGATAGACAGAGATCATCTGCGTAATCTCAAGGCGCTGTCTATGGAGATCATTATCCGGAAGGAATCTCTTGTCGTTATGAACCTCCACCTGTGCACTTAATACTTCATAACCATTCTCAATCGTAATGCGTGCAAGATTGCGTCCTGCATGTAAAGCTTCCTTTTCAATTACAAATGAAATCTCATATCTGCTTCCAACGAATTCCTCTGTAGAGATCAGCGGATGTTCAATGCGAAGAAAGTCTGCATCGCTTTTTATCGCAAGAGCTGCAAATCCCCAGTTTTCCATCTGAAGTACAAGTCCCTTTTTCTGCGACTCTTCAACATTCTTTAATTCCAGTTTTTCTTCTTCCAGCTTAAGCTTCAAAGGGTCTTTTAAGCCAGCTCCGACCAGGAACTGTTCAAGACTCATATAGTTTACCTGTTCCTGACGAATTCCACGGTAAAGATTCACATAACGATATCCCCAGCGTGTGAGTTCTTTCTGGAAGTCTTTTGACAGGAATACTGCATATGCCGATTCATAATCTTTCTTTGCCAGGTTTGCAAATTCTTCCGTCGATAAATGATACTCCTTCTCTGATCTTCCCAGTTCTTCCACAGCGATATCAAGAGGAATGCGATATTCTCCCAGTGATGTATTCAGGATAAAGTCACCTGTAATGCGGTCTCCCGGAAGTAATCCTTTCGTATCTGCTTCAAAAACGAAATTCTCACGATATCCTGAAAAAGAATCCGGACGGAATCCTATTCTTGGATTGGTACAATGCAGAAATCCTTTAATCTGCTGATTCGCAGGCGCAGTAATAAAGAAATTCCCACGGAAAATCTCATGTGTACCTACTCTTCCCTCCAGAATATCATGGGAAAACTCTGGCTTTGGTTTTTCATATTTTATATTACCATTCAGTAATTCGTTCATCTTTTTCTTCAAGAAATGTCCCCCCATAAAATCAATTCGTCAAAGATTGAAGGGAGCTGAATAACAGCTCCCCGAAAAACTAGTTTAATATCTTTTTCAATTCATCCATGAATGTATTCACGTCTTTGAATTCACGATATACAGATGCAAAACGCACATATGCTACCGGATCAAGATCTTTTAGCTGATCCATCACAATCTCGCCGATGATCTTGCTATCAACCTCTCTCTCTTCCCGGTTAAATACTGCCGTCTCAATCCTGTCAATGGTTGCATTAATTCTCTCAGCAGAAATCGGACGTTTATAGCAGGCTCTCAGCACGCCATTTTCAATTTTTCTTCTGTCATACTGTTCTCTGTTCTGATCTTTCTTTATCACGATAAGCGGAATCGTCTCTACCTTTTCATAGGTTGTGAAACGCTTGCCGCATTCATCACAGAGGCGTCTTCGACGGATTGCACTGTTATCTTCTACCGGTCTGGAATCTACAACTCTTGTATTCGGCTGGTTACAAAACGGGCACTTCATCTTCATGTACCTCCTCTGCTTTTCTATTCTTTAGTATATCTCAAAGAAAGAACATAGTCAATCATTGCATTATTTCATCAACCTTCGAAGTATCTTCAGGATCTTTTTTTCTCTTCTGGATATCGTGGACTGGGAAACCCCAAAGATTGCTGCTATCTGCTGCTGCGAACATGCCTTTCCGGTCAGTCCGTATTGCAGATCCAGCAGCATCCTGTCCTTCTTGCAAAGCCTTCTCACTGCTTCATACAGATACCGATACTCTTCACCCCGTTTTAATGTTGAAATGACTTCTTCTGCCTCCGGAAAACCATCGTCTTCAAATGAAACCAACACTTCTTTTTGAGGTGCTTTTCGGAAATATCCGTGAAGCTCATTCTCAATACATTTCGCTGCATAGGTGGCAAATTTTACATTCCGGGCATCATCATATCTATCAACTGCTTTAAGAAGTCCTATCATTCCTTCCGAAATCAGATCTTCTGTATCATATTTCCCTTGATCCATATTCTTTACAACCTTATGGACCAGCCAGGTGTATTCTTCGACCCATTGTTCCCGCGTCTTCATCTATGTCTCTCCTGTCGTTGCTGTTTACGTACGCTTCATCACCGTTTCGGTAACATTTACGTCTTTTGAGACAGTATATAAAAATAATCACGCGATTCCTGTCGAAATGGGTACCCGTTTTAAAAAAATTTATCCAATAATCATAAGTTCTTTTGAGAAATGATTCAGTCTTTCCACCCCATCTTCTGTAACGAGTACAAGATCTTCTACACGTACTCCTACGTTCTTATCCGCAAGATAGATTCCCGGTTCGATTGAAAAGATCATGCCTTCCTGTGCATTCCATTCAGAAGCAGAAGATACGTCTCCATATTCATGCTCGGAAAGTCCTATGAAATGTCCAAGTCTGTGTGTGAAATATGGACCATAGCCTTCTCCTGCAATAAGATCTCTTGCCGTCTGATCCAGTACAGAAAGCGGTGTTCCTGGCATTACTTTTTCTTCTGCTGCTTCATTGGCTGCACGAACGATATTATAGATCTTTGCATCAAAATCACTTACTTTCTTATAAAAGAAGGTTCTTGTCATATCAGAACAATATCCATCCTTTACACATCCGACATCTACAATAATACAATCTCCTTCCTTAAGAACAGTATTATCCGGATGATGATGTGGATCTGCTGCATTCTTTCCAAAGGATACGATTGGCATAAAGGAACAGCTTTCTGCTCCCAGTTCCTGATAGATACCAAGGAACTGATCTGCAACTTCTATCTCGGTAACTCCATCGTGAAACAGTGTCACAAAGCGTTCCATCGCCAGATCATTGATTCTGGATGCCTCTCTCATCTTTTCCTGTTCTTCTTTGTTCTTGATTCCACGTGTAATATCTACTGCAAGGGATGCATTCACAAAAGACGTTGCTGCTTTACAGTCCATAAGCGGGATCAGTATTCTTGCTTTCAGATCTTTATCTACTCCAAGCGGTCTGGAAGCATTAATATGTCTTGCAAGGATTGGTGTTACATCATCAGTATCCGTAAACCATTCCTTTTCCATCTCTACTCCCTCAGGAATCACAAAAAGTTTGTTCAAAAACAAAACGGACTCTCCATTCTGGTTCAGATATAAACCAAAAAAACGTTCCATTGGCTGAACATAGACATCTGTAAGATAATAGATCGACATTGGATCCGTAATCAGGATCTGATCCAGTCCCATCTTTTTTAATTGTGCTAATACGCGTTCAATTCTGTTATTATTCATCTTCATTTCCTCTTATCTTTTATATTTTTCCCATCCATTCTCAATCTTTTCTTTGAGTTTTTCAATCGTATCAAGACCACTAAGTGAATCATAGGATGCAACACAGCTTGCCCCTGCTGCTGCCGCAAGGTGCATACACATCTGTGGAGTCTCTTTCTTTAACATCGCAAGGAGAAAGGCTGCGATACTGACATCTCCTGCACCTGTCGCAGAGAGGATCCTCTCAGGTACATACGATGGCTCAAAAAGATCCAGTTCTGCCCAGGAAGCCGTATCCAGTTCTACACGTTCCGGAATTGTCAGTAGAGTTTCTTCACCTGCTGTCCTGATATAAAGTCCCGGTGCTCCGCACTTAAGAAGTAAAACTTTACATCCAAGATCCATGCACATCTGTGCCAGTGGCTTAATATCTGTTTCCAGATCCAGACATTCTACCATATCCATTCCCTGAGCTTTTTCTTCCCACTGTTCATACCTCTCCGGATCCAGCATATAACAAAGCTCCTCGATACTAGGCACAAAGAAATCAACGTAAGGCATTACCTTCTGAAGAATCTTTTTCCAGTTGGCTTCTCCTGCCTTAGAGGATGGATCAACTGCTGCAAGATCAAGAGATGTGGCACAGCCCGCCCTTTTTGCCTTATCCATGATACGGATCAGTTCTTCACCTTCTTCTTCGTAAGTAGACTGCATGAGGGGCGGATAGCCAAAATGGAACAGCGCTGTATCTGTAAGCTCTTCCTCCGGAATGTCTTTTGCATAGAACCGGTTGTTTGCTCCAGGGCTATGCAGGAAGCATCGGTCAATTCCAGGAATTGCAATAACGACAGTATAGGATGTGTGCTCTTCCTCTGAACGTATCATACCGCCATGTATCCCGTAACGCTCCATAATTCCAACGACCATATCTCCAAACTCGTCTGTCCCAAGCTTCCCCATCAAAGTTACATTACCGCCTAAGACCTTCATTCCAAGTCCTGTATTGGCAACTGCCCCGCCGGTATTCACCTGTGCCTTTCCTACTTCCAGGAGCTTTCCAGGTTTCAGGATCTCACTGATCTTTGCAGCTTTTTTGGGTGGAAAGACTGGTGTAATATCCAGACAGACATGTCCGGCTACAATCACTTTCTTATCCATATTCTTTACCTCAAATAATTTAAATATTCATGATTACTTTCATCTAAAAACATCATAACCAATTCTGAATTTACCGTCAACATTTCGTGCATATATGTTATAATCGTTTCGGTTATCCAGGAGGTATAAATATGCGTACACAAATACATTCACTGACAGAAGGATCTATCTCCCGAGGAATGATCCGTTTTGCAATCCCGATTTTTCTCGGCAACCTGTTTCAGCAGCTTTACAACACAGCAGATACCCTGATCGTAGGTCGTTTCCTCGGAAGTGATTCTCTGGCTGCTGTCGGCTCTTCCGGAAGTCTTATCTTTCTTCTGGTCGGTTTCTTTAATGGTATTGCAATCGGTGCCGGGGTCGTCATTGCCCGGTATTTTGGTGCAAAAGATACCAGGAATCTTCGTAAATCTATACATACCACAATTGTTTTTGGTATCATCTGCGGACTTGCGCTTACGATTCTCGGACTATTTTTGGCACCTTTGGTACTGCGCCTTATGCGGACACCGGAGAGCGTTTTTCCTGAATCCACTACTTACTTTCGTATCTATTTCTGTGGCTCTCTGGCATTTGTTTTATACAATAACTTTGTTGGTATCCTGCAATCCGTAGGAGATAGTAAACATCCGTTGTACTATCTGATTTTTTCTTCCATCCTGAACATTATTCTTGATATCCTCTTTATCGGATTCCTTGGATTCGGTGTTGGTGCTGCTGCCTTTGCAACAATTATCTCTCAGTTCTGCAGTGCCGCTCTTTGTTTTTTGCGTCTCCTTAGGAAAGCACCGGAGCAGTACCGGGTTTCCCTTTCGGAACTGCATATAGATATTTCTTTATTAAAGCAGGTTGTGAAAAATGGTGTTCCTACCGGATTTCAGAATTCGATCATCTCCATTGCAAATGTATTCGTTCAGGCTAATATCAATGCTTTCGGTGCGATTGCAGTGGCCGGATGCGGCATCTACTCCAAGATTGAAGGATTCGCATTCTTGCCTGTAACAGCATTTTCCATGGCTATTACCACCTATATCAGTCAGAATCTTGGTGCCGGCAAATATGACCGTGTGAAAAAGTGCGGGATCTTTGGAATCCTCACAGGTATCAGCATCGCAGAGCTGATCGGTATTATCAATCGTTTTATGATGCCAGTATTTGCTTCTTTTTTTACATCTGATCCTGCTATTGCAGCTTTCACGGTACGTGAGGCAACGGTTATCCCGCTTTTCTTTTTTCTCTGTGCCTATTCCCACTGTGTATCAGGTCTGTTAAGAGGAGCCGGGAAATCTGCTATTCCAATGTATATTATGCTGGCAATCTGGTGTGTTGTCCGAGTATCTTATATCTCGATCATCGTAAGATTTATCCCAATGATCGAGGTTATCTTCTGGGCTTATCCACTTACATGGACACTCAGTTCTATTATCTTTTCCTATTTTCTGCTTCGTACAGACTGGATCCACGGATATAGAAATAGATATAAAAAAGAGCCATAAGGCTCTTTTTTAATATCCGGTATTGGTATCGTATGAGTCATCATAGATATCATCATACTGATAGCTTCCAACTCCGTAATAATCATACTGTGGATTGAAATATGACGATCCATCAGTTCCGATGAGACTGCTTAGCTTTTCTATCTTCTTACGGGACTGCTTCGCATGTTCTTCGTCCATCGGTGTTGGCTGATAGTTGTTCTGGAATGTATCAGATGAGATCCAGCATGGGATAATATTATTCTCTGTCTTCTTGATCTTTCGGTCTTTTCCTATGGTAAAGGTCTGCTGATAGATATAGGTATCCAGATTGTAAGGATGAACATTACCGCCAAAACAGAAATTACCAAGGCTATATACAATATTCTTGCCCTTGTATTCTTCGATACCCTGAATTACATGTGGATGATGTCCTACGATCAGATCAGTACCTTCATCGATTGCAAGGTGTCCGAGCGTCATTGCGTTCTCATCCGGTGTGATCTCAAGTTCATTGCTCCAATGGAAGATACCAATGATAACGTCAGCTTTCATATCTTTCAGCTTCTGGA
Organism: Marvinbryantia sp.; assembly: GCA_045598185.1. Classification (GTDB taxonomy): domain Bacteria; phylum Bacillota; class Clostridia; order Lachnospirales; family Lachnospiraceae; genus Marvinbryantia. The sequence continues at coordinate 67,907 of JAZLLO010000127.1, forward strand.
TATTGTTCTTCATCTGCGGAATTCTTTCAAGATGGTCATCCAGCTCGTAGATTCCATAGATACCGATCTTTACCCCCTTCACATCAAGCATCGCTACATCATCATAGCCAAAGGTCCGTATGTGATTCTCTTCCAGAATCTTTTTTGTATCCAGGTAGCTCTGTTCTCCATAATCGTGTGAATGATTGTTAGCCAGATTGGCTGCTTCTACCGAACTGTTGCTTAATATCTTCACATACTCCGGATCAGCTCTAAATGCAAACTCTTTTGGCTCACGAATCATCTCTTCTGTAAGCGTTCCTTCCATATTAACAACGGTAAGATCGTCTGCTTCAAAGATCGGACGTACATTCTTCATGAAGTAGTCCGGACCATATTGGTCATAATATGCAGTAAAACCAGTATCGTAATAGAAGCTTTCATCTGTTCCCAGAATACAGTCACCGGTAAATGTCATGGTAAGCTGTACTTCCTGCGGCAGCATCTGAATCGCCTCCGTCTCGGTCTCTGTCTCACTCTCACTTTCTGTCTCTGTCTCGACTTCTTTCTGCTTCTTTTCCCCTGAATGCAGCTGCATACTGTTACGTATGCCGGAAAAGGCTGCAATAGCACCTTTTCCTATCATAAAAAGTAATAAGAGTACTATGATGCCGCCAATGATACCAATAATCAGATTCCTTCTCCACTCCTGATAGATCCGGATATACTTGTGAAGTAAACGATACCCCTTTTCTTCCTCTTCATTCTCTGCATGCAGCATTTTCTTTCGATACTGCTTATCGATTTTTATCAGTTCCTGATCAAACAGTAATCTGCGAATCAAATCTCCCATAACAATTTCTCCATTGTATCCAATTGTATCAATTAGAATAAACTTTCGTCTTATCCAAAAAGTATCATAACACATTTTTAGTAGTTTTTACCAGAAATCTTTCCGAATATAGAAACATTCTTTCCATATTTAATATCCTATGATAAACTAAAAGAAAACACAGGAGGTTCCCCTATGATAGAAGAAATGCTTGCATATAACAAAAAGTTTGTAGAAGAAAAAATGTATGAAAAGTTTCCTATGAACAAAATACCTAACAAGAAAGTGGCAATCGTAACATGCATGGATACCCGTCTTGTCGAACTTCTCCCTGCCGCTCTTGGTATCAAGAATGGTGATGTTAAGATCATCAAGAATGCCGGTGGCGTTATCACAGATCCTTTTGGCAGTGTTATCCGTAGCCTTCTTGTTGCAATTATCGAACTTGGTGTAGAAGAGATCATGGTTATCGGTCATACTGATTGTGGTGTCAGCCATATTGACGCAACTATGATGACAGAACACATGAAAAAACGCGGTATCTCTTCTGAGACTATCGATATGATCAAATATTGTGGTGTTGATTTTGAATCATGGCTTGCGGGATTTGACACAGTAGAGCAGTCTGTTAAAGAGACTGTTGATAAGATTCTTTATCATCCTCTGGTTCCGAAGGATGTCAAAGTTGGTGGATATGTTATTGATACTGCTACCGGTGGTATCACTGTTGTGTGTCCATCTCATGCTGGTGTTGTTACTATTATTGATGATTGACATTGACTTTTTTGTATATTGGATTATGATAGTGATTGGCGTTCTCGCCAATCACTTTTTTTGAGGTTATTTATATGCAAAAGATTATTCATTTTTTCAGAACGGAAACCGTATTATCTATCGCCTGGCTTCTTGCCATCTGCTCCGCTTTTCTTGTGCATCCTTCTGCCGTCTATATCGATTATATCGATTTTCGCACACTGGGCATTCTCTGGAGTATGATGATCATTATGGAAGGGCTGAGTCGTAACGGTTTCTTCGATCTGGTAGGCGAAAAGCTTCTTTCCAGAACCAAAACAAAATTTTCCCTGATCAGTATTCTTGTATTTCTCTGCTTTTTCTTCAGTATGCTGATCACGAACGATGTTGCTTTATTAACATTCGTTCCATTTACCATGTATATCTTAAAAACAGGGAATCAGCTTTCTCTTCTGATTCCTGTCGTTGTCTTTCAGACGCTTGCTGCAAACCTTGGCAGTATGCTGACTCCTATCGGCAATCCTCAGAATCTTTACCTTTATGGTTTGTCCGGTATGTCAATTGGTGCCTTTGTGCTTCGTATGCTTCCATATGCTGCATTAACTGCTGTGCTTCTTATCCTCTCGGTATTTCTTCTTATCAAATGGGATGAAAAGAATGAAACAGCCACTTCTTCTAATGGTCCTTCTGTAAAAGAAGCATCTCTTGGAAGCAAAAAACAGATACTTGCTTATGCCATTCTTTTCGTACTGGCATTAAGTGTAGTTATCCGTATCACTCCATATACCGTTCTTGTGGCAATCGTTTTATGTACGGTCTTCTTCCTTGACCGCAAGGTATTATTGTCTGTGGACTATGCACTGCTTTTTACTTTCATCGGCTTTTTTATCTTTACCGGTAACATCGGCAGAATGCCATCCATCTCCTCTGCACTTACTGCGCTTGTTGACGGACAGGAGGTGGTCGTTGGTATCCTTATCAGCCAGGTGATCAGTAATGTGCCTGCGGCATTATTATTATCCGGATTCACTGATCAGCTCTCCAATCTGATCCTTGGGGTGAACCTTGGAGGACTTGGTACTTTGATTGCATCCATGGCCAGCCTGATCTCCTTTAAATTCGTTGCACATTCTTACAACGAGAAGAAGGGGGCATTTTTCCTCTTCTTTACGATCATGAACCTTCTGTATCTGATTGCACTTCTTGGCCTCTGGTTTTTCCTGGAAGTTTAATAGTTCAAGTCAATTCTTGCGAGCGTTCATTACAAAAGGGCATTAAGAAACACATACTTGTCTCTTAATGCCCTTTATGCCGTATATCTCATATTGATCTCTTTTTGAATCCGCTTCTCCATATTCTCCGTTCTAAGATCATCTTCACGCACTTTCAGCGTAATCTTCTTCTTTAAGAATCCTCTGGATAGAATTCCCATAAAAGAACGGCAGTTGATCACATTACTCTGGTCAGACAATGTCCCATGCAGGTCATGCTTCTCCAGGAAATCAACCAAATATGCAGCCTCTTCAAAACTATGTATTACCAAATTATACTCTTTCAAAAAATATCGCCTCTTTCATCTGCTGAGGGCTTCTCTCAGTAACCAATATTGCCTTTCTGTCGATAATTGTAAGCAGTTACACTATCTTAAGTCTGAATCATAGCATTCTTAACGAAAGAAAGCAATCATTTTTCGTAAATAAAATGTATTTTCTAGCGTACATGAGCAAAAAAAGATGAGCCAATAGCTCATCTTTTTTTTTATTTTTAATAAATTAAAATCGGATATCCTTCTTCGATATGATCGTAGATGTAAGCTGCCTGATCTAATGGAAGGTTTACACATCCGTGGCTTCCGTTTGTCTTGTAGATCTCGCCTCCGAAAGCTGATCTTGATGCAAGATCGTGTAATCCCTGACCAAGGACAAATGGCATCCAGTAATTAACTTCTACACGGTATCCGTAGATATCACTGCTAAGTACAGATGGGCTTTCTTTATATGCCAGTTCATATGCACCTGTGCAGGTTGACCAGTCCTCTTTCTTCTTGGTCTTATTATTCACTCCGACAGGCTGTCCTGTTACGACATCAGTCTCAGTGATCAGTTCTCCGTCCTGATACATCCAGAGATGCTGGTCCTCGATGCTGATCTCAATATAATTGCCACAGAGATCATCTACACCATCCCTGTTATAACCTATAGAATCATAGACAGGTTCACGCTCGATATGTTCTCCGCCTTTCAGATCCTGAATCAGCTGGTCGAACTCTGTATCCGTATCGATCCAGTATCCATACTCGTTATTACTTAATTCAACCGTTCCGCCAAGCGAAGATTCAAGATATCTTGGTATATAAAGTGTGTTATATTCGGCTGCAATGCTATCTACATACAGCCAGATCTGTTCTTCATCGAGTGATATATCCTCGCCATCAACGATCATCCAGGAGCGGATCATATCAGAATCAATCTCTTCTGTCTTCTTTCCGAAGGTATAAGTAACAGTTGACTTCAGATACTTTTTGATCTTTTTGTTTAGCTTTTTCACTTTTTTCGTAAGTTCTTCATCGTCCGCCCTTACAGATGCCGGAATATATAGGTCTTTATCGATATGAACTGTTACATCACTTCCAATCGGGCCTTTTTCCAGTGTCTTATCAATCTCTTCTTTCATTCTTGCAAACAATGCCTCTTCGTCAATTCTGTTACCCAGAATATCCGGTGTAATATCATAAAGCCCTTCGTCTTCATCATAATACATAAAGGCATCTACAGAATCTTCACGCGTAATACCATTGCTGAAATTCTCTTCAGATACAAGAGCTCGCTCCTGTTCCTCATTCACAGCAAGTTCCCAGTCCAGTGAATAATTCTTCCACTCTTCACCGAAAAGCTTTGTACTTCCCTGACGTTCTTTGATACGTTCCAGTTCATTGATAAGCTTCTGCTGTTCCAGTGCTATACCTGCACTGGCAAAGCTTGTCTTATAAAGTTCTTCTCCATTCTCTTCAAAAGTGATGTTTCCATTCTGGAACTCCTTCTGTACCTTTACCGCTGCATCTTCCACAGGCATTAAAGATACATCAATTCCAAAGATCTGAACCATATTACCCATGGTCTGATCAAGCTGATGCTGCAGATAAAAATAGCCTCCAACACCAATCATTATTGCAAGCACAAGAAAAACTTCCAGAAAAATAGCTACTTTTCTCCAGAATCTCTTCTTCTGACGTCTATTCCTGTCAAACTCGTAGACAGAAACATTAACATCCACTTCACTCTGTTCTGTTTTTTTGTCCATATTTATATCCCCTTGTTATAAATTCCCCTAAACAAATTTATTATATCCTTATCATTTGAAAAAAGAAACCCATAAATTAAGAGAATTTTCTAATACATTATTTCAAAAACAGATGCAGCAGCTTTGAGTAAAGTGCACGATGATATGGCTGATAACGCATCGGCAGATCCATCCATGTCTTTTTATCCAGTATACTCTTTTTGTGTGAAAATGCTTCAAAACCTGCTTTTCCATGGTAGGATCCCATACCACTTTCTCCAACACCACCAAATCCCATCTCGCTGGTAGCAAGATGAATAACTGTATCGTTAATACAGCCTCCTCCGTAACGGATTCTGCCTGTCACTTCACGGATTCGCTTTTTATCTTCACTGAAAAGATAAAGGGCTAACGGTTTTGTTCGTTTTTCTATCTTCTCATAAACTTCATTAAAATCTGAATACGTCAGAATCGGAAGGATAGGACCGAAGATTTCTTCCTGCATAACTGCATCTTCCCATGTTACCTGATCCATAATCGTAGGTTCCAGCTGAAGTGTCTCTTCCTTTACTTTGCCACCGATTACGATCTTCATTGGATCCAGGAGGCTTTTTAATCGATTCAGGTGCTTCTGATTCACGATACGTCCGTAATCACGATTCTGGAATGGATCTTTTCCATACTGTTTATGCACCTGTTTTACCAGTTCCTCCAGAAGCTGATCCTTGATTTTCTCATCGCAGAGGATATAATCAGGAGCCACACAGGTCTGTCCACAGTTCAGGTATTTTCCAAATACGATTCTTTTTGCAGCGAGTTTGATCTTTGCTGTAGAATCTACAATACAAGGGCTCTTTCCGCCAAGCTCAAGTACTACCGGTGTAAGGTGCTCTGCTGCTTTTTTAAGAACTTCTTTTCCAACCATCTGGCTTCCTGTAAAGAAAATGAAGTCAAACTTCTCATCAAGAAGCTGTGCATTCTCTTCTCGACCGCCTGTAATAACAGCTGCCAGTTCAGACGGAAGTGTTTCTGAAATGATTTTTCGCATAATCTCACTTGTAGCCGGAGAATATGCACTTGGTTTTAAAATGACAGTATTTCCTGCTGCAATCGCATCTGTAACCGGATCAATGGATAAAAGAATCGGATAGTTCCATGGACTCATTACCAGTACATTACCATATGGTACATTCTGTGTATAACTGACAGATGCAAACTGGGCAAGCGGAGTGTATACAATATGCTTTTTTGCATATTTTTTCAGATTGCGGATCATAAAGCTAAGTTCAGACTTAACAAGTCCTACCTCACACATGAAGCCTTCGTAATCACTTTTTCCAAGATCTTTTTCCAAGGCTGCGCAGATTGCTTTTTCATTGACGCTGATTGCCTGGTACAACTTTTTCAGCCAGTGGATACGGGTGTTCAGCGGAAGGGTCTTTCCGCTTCTGAAATACTCCTGCTGCTTTCTTAAAATCTCTTTTACTGTTCCCTGTGCCATTCCTATTCTTCCTCCTCCCAGTCTGCAACAGCTCCGTAGAATCTTTCAAGTTCTTTTGCAGTATATAATACCGGTACCGGATAAAGCGGATTGGCTTCTGCTGCTGCGTGTCTTGCCATCTTTTCCACATCTTCTTTTTCAATTCCGGTAATAATCTCCGGAATATTCATATTCTTATTCAGTTCACGGATCCTACGGATAAAGAGCTTTGCTTTCTCTTCATTAGTCTCTTCCTCTGTTACGATACCAGCTGCATCAGCAAGCTCTGCCAGCTTTTTATAAACTGCAGGGCCATAATCTTCCAGAACGATTGGCATTAATACAGAATTGGCAAGTCCGTGAGGGACATTATATTGGCCTCCAAGTGAATGTGCGACTGCATGGATATATCCTACATAAGACTTTGAAAATGCAATTCCTGCCTTAAATGCAGCTTCGAGCATGCTTGCTCTTGCACGTGAATTCCTTGGTTCCTGATAAGCTGTCTCAATATTTTCAAAAATCAGCTTTACAGCATGTTTAGACAGTTCCCGTGTTTCCTTTGTTGTGGAACGTCCGATATATGCCTCAACCGCATGTGTCATAGCATCCATACCTGTTGTTGCAGTCAGGTGAGGTGGAAGTGTATAAGTCACCTTCGGATCCAGAATCGCATAGTATGGGATAAATGTGAAATTGTTCATTGTATACTTATGCTTTAACTCGGAATCTGTAATAACTGCAGTGATGGTTACCTCACTTCCCGTTCCTGCTGTTGTAGGTACTGCAATGAGAAGTGGCAACCGCTTCCATACGCGAAGAAGTCCTTTCATCTGTCCTACTGTTTTTTTCGGGAATACCACGCGTGCTCCCACTGCCTTTGCACAGTCCATAGAAGATCCACCGCCGAATGCGATCAGACCCTGACATGATTTCTCGCAGTACATAGCATATGCTTCTTCCACATTCTTCACAGTCGGATTGGCATTGGTATTATCATAAACAGCTACTTCGATTCCTGCCTCCGCCAACATATTCTCCAGAGATGCAGTTAATCCATTTCCACGGATTCCCTTATCTGTTACAAGCATGACAGAAGTAATATTCCTTGTATTCAAAATGGTGCAGATATCCTTTAATTCTCTTCGAATCTTTGGACGTCGATACGGGAGAATCGGCATAGCGATTCGAAATCCCAGCTGATAGGTTCGACAAAATAATTTATATAAGATATTCATTTTCAATTCCTTCCTGGTTTCATAAGTACAAAAATATCTAAAATTTTTTACACTCCAATCATAAAAAATAGCACGGGTATAATTCACTGTCAATAATTCCAGGAAATTAATCTTAATATATTGAGATATTTATTTTCTTAATTTATGTTATACTGTGGATATATCAAAACACAGGAGGTTTTTCTTTATGAAAAACGAAGTGAATATTGGATTAATGGGGCTTGGTGTGATCGGCTCTCCCATTGCCCATATTTTATATAGATACTATGGTGAACATTTCTATCTGATTGCAGATGAAGAACGCCGCAGAAAACTGACCCGTCACAATATCCGCATTAATGATGAACTGTTTCAGCCGCAGATCATATCTTCAAGTGACGAAGTGCCTGGCGGTCTTGACCTTCTGATCGTCTGTATCAAGAATTATCATCTGGAGAGTACGTTACCTTTATTCCAGATGATCATCAGTGAGAATACCATTATTCTTCCTTTACAGAATGGTATCTTCTCCTATGATTTCTTCTGTAATCAGTTTCCTGGTAATATGATCCTGCGTGGATATGTTCAGGGGCCGAATACACAGAAGTATGGAAGTGTGATCAAGTATACGAATACGGGTCGTATGCACATGGGAAAAACTCAGGTGGATATGAAAGAGAAAGCAAGAGAAGTGTTCTATCTTCTTGAAGATGCCGGTATCGATATTGTCTGGGAGGAGAATATCAAAAAGATGGTGTGGAAGAAGTGGATGCTGAATGTTGCCGGTAATTCAATTACTGCCCTTACACTTGCTGATTATAATTACTTTAAATCAAGCAGTGACATCCGCGAATTATGCATGCAGGCTATGCATGAATTCCTTCTTGTGGCCCAGTATGAGAATGTGGATCTGATGAAGTCTGATATTGATGATGTAATTGATTATTATACTTCCTATAAAGGTGGAAAGAAAACCTCTATGCTGGAAGATATTCTGAATAACCGTAAAACCGAGAATGAGTTTCTTGCAGGTGACCTGATCCGTCTGGCAGAGAAGCACAGGATCAATACTCCTATGATCCGTACTCTCTACCTGCTGATCAAAATCCGTGAGGAACAGTATTTATAACACTTTTTCCAATATAACAAGCTGTACCCCTGGTAATCCGTTGAATGTGCATGGTACGATTCCCCGTTCCGTATAACCTTTTTTATGATACATTGCTCTTGCATTTCTATTGATCTTATTGGTATCAATACGAAGTGCAGAGCATTTTTTTCTTTTTGCTTCCTCTTCATAATAGGTCAGAAAGCGTGAGGCGTAGCCTTTTCCGTTCTCATCCGGATCTACGACCAGAGTATGCAAAACAAATATCTTATCATCCGGTGCATTGCATTCCCAGTCAACACAGACATATTCTGGCATCTGTATCTGATTGAGTCTTCCGGAAGCTACCACTTTTCCATTCACAAGCTCAACATACATGTCCTGATCTTCAATAGCTGCTTTTGCTGTTTCTCTGGTTGGATAGATACCTCGTTTCCAACCGGTAAACATCTTTTTTTCTTCTTCCAATGTATGAATCTTATCATAGATGGATTCGATTCCATCAAGGTCTGCTTGTGTCGCGAGACGGATTTCTATTTCAAGCATTTTATTATCCTCCTTTTTGTCATGAATATTATAATCCCGTATATATCAAATGCAAATAGTATGTTTTTTTGTTATGATATCTTTATAGATTTCTAATTCCTGTAAGGAGGTATTTAGCATGCGTTTTACAAATGGAAAAATTTTTATAAATGGTGCTTTTGTGGATGGTGGTATTGAGTTTGATGATAAATTAGTTGCGGTCGGTATAGATGTGAAGGATGATGATAGTGATCTGGACCTGCAGGGTGATATTGTCATTCCTGGTCTTATTGATATTCATACCCATGGTGGTGTCGGATGTGATGCCAGTGATGGTATCACTGAGAATCTTGAGAAGCTTGGACAATACTATGCAAAGGAAGGTGTTACCTCCTGGCTTCCTACCACGATGACTTTAAAGGAGCCGGAACTTACGAAAGCTTTTTCTGCAATTCGTTCTTTTCAGCGTTCTTCAAAAAGTGCAAAAGCCGTTGGTATTCATATGGAAGGGCCTTTTTTAAGCTATGCAAAAAGAGGGGCTCAGAATCCTGAGAACCTGCATCAGCCGGATATTGAGATGTTTCAGCGTCTGTATGAGGCATCTGGTAAGATGATCCGTCTTGTTACTATTGCACCGGAAGAGGCGAATGCTATTCCTTTTATATCAGAAGTATCCAGACTTTGCACTGTCTCTCTTGGTCATACTACAGCAGATTATGAGACTTCAATGAAAGCTTTTCAGGCTGGTGCTTCCCATGCTACCCATCTTTTTAATGGAATGCCAGGACTCCACCATCGTCAGCCCGGTGTAATCGCCGCTGCTTTTGATTCCAACGCTACTGTAGAACTTATCGCAGACGGATTTCACGTTGCACCTTCCATGATGCGCCTTACACATCGTCTCTTCGATGATCATCTCTGCCTGATCTCCGATTCTCTTCGCTGTGCAGGCATGCAGGATGGTGATTACGAACTAGGCGGACAGCCAATTACATTGAAAGATGGAAAAGCCACTTTATCAGGCACTGATACACTTGCAGGTTCCTCTATCCATCTTATGGAAGGGCTTCGCAGATGTGTATCCTTTGGCATTCCTCTGGAAAAGGCAATTCTTGCTGCTACCTTGCAGCCAGCGAAAGCGATTCGTATGGATAATGTAATTGGAAGTATCACTGCCGGGAAGTTCGCGGATTTCGTGATACTGGATGAAAGGCTGCATGTAAAAGCAGTGTATATAAATGGGCAATGCGTATAAAAAACGAGGGACAATTTCGTCCCTCGTTTTCTTTATCATTCTTTATTCAGCTTTACTTCTGACTAGAATGTCTTTACGCCTTTTTCAAGAGCAAGTGTTACTGTTGTAAGGTCGCAAACTTCTGCTGGTCCGTAGTACTGGATAGCACCTGGGAATGTGAAGCTTGTTTCTACAGCCCACTTTTCTCTGTTAGCTTCGAAGTACTTGAATGGAGCACCATCAAGTTCTACGAGAGCTTTTCTGATAACTGGCTTGTCTTTACCATTTCTTCTTTCCATGTTCATCATCTTTGTGATTGGCATACCACCAGCGACCCACTGATCAGCTGGCTTAGAAATGTTAGAAACCTTTGAAAGGTATCCTGTATAACCATACTGGATAAGCATGAATGCATTGTAACCAAGTGAGTAGCAGTAGTCAGCATCGAAGTTAGATGGGAATGCACATCTTCCTTCGTAACCGAAGAAGTGATGCTGTGTAGCATACTTACCTACATATGTACCAGCTGCTTTTCTCTTAGCCATCTCTGTACCAACCATCTCTGCGAAGAGCTGTTCAGATTCGATGAGAGATACCTGTACGTTACCGTGTGGGTCTCTTTCAAGGAATAACTGCTGCTGGATACCCTGTGGAAGCTGATCAAATACATTCATAGATTCAGCTGTAAGACCAGCCTTGATGAATTCGTACTTAGCTGCCCAGTCTGCAAGAGCATTGAATTCTGCTGTCTTTTCGCCTGCAAGAAGTTCGTTGATCTCAGCGATCAGTTTACCGAATTCAGGAACGAATTCTACGATACCTTCTGGTACGATAACAACACCAAAGTTTTCGCCGTTAGCTGCTCTCTTTTCTACAGAATCAGCGATCTGTGCTGTAATCTGTGCAAGAGACATCTTCTTCTCAGCTACTTCTTCACCGATAAGACAGATGTTTGGCTGTGTTTCAAGAGCACATTCAAGAGCTACGTGTGAAGCAGAACGACCCATAACCTTGATGAAATGCCAGTACTTCTTAGCTGAGTTAGCATCTCTTTCGATGTTACCGATGAGTTCTGAGTATGTCTTTGTTGCTGTATCGAAACCGAATGAAGCTTCGATATCTTCGTTCTTAAGGTCACCATCGATTGTCTTAGGGCATCCGATAACCTGTACGCCTGTGTTCTTAGCAGCCATGTATTCAGCAAGTACAGCTGCGTTTGTGTTAGAATCGTCACCACCGATGATTACAACTGCTGTAAGACCATGTCTTTTTGCAACTTCTTCAACGATCTTGAACTGTTCTTCTGTTTCAAGTTTTGTTCTACCAGAACCGATGATATCGAAACCACCTGTGTTTCTGTATGCATCGATCTTAGCGTCATCAAATTCAATATATTTATCATCTACAAGTCCGCTTGGACCGCCAAGGAAACCAAGAAGAACGTTGTCTTTGTTTGTAGCTTTTAATGCATCATAGAGACCAGATACTACGTTGTGTCCACCTGGAGCCTGACCACCGGAAAGGATAACACCTACAACCTGTTTCTTTGCAACAGATGTGTTCTGTCCTTTTTCAAATGTATTCTCTGGTTTTCCATATGTATTAGGGAAGAGAGCCTGGATCTTATCCTGATCTGCTACACTTGCTGTTGCCTTTCCTTCCTTAACACAAATTTCTGCGATACCGTTTCTGAGCATTCCTGGAAGCTTTGGGCTATACTCATATCTTGCTTTCTGAAGTGGTGAAAGATTCATCTTTTTTCTCCTTTTCATAATAACTTTAATAATGAAATACCTGTTTTATATATAACAAGTATCAGTAAACCAATTACGCATCATATATTAACATCATTCTTTCATGAAAACAACATCTATTTTTAATGAAAAAAGTGAATTAATTGCTCAATTTTTATCAATCATCATCAAGAACCATACCGATCAGGTCGAATTTCTCTGTGCTGACAACAATTTCAAAATGTTCCTTCTGTGGTTTTTTGCACTTGATCATAACGGTACGGTCAGAAAGGTTGTAGTACCATCCACTCTCAGCCTCTTCCAGATTCTCTTTAACAAGGTATCTTGTGAGCAGTTCTCCATCAACGGATACCCAGAATGCACCTTTCTTCTTACTTACTACACGTAAAGTAAGATCCTCGATCGTATCCTGGAAGCTTCCTTCTTTATCAAATGTGATCGTACATCTGTCTCCACTTGCTACCTTGATATTCCACTTCGCATAGTTGCCCTTTTCAAATTCCTTGGTATGTCCGTCATCTTCATAGAATGCGAAATTAACATCTTTTTGTGCACTGATCAGGAAATTCAGCTGTCTGATCTTATCGGTTGATGCCTGGTGGATATCTTCCGATGTCATGTAGATGGCATCCCCACGTAAGAACATTGGCATAGAGGATAATGTAACCGGAAGTTCAATTGTCTGTCCGCCTTCATAAGCACGAAGATTGTCCGCCATATCATACCAGGTAGCACCCTTTGGAAGGTAGATCGTTCTTGTCTTTGCATCCTTTTCCACAACATTTGCAACAAGGATAGAAGGTCCGAACATGAAGGTAAGATTCTTATCTGTATAACAGTTCTCATCATCCGGGAATTCCATGAAAAGTGGACGCCATGCAGGAATACCGGTTTCATATGCTTCTCGCATCAGAGAATAAAGATATGGGATCATACGATATCTCTGTGCAAATGCAGCACGTACATCTTCGAGATGTTCTTCATACATCCACGGCTGTGTTACCGTATTATCATCATTTGCAGAATTCATACAGAAACGTGGCTGGAAGGCACCACTCTGGATCCAGCGAAGCATCAGTTCACCTTCCGGTGCAGGACCTGCAAATCCGCCAATATCACATCCCATATTAGCAACACCGGAAAGTCCCATACCTGTGATCGTTGCGATATTGAACTTTACAGTTCTCCAGTCAGTAAGGTTATCACCGCCCCAAACCTGAGCATATCTCTGAATACCTGCATAACCGGCACGGTTGATGATATATGGTCTTTCATTTGGATATACTTCTGCAATAGCCTGCTTTGCAAGATATGCCATCATATTAGAATGAACGATCTTAAGCTCTGCCATATCGCCATCGCCGCATCTTGCATTACGATCTTCTACACCATCAAGCTCACAGTTATCATTCCATACAGTAGTTGCCCCGCGTCCAAGAATCTCTTTTTTCAATAATTCTTTCCAGGTATTGCGTCCGTTTTCACCGATGAAGTCTACAAATCTTCCATAACCACCCCACCAGCGTCCGATGTAATCGCCGTTTCCATCCGGATTCTTGATAAATGCATCGTTCTTCTCATATTCTTTTACATATGGGTGATTTGGCAGAACACCTGGTTTTAAGTTTGGAATAACATTGATACCCATAGACTCCATCTTCTGGAAGAACTCTTCCGGATTCGGGAATCGCTTTCTGTTCCAGTTGAAAGTATAGCGAAGGCCATCTTCTTCTCCTGAGGAATATCCGCTTGCCAGCCAGAAATTATCAATGTAGATATTTTCATCCAGGTGTTTCTGAATAACCTTATAGATTTCCTGGTCGCAGTCTTTTTCCAGTTCTGCGTAGTACATGGTAGATGCAGTATATCCGATCGACTGTTTTGTTGGCATTGCACTTCGTCCTGTCAGCCAGGTATAACGACTTACAACATCCTTTACAGATGGTCCATTGATCAGGAACAGGTCAATATCACCGCCATCTGTCTGATAATAACAGTAACGATCCCAGTAACCACTGATCTCATTACACATATCAAATACACTGTCATAGGAATTGTTATAGAATAAACCTAATGCTTTTTTCTGCTGATCATTGATACGGATATAGAATGGAATATGCTTGTACAGCGGCTCACCGAATTCCGGATCATGACCAATTGCATCTTTTGGTGACATTCTCATTCTTCTGCCTGATTTATCCAGGTGACCGGTCTTCTCACCGAATCCATAGAAGTGATCATGCCAGCGGTCAACACAGCTGTAATGTGTTAAGCGGCCAAGCTGGTCTTTGTCAAAAGCTCGTTCTTTCAGGTCATCGTAAATACGATTACCTTCTGCATCAAAGAGTCGGAAGCTAAACGGTTCTTTTCTTAATACCAGCTTACAGGTTGCAGTTGTAAATGTTATCTTTTTTTCTGTTTCTTCATATGGAATATCCAGTGCGTCAACCCTTGTTCTTTCATCGGCAAATAATTCATCCAGTTCATCTTCCCATGCAGTTGTTACAAGCGCATAAGAAGCTTCTTTGAACTTACGGTCAAAGCTTACACGGATACGTATAATATCGTCCGTCATAAATACCAGCTTGACATCTGCCTGATCACCATGAAGGAGATATCCATTTGCTGTCTTCTCTATTCCCAAAAACTTATGGAGCATCATAGCTTTTGCTTCCTTTCTTGATCTATATATCTCTTAATTTTGTCAGATTCTTAAAAGGTCTTCCGAAAGATGGTCCCAGGACCATTTTATAAGAAACATCTCATAAAAGACCCTGGGACATATTTTACATCTTTATAGGATTACATACCAATTAAGTCAAAATCTTCAAAAGAAACAGTAAGTACTGTGTCTTTTCCAGGATTTGCATACTTCACTTCAACGGCTTTCTTTGTCTGGCTGTAGTACCATCCTTCAGAAACTGCATCGAACTTCTTGCGATTCAGGAAGTGTTCGATCTTCTTATCGCCAAGAGTTACCCAGAATGGGCTCTTGTCTTTACGGATCATCTCAACCTTAACATCTTCTACCTGATCAACATAAGAGCCTTCTGCTGTAAATGCGATCTTCACAACATCTTTTCCTGTCATGTTGATAGTAGTCTTACGATAGATTCCCTTCTGGAAATCATTAGTAACACCATCATCTTCGTAAAGAACGTAAGAAGATTCTTTTCCAGGTGCAACTGTAAGATGAAGACTTGTCATATGTTCTTTTTCCATAGACATCATCTGGTTTGCTGCCATAGGAATGATTGCGCCTTCACGGATAAACAGAGGAATTGTCTCCATTGTTACAGGAATTTCAATTGTCTGTCCGCCTTCGTAGCACTTGAAGTTATTGTTCCAGTCATACCACTTGCAGCCTGCTGGTAAATATACCTTCTTTGTTGTTGCGCCCTGTTCGATAACATTGGCAACAAGGATATCTTTACCATACATGAATTCGAAGCTTTCATCGAATACGTTTGGATCATCCTGGAATTCATATACAAGAGCTCTCATGATTGGAGCGCCGTTCTGTGTTGATTCATATTCTGCTGAATACAGATATGGAGCAAGACGATAACGAAGAAGGATTGCTTCACGGATGATATCAGCTGATCCACTGAACATCCATGGCTCTGTTACTGTATTATCATTACTTGCTGAATGGATAGAGAAACGTGGCTGGAAGACACCATTCTGTACCCATCTTACGAATAATTCTTCATCTGGTGCAGGACCTGCAAAACCACCGATATCAGCACCTTCATTTGGCTGACCGGAAAGACCCATACCGGTAATGATTGGAATGTTGTACTGGAGAGACTTCCAGCTTGTGTAGTTATCACCACACCATGTCTGTGCATACTTCTGGATACCAGCGCTACCGCTTCGGCATACTACATATGGACGTGCATTCTCATTGTGTTCTTTTACAGCATCATTAGCCAGCTTACACATGATTGTACACATAATAGGCTTTAATTCTGCAATTGTACCGCCCTTGCCGTCGAAATCACAGATAGCATCTTTATCAAGAAGGCTATCGTATTCACAGTTATCATCCCAGATAGAATCTGTTCCGATATCGATAACATTTTCAATCAGATAATCTTTCCATGCACGTCTTGCTTCTGGCTTTGTATAATCCCAGAATGCACCATCACCGCCCCACCAGCTGCCAATTGCATAGCTCTTGCCAAGCTTGTTGCTTCCAGTAGAATCTTTAACGAATACATCTTTTTCTTCAAATTCATTGAACCATGGATGCATTAAAAGGATACCTGGTTTTACGTTCGGAACGTTCTGTGCGCCCTTTTCATTCATTGCTGCAAAGTAAGCTCTTGGATCTTTGAAACGGTCTGTGTTCCATGTGAATACACAACGACGATTTTCATAAGATGTATAACCGGAAGAAAGGTGGAAACCATCGATTGGGAAGCCTTCTTCTTTGATCGTATCGATGAATCCAAGTACAGCATCATCACTGTCTTTTTCAAGTTCCGGATAGTACATAGAAGATCCCTGATATCCAAGACCACGTTTTGGAAGGAGTGCAGGACGACCTGTAAGGTATGTGTAGTTATCAACAACTCTCTTAATGCTGTTACCAGCTAAGAAGAACAGATCGATATCACCGCCATCTGCCTGCCAATATGTATATCTTGGCCAGTAGTTACTCTTTTCGCAGCCCATATTGAATACAGATTCAAAGAAGTTATTGTAATAGAGACCTACAGCCTTCTTTGTTTCTCTGGACATACGAATATAGAATGGAATATGTTTGTAAAGTGTATCCATCTTCTCCGGATCATATCCCATTGCATCTGTTGCACGTTCTCTTAAGAATGTCTTGTTCTTGTTCAGAGCACCTGCTTTTTCACCGAAACCATAGTAGCATTCTTCTTCTGCCAGCATACGGTTGCGATGATTTACACGATTATTTGAGTCAAGAATAAATGGGCTTCCTGCAACATCATGGTAAAGAAGTGTTCCTTCTGCATCATATAAGCTGAAGCAGAGAGGATCCTTTGCCATCTCAAGTGTTACTGCTGCTGTTTTCCATGTGATCTTTTCTTCTGTTTCTTCCATCTCTGGAGAAAGTGGTGCGATCTTATTTCTCTCACCTTCAAAAAGACCATCTAAACGGTCATCCCATGCGGTTGTTGCAAGTACATAAGACTCTTCCGCAAGTTCTTTATTGAAAGAAGCTCTTACACGAACGATCTCATCTGTCATGAATACAACCTTGATGTCAGCTGCATCAGTATGAATAAGATATCCGCCATTTACGGCTTCAACGCCAATACTTTTAGTACAAATTTTCATGATTTATCCCCCGCTGTCTATAAGCATGGGGCTGTAACGTCTGTCTTTTATTACAGTTCGCAACAACCCCATATATTCATTTATAATATTATATCCTATCTGATTATACCAGACCACAAAGATGTGGAATCAGCAGACAGATAGCCGGAATGTATGTTACAAGCATAAGAGCTACTACCATGGCTGCAAACATAGGAACGATGAACTTAGTTACTCCATCAATAGAAACCTTACCAACACCACAACCTACGAACAGACAGGAACCTACAGGAGGTGTAACAGAACCGATACCAAGGTTGAGGATCAGCATGATACCAAAGTGAACAGGACTCATACCGATACTTGTAATGATTGGTAAGAAGATTGGTGTGAAGATCAGTACTGCAGGAGTAAGATCCAGGAACATACCCATTACAAGAAGGAATACGTTCATGATCAGGAGGATGACATACTTATTAGAAGAAACACCCATGATCATAGAACTGATTGCAGCTGGAATACCAGATGCTGTCATAACGAATGACATAATTGTTGATGCAGAGATCAGGAAAAGAATTGTAGCTGAGCTTTCCATTGTATCTGCAAGTAAGCTGTAAAGATTCTTCAGAGTAAGTTCTTTGTAAAGGAAACCGAGTAAACCACAGTATAATACGCAGACTACACCGGCTTCTGTAGGTGTGAACCAACCAAGAAGGATACCAGCCATAACGATGATAACTGCCATCAGAGATGGGATAGCATCGATCAGGATCTTAATTGCAGGTGTATCGTCTTTTACCTGAGATGCTTTATAACCTCTCTTGTTTGCCATATAGATAGCAACAAGCATTACACAAAGACCAAGTAAGATACCTGGGATGTAACCGCCCATGAAAAGAGCTGCTACAGAAACACCACCGGCTGTGATAGAATAAAGAATCAGTGGACCTGATGGAGGAATAATGATACCTGTTGGAGCTGAACAGATGTTAACAGCTGCAGCATAGTTCGGATCATATCCTTCCTCTCTTTCCAGTGGATTCATAATAGAACCCATAGCAGATGTAGCTGCTACGGAAGAACCAGAAATCGCACCAAAGAACATGTTAGCAAGTACGTTTGTTGCGGCAAGGTAACCTGGAATCCAGCCTACAACAAGACGAGCAAGACGTACAAGACGCTGTGCAATACCACCCTTATTCATGATGTTACCACCAAGTGTGAAGAATGGAAGTGCAAGAAGTGAGAATGAGTCAATACCAGAGAAACATCTCTGTGCTGCTACAAGTGCAAATGTTCCAAATGGGAAGTTGAATAAACCTGTAACGATGGAAGCAATACCGATACCTACAGAGATAGGAACACCTGCAAACAGCATTACAAAGAAAACACCAAATAAGGTTAATGTAGCCTGAATTACCATTATGCCTTACCTCCTTTGCTCTCTTCATACATCATGAGATATTTAAGAACACGTCCGATTACGATGAATACACCTGAGATAGGTAAGATCATGTAAAGGAACTTGAATGGAAGATGAAGAACGGAAGAAGCATTAGTAGCTCCCATAGCCATTCTGAATCCACCATAGATGAATACATAAATTACAAAAAACATAATACATGCTTCGATGAATACATTTAAGATCACTGCTACTGTTCCTTTTGCATTTCTTGTGAAAAGGTCAAGTGTAAGATGTTTGTCTTTGTAGAAGCAGTAACCTGAGCCGAGCATACTTGCCCAGATCAGCATGTAACGCATAAATTCTTCTGTGAATGTAGAAGGGTTATTCAGGATCCATCTTGTAAAGATCTGCCAGAAACCACCTACAACCAGAGAAAGCATAGCGATCGCCATAAGGAATCGCATTACATTTGTAAGAATTGTATCTAATTTTTTCATGGTTATAATCCTTTTTGAAAATTGTAGGGCTACGGCTGTTATCTAGCCGCAGCCCCCTTAACATTACTATTCAATCAATATTTAACTATCTGATTAAATTATTTACCAGCTGCCTGGATCTTTTCTACGATAGCATAAACATCTGGAGAATCAGCAGCAAGTTTCTCGTAAAGTGGAGCAACTGCTTCCTGGAATGCAGCCTTGTCAACATCAGTAATAAGTTCTACACCAAATTCGTTAACAGCTTTGTCAAGTACTTCATCTTCGAAAGCTTTCCATAATCCTTTGTAATCATCAGATGCTTCTACTGCACACTTCTTAAGAGCTTCTTTGTTCTCATCAGAAAGACCGTTCCAAACATTAGCAGAGATAACAACGATATCAGGAATCATTGTATGTTCGTCAAATGAGTAGAATTTAGCAACTTCACCATGGTCACGAAGAGCTGTTACGTTGTTTTCAGCACCGTCGATAACACCCTGCTGAAGACCTGTATAGATATCAGAGTAACCCATGATTGTAGCTGAACCACCAAATGCATCCATCATACCGATAGCCATTTCAGAGTCCATTGTACGAATCTTTAAGCCCTTAAGATCTGCTGGTGTGTGGATTGGTGTTTCTTTTGTATAGAATGAACGAGCACCTGAATCTAACCATGTAAGACCGATGAATCCGTCAGCTTCTGTTGAATCGAAAACTTCCTGTGTGATCTCGCCGTCCATAACTGCGAAGAAGTGATCTTTGTCATTGAATACGTATGGTACAGAGTAAGCGTTGTATAATTCGCTGAAGTTACCAAGTGTAGAAGCAGAAACTTTAGCCATATCAAGAGCGCCCATCTGAATCTGAGAAAGCATATCTGCTTCTGATCCAAGTGTTCCGTTTGGTGTAATCTGGATATCAAGATCTCCGCCTGTAGCTTCCTTTAAAGCTTCAGCCATCTTTGTCAGCTCAATATGAACTGCGTGGTCTTCTGCAAGGTTGTGTCCAAGTCTTAATGTCTGAGCAGATGCTCCGATTCCCATACTCAGCACTGCAGCTGTTGCAAGTAATGCAATTGTTCTAAGTTTCATTTTAGAATCCTCCCTTTAAATAAAGTTTTTATATAGTGTATTGTCACGTCACACTGACAATATTCCTATCAAAGTTTATCTGATTTTTGAAAATGCAATCTTCAGATCGCTAAGGTTCATCTGCAGAAAAGACTTATATTCCTGCCAGGTCTGTCCTGTCTTTTCTTCCAGAAAATGTTCAAAATCTCTATATCTGTCCGGAAACAGCGTGTCTTTTGCGATCATACAGGCAGACTGTTCTGATAAAAACATGAAATAATAATCTTCATCCTTAAACAAATATTGAATCTTCTTATAAGGAATACTCATACTTCCTTCGCTCTCCAGCCAGATATGCTCGTCATATAGGATGGTCTTCATCTCTGGTAATGTCGCTTTTCGCTTTTCCAGTGTCAGATCCACACGATTCCTTGCAGAAAAGTCTCTGCTTGCAAGAAACCAGCAACCCACCATCATCATTACAACCTTGAAGATCATAGGAATCGGTGCCAGTGCCCCGCCTACTGCAAGAAAAGCACCCGAAACAAAGCGTACGATAATCCTTCTCATCCGATATACATTATCGCTTGCACGAAATAACCGGAATAGACTGTCCTTATCATAGACAACTTTCCCTTCAAAATGTGTCTTTGTTTTTGCAATGATTTTTTTTGACATCTTATATATATAATCCTTTTGATTTTACCCAATGCATGTTATAATTATAAAAAATCGAGTTATTTATTTCTATGTGACATTTTCACATTTCAGACATATCTTATACATATTTTGCGTTTTTTATTTTGACATCGTTAGGAGGGCATCCGAGAATGATAGATTCTGCAGGTATTAAAATGGCACAAGGTACGTCCATTGCATGCGAACGTATCAGTGGCGTGAATGATAATATGACGCAGTCACATTATCATGATTATTTTGAACTTTATTATCTTGAAAGCGGTGAACGTTATAAAGTCATTGAGGGGAAGACTTATCATTTTCTTCCAGGGCAATATGTCCTTTTTCCACCGTTCACTATGCACCATTCATTTGGTATGAATAATACTCCATTCAAGCGAATCGTTCTTTATTTCAGACCTGATCAGATCCTTTATCCTGCTTTGCTTGAAAAGATGACCATGAACGAATTTACCATCTTTCATACAGATAAAAAGGAGCTCATTCACATTCATCGTTTTTTAACGGAACTGTTAAAAGAGGATAAACCTGGATCTGAATTTCTCACCGGGCAAGAGGAACGACAGATTCGAACAGCATATATGCAATCTTTATTAAATACTTTATTCTTAACTGCATATAGAAAAAATGGTTCTGAGAATCGTCCGGAAACAGAGAAACAGGATCAGATTGGAGCAATCGTCGATTATATTCACCATAACTATTTTACTGATCTCTCTTTAGAATCGTTATCTAAGATTTTTTATATCAGTCCCTATCATCTGTGCCATGAATTCAAGAAGCACACACAGAGGACATTGGTGGACTATATTAATGTTACAAGGATCATGAATGCGCAGCGCCGGATCATGGAGACCAATAAGACATTAACGGAGATCTGTCATCTGACCGGATTTTCCAATCTGACACATTTTAATCGTGTCTTTAAACAGATCACCGGCATAACTCCTTCGGAATATCGAAAGAATTATCGTCAGTCTGTTTCTGCAAAACAGCATAAATAAAAAACATCTACCCCATAATGGGGTAGATGCTTTTTCTATGCTAAGCATATGCTTATGCTAAATATTTCTTTAATGTTGCGCGAACTGCTCCAGGACCCTGGATCTCTTCAACGAACATCTCTTCTACTAATTCTCCGATACCAGCCTTATAAAGATCGATGCCAAAGATATTAGCGTTAGAAAGGATATCCTTTAACTGGCCTGTATATGTCTCTGGCTGTCCTACCTTAATGCCTTCAAGCTTAGCAGTAAGTTCAGCTGCCATTGGATCAGATGAAAGTTCAAACGCCTCTCCGTTATCATCTGTTGCAAGAAGATATCTGCACCATCCTGCGATTGCAAGAGGGATCGCTTTCAGCTTCTTAGCGTCACCGTAAAGTTCTACATAAGACTTGATAGTCTCGCCGTAACGGATACCAACCTTCTGTGATGTATCTGTTGCGATACGCTGTGGTGTGTCAGGCATGAATGGGTTTGGAATTCTTACGTTGATAACTTCATCTACAAAAGCTTCCGGTGAAAGGATGCCTGGGTTTGTTACTACCGGCATACCTTCTACAGGACCGATCTCATGAACGAGTTTGTTCAGCTGTTCATCCTTCATCTCATCTGCGATAAGAGTGTATCCAAGTACGCATCCGTATGTTGCAAGTGCTGTA
>JAZLLO010000128.1:0-3743 GCA_045598185.1 Marvinbryantia sp.
GTCTGGGTTCATACCGAAACGAAGCCACATATGAGGAGGCATAAGAAGGATACCGTCAGCACCAGCTGCTTTAGCTTCTGCAGCCATCTCGATAGATTCGATAGTGTTTTCGCAGTTAACACCAGAGATGATTGTCATAACATCGCCGCATTCTTCAGCACAGATCTCAACAACACGCTTTCTTTCTGCTCTTGTAAGACCTGTGATTTCGCCTGTATGACCGTTACATACAAGACCTTCAATTCCTTTTCCATAGAAAGTTTTGATCCAACGGAGGTATACTCTGAATTCTTCTTCGTTAATAGACATATCTTCGTTCAGAGGAACAGATACTGCAGGGAAAATGGTTTTAAATGTTTTTTCTTTTGCCATTGTTTTAATCTCCTTATCTTTTAAATAATTAACAATTTATGCAATCGTTTGCTATGAGTTATTTATATCATGAAAGAAAAAGTGGGTCAATAAATCCGAGACGACCTGCAAAAAATTGCATATACATTGCAAAAAATTGTATAAATTTACAAATACGATATTTTAGAATGCAAAATATATGCAAAATGCACAAAAGAAAAATAAACACAAAAGATTGACAAATAAAAGACAAGTTGCTAATATGAAAAAGATACAAACGATTGCATTTAAATTGTAGAGTATTGCAAAGGGGGATTTTATTATATGGCTACATTGAAAGACGTAGCAAAACTCGCAAATGTTGATGTTAGTACCGTGTCCAGGGCTTTGAATAATACATCCTATGTTCACCCTGATACGAAAAAGAAGATCTATGCAGCTGCCAAGGAACTGGGATATCATCCGAATGTAATGGCGAAAGCACTACGCCAGGGAAAAAGACATACAATCGGTGTTGTGGTTCCGCGTCTCCATCTTGCTATCTTTTCAGAGCTTCTCCAGGGAATCGAAGAAAGTGCAAGATCATTAAACTATGAAACATTGATCTGTGTAACGGATGATGATGCTAAGAAAGAGGTAGAGTGTCTGAACAGATTGAGAAATGGATTCGTTGATGGTATTATCATTGCTGCAACTGGTAGAAACGGACATCTGATCCGCGATATTAAAGCCAGTGGGATTCCTGTTCTGCAGTTGATTCGAAAGCAGGATCCAAGAATCAGCAGTGTTGTTGCAGATTATGAAGGCTGTGGATATGAAGCTGTAAAGTATCTGTATGAGAAAGGCTGCAGGGAGATTGGTATCATTGCAGGTTCACAGCATCTTGCACCATATAAAGGAAGATATATCGGATATCAGAAAGGAATTGCAAAGTATGGACTTTCTGAGAATACCAGTGAGAGTGAGTACCCTGTAAACAGTTTTGAGTACGGATATGAATGCGCAGAACAACTGCTGGATGGAAATTATGCGCTGGATGCAATTATTGCCTGTGTGGATATTCAGGGTCTGGGAGCAAGAAGAATGCTCAAGGAACGTAACATTCCATCTAAGCAGATAAAAGTAGTGAGCCTTACCGGACATTCAATTGGAAAGATGCTTCGTACATCCATGACCTCTATGGAACTTCCTGCATTTGGAATGGGAGCGAGAGCGGCAGAGGTGCTGATTGATGAGATAGAGAATCATACCGAAAAGAAGATGGGAATTCAGCATATTATGTTTCAGGCTGAATTAGTAGAACGAGAAAGTACTATGTAAAAAGAAAGAAATAAAACCGGGAAATGGGGTAAGTGGTTCAGTCACTTACCCCATTTCCGTAGCACAATTTAGGATTTAAAAATGATTATGTAATTAACTCTTCATGAATTCAAGCATCACGTTGTTTGGGAATATAACCCAATTATCACCGTTTGGTGCTTTTCTACATCCCTTTTCCAGACAGAGTTTCACAGCTTCTTCGATATCATCTACTGCTAAAGAGAAATGATCATAGTTACTGCCATTTTCCGTTGGAACGGTTGTTTCATTAATCTGGATTCCCTGATGGAACCAGAGTTTTCTGGATGGCTTTTCTCCGGCAGTTTTTCGAACAGTCATATCGAAAACTGTCTGGAAAAAATCTACATACCAGTCAAATTCCTGCACACTGAATGCAATATGATGTAATTCTGCAATCATACTCATTATGCACCGATACCAACAAGTGCAAGAACCTTAGGAATCTGTGTGCTCAGAGCTGAGAATGTCATGATCAGACAGAAAATATAACTGATTGTCATGCAGATTCTAAGAGCTGTTGGAGCCTTGTAACCTTCATTTACATCGCTTCTCCAAAGAAGAAGGAGTACGAATAAACCTGCAACTGGTGTTGCTATAGATGTAGCAACATTAGCCATAAGGATCAGCTGTGTTGGAGATCCGCCGTAGCTGTAGCAGATAAGGCATGCAAATACGAGGCAGCAAAGACATCCGATACGGATGAAGCTTGTTTCAAGTCCTGTGTCTTTGTTAACACCAGCACCAAGAAGAACCATACCACGCTGTGTATTAGCAAGAAGAGAAGAGAAACCAGCACCGACAAGTGCAAGACCCATGATGTATTTAGCAGCAGGTCCCATGATTGGAACAAGCATTTCAGCAAGCTGTGCAGGAGCTTTGATAGAAAGTCCCTGTGGATGAAGAACGATAGCGCCTACAAGGATGATAGCACCGGAAATCAGAACAACAGAGATAACATGAACGATAGCATCTGTGAACATAACACCGTTGAATAAGTCTTCTGGTTTCCATTTCTTTTCTTTTCCAAGATAAGTAGCATAGATACCAGATGTGATAGCTGCATTAGTAGAAATAAATGCCAGTGCTGTAGCAAGAGATCCTTCCGGAACCTTAAAGCCTACAAGACCTTTGCCGAATTCAACAGGATTTGGACCACCAACACCGAAAAGTGTTACGTAGAAGGCAATGATCATCATAACGATACATGCAGTGATCAGTTTTTCTACTTTTGAATATACATTGTTTGCAAAATAGCAATATAAAACAACTGCAATCATGATTGCAGAACCGATTTTCCAGTTAAGACCAAATACAAGGTTCATACCGGCACCGGTACCAGAGATGTTACCCATGGTAAAGAACAGACAGGCAAGGAATAATGCACAGCCTACGAAACCAGATGCGATTGGTCCGTAATATTTACGGATAGCATGGATAGTTGGCATTCCTGTACAGATAGCAAGTCTGTTTGTTGTCATCATGAAAGTAATCCCCATAAAGATAATAGGGATAATGAGCCAGATCAGGCTATAACCGTAGTTAGCACCTAACATAGCAGAAGTTGTTACGGCACCAGGGCCAATAACGATACCTGTTGCAATAAGACCAGGACCAATTCGTTTAACCAGGTCAGATAATGGAAGACGTTTCACATCATCGCCAATGAGTTTTTTTTCAGCCATTTATACAATCTCCTTTTGTAAAGGAAGGGCGCTTTTTCAAGCGCCCTTCTACGCATTATTAAAAAAGTTACTCAATAAAACGAGGTTAAGATTTATTTGAACTGATTCATATCAACCTTTTCAAGACCTGAGTTCTTGATACCAAGAGCTACCCAGTCTTTTTCTTCCTGGTTAAGTGGAAGAACTGGTTTTCTCATAAGAGCGTTAGAGAAGATACCTCTCTGGTAAAGAGCTTCTTTCAGACGAGCATGAGCTTCACCAGATGGCTGTCCGCCGCCGTAGATAGCCTGAGAGATGTGGTAGATTCTGTCTGACCAATCCTGAGCTTCTTTTAATGTGTGCTTGTCTGGGTTAGCGAATACTTCACGA
>JAZLLO010000129.1:0-3957 GCA_045598185.1 Marvinbryantia sp.
TACCATGATAATAAGAACGTATAAAAAGCAAGATTCCAGAAGTTTAACCGTTACTACCATGATAGTAAGAACGTATAAGAAGTAAAATTTCAGTAGTTTAACCGCAACTGCACTGATAATGGGAGCGTATAAAAGGCCACAATCGATTTCACCCATAATCATTTAGAAAAATAACCTCTTTTATTTCCCTAAAACAGGCGTTTACTCCTACATTTTCCTGTACTATAATCATATCATAAATCAGATATATCATTCGAAGGAAAGAAAGAGGTTTTTATGGAAAAGAAATTATATAAATCAGAAACAAATAAAATGATTTGTGGTGTATGTGGTGGTGTTGCTGAATACTTCAATGTTGATCCTACACTGGTACGTCTTGGCTGGTTTGCTATTTCATTGATTGGTGGTTTTGGACTTATCCCATATATCGCAGCTGCTATCATCATTCCAAATGATCCATTTGTTCAGTAATGATATCACCGATAGCATACGAATAACTTATACAAAACAAGAGCATTGCCTTCCTGTCTGATTCACAGACAGAAAGCAATGCTCTTTTTACTTCCATTTATATCTATTTCTCGAAAATAATGAGCGGGATAATCATCTCATCTTCCGTAAGACTTCCATGCATAGATACCATATCTGTCTCTATTGACAATGGTACGATCTGAAGATCATCTGTCGCAATTGCAAGATAATTCCCAAGCATGCCGCGGAAGTTTTCATGCCATTTTCCATCTCCCATAAGATTACGCTCCAGCACTTCTTCCATCGTCATCAACAGATACTTCTCACCGAAGATCCGATTAAATTCTGCTTCGAAGAATTCCTTTTTCTCTTCTTTTACGAAAAGGTTCATTACTCTTGTCTCAAGGGAAGCCGGTCGGATCAGACACTCATACAACTGTGGATAATCAGGAAGATATACGGTATTGACATCTTTGTGGCCATGATCTGCCGTGATGATCAGCAGTGTATCCTCCATACCTTCAACCATCTCTGCGATATATTTTTCCATATACAGAAGATTGTCTCTTACCTCTGTGGAAGTGCAGCCATAATCATGAAGCAGTGAATCCGGATTATTCCAGTAAGCATAGATATACTTCTGTCCATCACTTTCGCAAAGTTCCTTTACTCGCTGGCACACTGCTTCAAATGTCTGTGGCTTCGGTTCGATATATGGTGTGCTTGCAAATGCATTCTTTCCTGCTGCCTTCATGCGATCTACCACGGAAACATATGGGGCATATGTCTCTGCTACCGGATAATCTGCTGCGGGAACGTCATCACTCCCCTGGATAATATTCAGAAATACCGTCACATTTTTATCAATCTGAGGATAATAGCAATCCCATCCAAGCCAGCTATGTTCACATGGCTGAAGCCCGGATGCTGCGGACGTGGTTGCAGCAACCGTGGTAGATAAGAATACTGTCGTGCATTCTCCTGCAAGGTGACTGCGAAATGGACCGTCGGATGCAAGATGGTTCTCCACAATCTTTTTGCCCATACCATCCAGCAGGAATAAAACAACATTTTTATAATCTTTTTTCAGATATTCATCAATGAGCGGATGTGTCTTTCCAATCGGCTCAACTCCAAACTTTTTCATAATGGAATTCGGGATATTTGCCAGACATCTTTCATAATCCGGGAATACTAAATTCGTCTTCATAATCACTAATATTTCATGCGCCAGCCTGTATGATACTTGTTCTTCAGGGTACCATTAACAAGCTTTCCCCATCCAAGTGGATACCCGTTCACACA
Source organism: Marvinbryantia sp. (assembly GCA_045598185.1). Taxonomy (GTDB): domain Bacteria; phylum Bacillota; class Clostridia; order Lachnospirales; family Lachnospiraceae; genus Marvinbryantia. Next base: position 1,777 of record JAZLLO010000129.1, read on the forward strand.
TACCAACTGCCATCCTTTCTTATTCTTAACAGGAAGATCATCCACATCAATGGTCTCTCCTCGCAGGTACTTATCCACACGAACGTCCGAATAATCCATATCAATGGTGGATTGATACTCTTCCTTCTTCATTGCCATAGCAAATGACTGACTTGGTTCAAAGCGATCCTTTCGAATCTCCCCAAGATACAGTCCATTTCTTAAAAATACCAAGCCTTTTCTTGCTCCAAGAGCAGCCGGTACATAATAGACCTGGCCCTTTCGAACCTCAACATATCTCCAGTCCATCGGCATCAATACATCTTTAAAGAATTCTTCCAGTGCTTTTGCTTCAGGTTTTCCAAGACCTTTCACTTTTGCAGTCTGAGGTTTTGTGGATAAGTCTTCTTTTACAGGTCTTTCATCAGCTTCCCCTTTTTTATGAAGAAGTGCCAGGAAATGCCCCTCACCAGCCATCTTATGTGGCCAGATACGGACACATTTTTTCAGGTTCTCACTACCTGGACGATAATCCGGACTTTCCGGATCCCAGGAATAAGCAACCTCTGGAATTCCAGGAGAAAATCCTTCATATGGCTTAATCTCACAGATCTCAAAATCTTCATGATTATCGAGAAGGAACTGAATTGTCTGCTCATTTTCTTCCGGCGAAAAGGTACAGGTAGAATAAAGCAGGTAACCACCTGGTGCAAGCATCGCTGCTGCCCTTGTGATAATCTCGCGCTGTGACTTCGCACATTCCAGAGGCTTTTCCTCATCCCATGCCTTGATTGCAGCCGGATCCTTTCGGAACATTCCCTCGCCAGAACATGGCGCATCTACAAGGATCTTATCAAAGAATTCTGGAAAATTATCTGCCAGCTTCGCCGGAACTTCATTTACAACAAATGTATTGGAAAGACCAAATACCTCTATATTTTTCAATAAGGCCTTTGCTCTTGTCGCACTGATATCATTGGCAACCAGAACACCTTTTCCATGAAGTTTTGCTCCAAGCTCCGTCGCCTTACCACCAGGTGCAGCACACAGGTCAAGGACACGATTACCAGGTTCTGCCACAAGTCTTGATGCCGGTGTCATAGCACTCGGCTCCTGAATATAATAAAGACCTGCATAATAGAATGGATGTCTTGCTGGTGCATCCTGTTCCTCATAATAATATCCATTCTCCGTCCATGGAATCTTCTTCAGATGAAATGGGGCCAGTTTCTCAAACTCCTCTGGTGATATCTTATCAACATTCACACGAAGGCCAAAGTTACGCGGCTGGTCATAAGAAGCCAGAAACTTTTCATACTCCTCACCAAGAACCGTTCTCATTTTTTCTTCAAATTTCTCAGGTAATACAATCACAGGACTGCCTCCATTTCACATTTTTTTAATCGTCGCTCGAAGAGCATATAAGTCATAATTATCGTGTTTACCATCATACCATATCTCAAAACATTATTCTATTGTGGTTTTTGATACTAACCAGTATAATAATAAAATGATTGAATATATAGAAACAGGAGTCTATCAATGCCAAATAATATTATATTGATTGGTATGCCGGGAGCAGGAAAAAGTACAGTAGGAATCGTTCTTGCAAAAGTATTGGGATATGGATTTGTTGACACAGATCTTCTCATCCAGAAGGAAACTGGAAAGCTCCTCTGGCAGACTATTGAAGAAGAAGGAATTAATGCATTTCTTGACATAGAAGAAAAAGTAAACTGTGCAGTTGATGTGAACCGGCATGTCATTGCACCTGGCGGAAGTGTTGTATACAGTGATAAAGCCATGCAGCATTTTAAGGAGATTGGAACAGTCATCTATCTCGAAGCCGATTATAAGACACTGGAAGAGCGTGTCGGCAATTTCGAACGCCGCGGTGTCATCTGCAGAATCGGACGTAATCTTATCGATATCTACAACGAACGACTTCCACTTTATGAAAAGTATAACGACATAACGATACACCAGGATACCGACAGCATCTCAAAGACCGTGTCCGACATCGTCGGCGCACTTCAGAATATGCAGTGAGCCATTGGGGGGGTGATATGATCCTCCTAAAGTAGACAAGGTAAATAACCAAATCTACTTTAGGGGGATTTTTATGATCAAAAAGAAACATAGCCCTGAATGGAAGATAGCCAGAGTACAAGAGTATATATCTGGCCAGGGCTCATATCAATC
>JAZLLO010000130.1:0-4525 GCA_045598185.1 Marvinbryantia sp.
CCCTTTTACTTTGCGCTTACCATTTTTTACGGAGGAATAGATTATGAAAAAATCTAGAGAAGAAAAAAGAAAAGCCATTATAGACGATGGATGTAGTCCAGAGTTAGTCGCAGGAGCAAAGTTCGATCTACAATTCCTCCAAGTTCTTTCTGAGTATATCCAAGCCATGCTTAGAATTGTTAGAGTTCCAATCTCATATATATCAATTCTTGCACTCCTGAATATTTAGAGATAAAGCCCAATGGATTTCTACCAAATTCAACAAAGCCCACACCTGTATACATATTTATTGCCTTTTCATTATCAGCTACTACATCTAATTCAAGTTGCTTATATCCCGCGGCTTTGGCACACTCAATGCAAGCATTCATAATCATTTTTCCTATACCAAGTCCCCAAAAGTCCTTCGCAACATTTATACCAAATTCCGCGCGATGTCTTACCTTGAATTTAGTTCCCACTGCAGAAATCCCCGCATTTGCAACAATCTTATTGTCAACAACAGCTATTAGCATAACCTCATTTTCACTTTCTTCTCTTTTCTGAAGGAAATCACTTTCTCCCTTCGCATCAAAGCTATGCTCCTCTGGATAACTAAGCAAGTAATCAGTTTCTCCATGTGCTAATACAAAAAGTTCAGATAACTCTGGACCATCTTCATACGTTGCATTTCTAATTTTGCATTCAATTCCGTTTTTTAATTGCACTTGTTTATAATACTGCATAGTATAATCCCTTCACCTTGGTATTCTACATTTGTGATTCATAAACAATAATCGGTATTTCAATTTCTTCTTTTGTGTAGCCAGCATGCACCCCAACAATCTCCGAGGCCTCTTCTTTTGTATTAAATATAGTTAGGTCAGTTACAGCTATAGCAAGGTAATCACCTAGCATAGCATCAACATATTCATGCGGTATTCCCGTTCCAAATAATTGCTCTTTATATACTTCTTCTTTGCTTAACAAGACAAAATCCTTACCGAATTCTTTGAGGAACTCTCGCTCAAATTGTTCCTTTTTATCTTCCTTCACATAAAGATTAAGCGCTCGTGGCTCAATAGAAGGTAATCTTACAAGGCATTCCATAATAGCCGGATAGTCAGTGATTACGACATTCTTACCATCTATAGTTTTTCCTTTTTGCACATGCAAGGCAATTAGTCGTGTAGCCGCCATATTCCACCTCCTACTTTATTGCTGACAATCGATCAAGAACCTGACGCAAAAGTCCAATAATTTCTTTTTGACCAATAAGTAAATCATCAATATCCTCTGCATATATGCTTCCTGTCTCATTGGCTCTTTTGGCATACTGATTGAGATTTTTTGAATTGATTCCTACAAGCCTAAGAACTTCCTTTATATCAGTCATATCCATTCTGACGATATATCCATCCATAACCATTTTTCTTAGGAAGGCACTAGTGTTAAAAATCTCATGAGCTGTCACAGTTCTACTCTCACTCGCTGTCACAGACTCATTCATCTTTCTGTCATTGTTTCCGGGGCTTGCGCCCCGGCTGTTTATTCTACCACTCCAACCATCTCATGATCGGCAACGAACCTTACCATATGCTCATCTATTAGTCGTTTTTGCTGTTGATAGGCATACATCAATGTTTTCTCACTGATTCTATTTATCATCCTTGGTATCCCCGCTGACACCTTATATACCTCATCTTCAGCACCACTCGTAAAGATATCCTGCTTTACTCCTGCATACGCCATATGGGCTGCTATATATTTCCCTGTTTCCGCTCTATCTAACCGATTTAACACGATATTCATATCTATTCTTTGTCTGATTGCGGCATAGCTTTGCAATCTAAACTTCTGTTCCCACAGTTCTGTTTGACCTACTAGTATCAAGCACATCGGACTTGATGAATCAAATCGATAATTCAACAAAAACCTAAATTCTTCCAAGGTCTCCTTGTCCAACAAGTGTGCCTCATCTAATACCACGACTACCTTTTTCTTTTGAATACTTCTTACTTCCTCTATAGCCTTCTGCAACTTTCTTTTGGAATCCCCTCTGTAATAGTGAGCTTCCATTCCCATCTGATCTAACAGCCCCGCATAAAGCCACCTTGGTGTAAGCTTGGAATCCGAAAGATACAATAGCATATATTTATCTTTAGGTAGGCTTGTCTCAAACATCCTTATGAGCGTTGATTTCCCGCACCCTGGATCTGCTGTAACAACTGCGAAAAGTTGTCTATTAGCTGCATATGTTAGTCTTCCCATGGCATCTTCAATCATATGCGACGAATACAGCCTGTCTGCTGGTATATCTCTAGCAAACGGCGTATGTATCATTTCAAAGAATTCCTCATACATCTGCGCCACCTGCCTTTCCATAATCACCAAATGAAAGGGCATTGGCCATCAGATGATGGTCTTCCTTATACTTCTTTTCAAGAGCATCCAAAAATCTAGATGTCGATGGCACCTTATCTGTCATTCCTATTGGAACTGGTGGCGTCTTATCACAAAAAGCATCTATACTAACACGATGAGCTAGGATTGGTTCCATATCTCTATACAAAACCTTTATTGTTTCTGTATTCATAGGATCGAAGGCAATCTCTACTTCTGCGTTCGCTAATGCAGTGCTAGCTTCATACTTAACATCTGAAAACGAAAAACAGCCTGCATTATCAAGTCTTCTAGTCTCATGATGCAAAAAGGCTTCACTTACAAGGCTAGTATCTAGAAATACTAATCCTCTGGTATCTCTCATGAATTCCTGATGCGGTGAGATTCCCTCCGGCGGAACTTTGGCTCCATGAGATTCATAGTATTCCTTTATCCCTTCATGAGCTTCTTTCTGATAGTCCTGCTCTAAAAAATACTTCCACTTCTGGTTCAGTTCCTCCAAAGAATGCACCTTTGCCACGCGGATTTCTGCTATGAACTGATCTACTTTCTGATGAAACTTTTCTATCTTCCCCTTGGATTGACAGGCATAGGCTTTCGCATGAAGTTCTCTTATACCAAGCCTTGCCAATGCTGTGTGCAGCTGATTCGTAGTGTACTGTGTTCCATTATCAAGATAGCAGGCATCACATTTACCATACTTTAAAATTGCCTTATGGAATGTATCCTCCACCACTTCCTGGCGCTGGTTATCATAAAACTCTGACTGCACTATAAAGCGTGAATGATCATCTATCAGCGATGACAGATATGTCTTTATCAGTTTTCCATCACTCAGTCGAATATCTGGCCCATACTTGATATCGCCCTGTAAAAGCTCCATTCGATGGGGTCTACAAAAACGCTTAGCGCTACTTTCATTCTTTTCGGTATAGCGTTTCATCTGCTTAACGCCAAGACCTGCATTATACAGATATCTCTGTAAGGTGGATGCTTTGATTGCTCCTGGTAGCGCCTGTCCTTCAATCTCTAAAATCTTTATGATCTGACGGACACTTCGCTTTGGTACTTCTCTTTTTAACTGGATTGCCTCTCCTACGATTTCATCCCAGTTCTCAGGCAGTGCCTGGCTCCTTCTTTTTTCCCTGTTCATAGGACGAAGACCGGTAAATGAATCCTCCCTGTACTTTGCCTCATACCTGTACAGGCTTCTCTTGGATATCTCATATTTTGCCGCTATATCCTCCCGAAGCTGCCTTCTTTTTGCCTCGTCTAAATCTTCATCAAGAAGCGGGGCTATCATCTGATAACGTTTTAATGCTTCCTCGTCCTGCCATTTCTTTACTTCTTTGCTTTGCATAAGCTCTACCTCCTTTATGAGGCAACTTTATTACAAAGCTGAAATGACAGCACATAAAAGTAGGTGCATAAATCCTACCCCTCCGGATACGGTTCTATCCGCCCTCCGGAGTTATATATAAATCGGGCGACCACTGACAGCCACCCTGGGCTTATTCTTTCTCTGAGCCCCTTCAGCAAAGACTCTCTGGATTTTAGGAACTCTATATCTAAATCCAGGAGATGATGCAGCATCGATTTCATCTGTCCGTTTATATTTGCCTCATTTCGGGCAATCCACCACTTCCAATGGTTCATGGTCCCTTCACAGGGATAATTCTCTGTATCCAGGTCATCAGGACCCTGCACCTCATCCAAAACATCCTCAATGATTTCCGTGCCATAGTGTTTGTATGGAAAAATACAGTCTGGCAGTTCATTATGAAGTCGTCTGCAATCCTCATTGCTACATTTTAATCGGTTAATGACATACCAACTCTTCTTGCCGCCAGCTTCCTTGTGAATTCTAAGACGACTATCCCTCCTGCATAGAGGGCCTCCACACTCAGGACAGATGGTATCTTCTTCACTGATTACAAAAAATATCTTTTTCCTCGTTGTACTCTAGCCGATACTTTGATACGATAACCATGGTAGCGATACCACCATAGATCCTGGAATTCTGACTCGCCAAAGAAAGAGGTTCCAGGATCCTTCTTTCTATTTTTCTTTGGTGACAGTATATCGGTTAATCCTGTGACAAGCAATTAGGTTAATTGTAAGTCAGGCTGAGAGGGGCGCAACA
>JAZLLO010000131.1:0-10880 GCA_045598185.1 Marvinbryantia sp.
TGTACTGTTGCATAATGAGTGTTGTAGAGACAATAAAGAGAAGAGAGAAAAATGTATATAGAAGCATAGCAAACCTCTTTAATGGAAAGCCGGTCTTAGAGTAACCGGCTTTCTTAAAGTTACCTAGCTGAACTGTAACAACTGTAACATAGAATTAAAAAAAACTTAAAGAAATTAAGTTGATAAACTATACATATTATGTTATTTTAAATTTAATAATTTATTATATAGTGATGCTTAGAAAGGTTATTGTGTATGATAAAGACGAAATCAGGTTTTATTCTTCGTCATCTTGCTGATGAATATATGATTGTTCCAATAGGGGAAGCTGGTCAGGATTTTCATGGTATTATACGTATGAATGAAACTGGGGCATATGTATGGAATCTTTTGGATGAAGGAATAGAATATGAACAATTGATTGAGAAGGTTATGGAACATTATGAAGATGCAGATTCAACAATTGTAAAAGCTGATGTAGATTTCTTTTTAGATTCAGTTGCTGTGGCATTAGAAAAATAATTATTATATGGAGGATTATATAATGAAAGATAGAAAGTATGAAAGAATTGAAGTAGAGGTTATTGAATTTGAAAATGACGATATTATGACTGTATCAGGTCCATATACGTGTGGTAATCCAAATTCAGAAACTAAACCAAAGTGTTTAGCTCCACCGCAAAAAAAGTAAGTACTCAAAAGTAATAGTGAAATAATATATTTAATTATTTGTATTTTCAATGAGAATTATTATTACTATAAATAATATTAAGGTCTTGACAATATTATATTGGTGAGATCTTTTTATTTTTTATAGATAATATGAAGTGACCTCATATTTTGAGTTCCGTGGATTTGCTTGTACGCTTTTAATTGACGAGATTAATTGCAACTGGATTACCGTATACAAAATAATCTACTTATTTAAAAAGAAGAATACGAATCAGAATGCATATTCATAGTATAAACTACATTTTATGCATAATGGAAACAATAGACTTGGTGGCGATAATCAGTCCTCTTGACAAATTTAGGTTTAACTGGATTATATAAATATCATCTCATTTATTGAAAATGTGAAACTGAAATTTGGTATGCATGGGGATTATGGCATTCTGTGTAGTTGTGAAGCTGGCTATTTGAAGTATTCATCGTATTAATCAATTCACAGATACAGTGACTAAATGCCGGAAATTGTTAAATCGCGCTTTTTCAGATGGTGTCAAAAAGTAAATTTGATGATTGTCATATAGTAAAAACGACTTTTGAAGTTTACTTTTGACATAAGCTACTTCATAACGGAGAAGAGGAGTTTAAAAATGTTTTATAAGTTAAATAATCAATATGTCTTACGTGGATGGATAAAGATGGCATGGGTATTAGTGAATTATGAAACTTTAGAAAAGAGATATCTTACTTATAATGAATTTCAAGTTTTGTTATTGTGTGATGGAGAGACACAGGTAGAAAATATGCTGAATGGTACGATGAAGCAAGTTTTAAAGAAATTTGTTTCCGATAATATTGTTGTTCTGTGTTATGAAAAGGATCCGATATTAAAAATTCAGTATTACAAATATTATAAGAACAGATTTGTTCCATCAGTGATGTGGTCAATTACAGGGAGATGTAATTATAGATGTCGTCATTGCTATATGGATGCACCTAATGATAAGTATGGAGAACTTTCTACTAAACAGGCACTTCAGATTATTGATCAGCTTGCTGAGTGTGGTATTCAATCTGTAGATTTAACAGGAGGCGAACCATTTATAAGAAAAGATTTTTGGCAATTGATTGACCGTATGCATCAATATAATATACAGATTGAACAAGTATATACGAATGGTTGGCTTCTTAATAAGCATACAATTGCGGAATTTAAAAAACGGCATATTTTTCCGGAATTTGTATTCAGTTATGATGGATATGGCTGGCATGATTGGATGCGAAGGATTGAGGGAGCAGAGAAAGCAGTCATAGATGCAATAAAGCTTTGCAGAGAGCATGGTTTTCGTGTGGCGGTTCAGATGTGTATTCACAAAGGTAATAGAGATTCTTTAGAAAAATCTATCGAATATTTAACAGAGATAGGTGTGGAATATATACGTGTTGGTAATATAGTAGAAACAGAATTGTGGAAACAAAATGCAGATGGAATGGAGTATTCTGACCATGATTATTATGAGGATGTAATATCATTAATTCCTGTTTTTTATAAAAAAGGAATGCCAGTAGATATTATGTTTGGTTCAGTTATTGAACTTCAGAAGCATTCTGTGAAGTATAGAATTTTACCTGAAAAGTATAATGGATGTAAAGCATGTATGGATAAACATCTTTGCGGATCGGTTCGCTGGAATGTATATATTACACCAGAAGGACGCTTACTTCCTTGTATGCCTATGACAGCGTGTGATGTTCAGGAAGACTTCCCGCTGATCCAAGATATTGGTCTTGCAAATGGACTGAGCGATAGTTATTTCATGCAGTTTGTAGACAGCCGTCTCCGTGATTTGGTTGAAAGAAACAGCGAATGTGCGTCATGTGAATATGTTTTAAGATGTGGTGGCGGGTGTAGAGCTATTGCCCTTATGCAGCCGGAACATGATATCTGGGGAACTGATAGAAGCGAATGCCTTCTTTGGAAGGGCGGCTACGTTGATAGAATTCGTAGTGTGGCAGATGCTGCTATCAAAGAATATGTATCATATGATAAAATAGCAGAGGAATCAGAGTAATTATGGTGTTTCATATCGCATTAGCTGGAAAAACGATTCAGATTCAGTCTATACATGACCAAGTATATCATCTTTGCAAGGATTATCTTGTAGATCCCATGCAGAAAGAAGTTGATCTGGAAGTTGTGGTAAGTCAATATGATATTGAGAAGGAGTATAAGATAGCTAATATTAAAAGGGGCTCTACTTATCTTTCTGATTCGTATATGGAGACTTTAGTCGTTTATAGAAAGATTGCAACAGCTATGCTGGACTATAATACCTGGTTGATGCACGGTGCGGTACTTGGAATCGGAGAGACTGCTTATATGGTAACAGCGGTAAGTGGTACTGGTAAGACAACGTTTATAAGTCTTGCATTAAAGCATTTTGAGAATGCCTTCGTAATCAACGGGGATAAACCTTTATTGCAACTAGAGGAAGAATCCGTATGGGTTTATGGAACGCCTTGGGCTGGGAAAGAGCATATGCAGAAAAACTGCAGAAAACCACTTAAAGCCATTTTTATTCTCGAACGGGGAGAAGATAATCGTTTACAAGAGATAGAATTTAAAAAAGCATTTCCGGTTATCTTACAGCAGTCTTACAAACCAAAAGAATCTGATAAGATGAATAAGACACTGGATCTTTTGACTATGATGGCAAATCTGGATATAAAGTTTTATAGGCTGTCATTTAAGCATTATGAAGATATAGAAGATTTGGAAAATGAAGAAGTGATACAGCTGCTTGATGAGGCGATTATCTGATTAAGAGCAAAAGTCAGGAAAAATCATATGAATAAAACAACATTTAAAAATGAACTTCTGAATAAGGGTTATCTTGTGTTTACGAATAAAGGCGTCAGCATGATGCCCCTCCTTCGTCAGGATCGTGATTTGATGATCATCAAAAGAAAAGAAGAAGGACAGCTTAAGAATCATGATGCTGTCCTTTTTTTACGTGGGAACGGCCAGTATGTTATGCATCGTATCTTAAAGGTACGGGAGAATGATTACTGGATCGTGGGAGATAACTGTGTAAGTGGCGAATATATTAAGGAGGACCAGATTATCGGGATCCTTACCGGGGTGGTAAGGGATGGAAAGACCATCTCTGTAGATGATAGATTATATCGCTTCTATGTCTGGCTCTGGTGTGACTTCTATCCGATACGTTTCTTTCTGCTTCGATGTAAGAGCCTGCTATTTCGTGTGCTCAGTAAGATAAAACGGTTACTAAAGAAGATTCTTGTGAAAGATGGAAGGTGAATTACGTGGAAAAGTTTACACATTCAGATGGGAAATATCTGGCACATATCTCTTCTAAGCATAGGTGGTTTGATCTGAAATTGGATGAGGTCTGGAGATACCGTGATCTGATCTTACTATTTACCAGACGGTCTTTTACGGTTTCTTATAAGCAGACCATCCTTGGACCTTTATGGTTATTCTCAAATCCGATTTTAACTTCGATAGTTTATATCATATTGTTTGGGAATATTGCAAAGCTGGGGACAGATGGGGTACCGCAGCTCTTATTCTATTTGTCAGGGAATGCTATCTGGGGATACTTTTCCACCTGTCTGACTAATAATGCCTCTACTTTTACCTCGAATGCAGGCCTTTTTGGAAAGGTCTATTTCCCACGTCTGGTGGTGCCGATTTCCAATGTATTCAGTGCCATCATTCGTTTTGGAATCCAGATGATCATGGTGCTTGTCTTGATGGTCATCTTTATGATCAAGGGCAGTATTCATCCCAATATCTTTTTGATTATTCTCTTGCCACTTCTTCTAATCTGGCTTGGAATCCTGGGTATGGGATGTGGTATCATTATCTCCAGTATGACCACAAAGTACCGTGATCTTCAGGTTCTGGTTAGCTTTGGTGTGCAGCTCTGGATGTATGCTACACCAGTTGTCTACCCTATGAGTACAGTAAGCGGTGTGCTTCGTATCATCCTGCTGCTTAATCCTGTTACTATGCCAATTGAGATCTTCCGTTATATCCTTTTTGGTACCGGAACGATAGAGCCGCTTTTTGTTGGACTTTCTCTTATTATGACAGCCATTGTAATGCTTCTTGGCATTATGATCTTTAATAAAGTAGAACGTACCTTTATGGATACCGTATAGGAGGTGGAGACTATGATTAGTAATCTTGAGAATCAAAACAGACCCATCGCCATTGATATCCAGGGGGTAAAGAAGAGGTATCAGCTGGGGACTATAGGAGGTAAAACTCTTCAAATGGAACTCCAGTCCTGGTGGGCAAAGAAGCGAGGAAAAGAAGATCCCAATCTTAAAATCGGTATAGACCAGCGCCTGATCGGTCAGACCTTTATGGCCTTAAACGGAATTGATCTGACCATATATCAGGGGGAGCGGATTGGCATTATCGGATCTAACGGTGCCGGTAAGTCTACGCTTTTAAAGCTCTTAAGCCGTGTTACAGCCCCTACAGAAGGGGACATCTATCTTTACGGCCGTGTATCTTCTATGCTGGAAGTGGGAACTGGTTTCCATGGGGAGATGACAGGAAGAGAGAACATCTATCTCAATGGTGCCATCCTTGGTATGACAAGGGAAGAGATTGATGCCAAGATGGAGAGTATCATAGACTTTTCGGAAGTCCGTGACTTTATCGATACACCGGTTAAGCGCTATTCTTCCGGTATGTTCGTGAAGCTTGCCTTCTCTGTTGCAGCTCATCTTACTTCAGAGATTCTGATCATGGATGAAGTACTTGCAGTTGGAGATATGGCCTTCCAGAAGAAGTGTCTGGATAAGATGCGTCAGACGGCAGATGAAGATGGAAGAACCATTCTTTACGTTAGCCATCATATGGATACGATCAGAAAGCTCTGTGACCGCTGCATCGTGATGGATCAGGGGAAGATCATCTATGATGGAGAAGTGGAAAAGGCCATTGCCATCTATATGGACCATTCCTTAAGTGATAACGAAGTTGATATGGATCTGACGAAGGTCTCTCATACAGTAAAGGAAGACCACTTAGGTCTTCAGATGTTGCATCTGTCATTAACAGATAAGGTTATGCCGGTATATGAAGAAGGCGAAAGCCTTGGAATGACAGTTACCGTAAAAGTAGAGAAACCACTCTCGAATATGATCTTCCGCTTATCCCTAAGAACAGATACCGATGTAGGCATAGGAACCATGTGGTCCAAGCCAATGCATTTTCATAAAGCTGGTATCTATAAGGTGGACTTAATTATGTCACTGGATGTGATAGCCAAGGGCATCTTCTATGCAAGTATCGGATTCTATCAGGAGAAGGAACTTGGATGGGTACAGACCTTCGATCATATTACAAGGGCTTTTCGTATAGAGGTGACAGGAACACCAATCTGGCATAATGAAGCTTATGGATATATCCATCTGCCGGAGACAGAAGGAATCGTAAAATATATAGAAGGGGATATATTTGTGGCCTATACTTGAGGAATACACATATTTATAGTAATATATCTTCGTCTGTCCATAGACTATGTTATACATCTAACGATCGGAGCCTTAAGCCCCGATCTGTTAGATGTTATTATTTAATTGGCTTAGATTGGCTTATTCATCCAAAGTCTATGTAAGCGTGATATATACTATCAATGTATAAAAAGGATGTAAACTACAGTTATGAGTGAAAAGGTGAAAACAACAACATTTAAAGATGAACTTTTTAAAAAGGGTTACCTGATCTATACGAATAAGGGTGTCAGTATGATGCCGCTTCTTCGACAGGATCATTCGTGATAGAAAGCAGATTTATTTCTTCAAAGCATAATTGGTTTGCTCTGAAGTAAAATGTAATCACCCCCAAGGTACAGTGCATTTGCTTGATTAAAAGAGATTAATAATAAATGAGGTGGGAGACATGATATTTCAGATAGTACTGGCAGGAAAGACGATTCAGATAGAGTCTATGTATGACCAGGTATATCATATGTGCAAGGAATATATAGTAGAAGAATCACAGGGGCATTTTGATATCCATGTTTGTATTACAGAAGAAGATATCGAATATGAGAGAGCCAAGTCCGTGAAAGAATATCAGTCTATCGAATTTTCTGCTGCTTATCTTGAGACACTGGCTGTCTATCGCCAGATAGCAGTAGCTATGTTGCCTTACGATTGCTGGCTTATGCATGGAGCAGTATTAGCAGCAGGGGAATATGGTTATATGCTGACAGCTTCCAGTGGGACCGGAAAGACGACACTTCTTCGATTAGCATTAAAGTACTTTGAAGATTCCTATGTAATTAATGGAGATAAGCCGCTTATAGAGATGAACGACAAAATGGTCTACGCCTGCGGAACTCCATGGTCCGGGAAGGAACGGATGAATCGTAACTGTAAGATTCCCTTAAAGGCGATCTTTATCCTGGAAAGAGGAGATATTAATAAGGTAGATGAACTGACATTTGTACAGGCATTTCCAGTTATACTTCAGCAGACATATAAGCCGGAGAACGTAGAAGGCATGAAAAAGACACTTGCACTTTTAACCATGATGCAGGATAAGGGTGTACAGTTTTACAGAGTTTCATTAAAGATGTATGATAAGGCTGCTGAACTTGATAATAAGGAAGTAACAGCGATGCTTACAATGATGCTGTCTCACATTTCCGGCTAAAGGATGTGCTTGACTATTTAAGTATGAACTGATAGGATTTCGTTGATAAAGGAGAATGCTTTGGTTGGAATATACGAAAGAAGAAAGATAAAAAAATGTTTTATGTAAAAAAGTATTTGCCAATAATCTTAATGTCAGTTATTTTTCTTTTTATTATATTATATGGTTATAAGCTAACAAGTGAGGTAGAAATTTCTGATAATATCAGAAATTCTCTTTATGTAGATATAATGTCTGAAAATCAGACGTTTTCTGTAAAGATGATCGAAAAGGGAGACCATGAATTTCATCTGTATTTGCCGACATGGCAGAAGCAGGAGAATAGTTCGGTAAAGATTTCGTGTCCGTATTCTATGTATGCAGGAGATGTTTTACTTACAGATGAGAACGCTTCCGATGTTCTGCTTTCAAAAGATATGTCTGATATTCATTATTATAAGAATGGAAATCAGATAGATGAGATAACATTAAAAGTTTTTCACTCAGCAGAAGTTGCATCGTTATTTGCAGATACGATATCCGGTAATGTAGAAGTAATCAATCAAAAGCGCAAGAAAGATGAAAAAGCCTTGATCAGGGTTATTGATAAAGAAGGAAAGGAAGATTATATCACTTCCGGTTTTAAAGACGCTATCTGCTCAAGAGGTAATTCGACCTGGAACTGGGAGAAAAAACCTTATAAGATTTCATTAAAATCTGATGCTGAGGTGTTGGGCATGAAAGCATCTGATAAATGGATGCTTCTTGCGAATTTCTATGATATAACAAACCTGAGGAATGATATTATCTATAAGTTTGCTTCAGAATTGCCGTTTGAATGGACGCCGGATGGTGAATATGTAGACTTGTATCTGAATGGAGAATATAATGGACTGTATTATCTCTCAGAAAAGGTTGAACTGGCACCAAACAGATTGGACAGACAGGAGAACTGTGTCCTTGTAGAATTAACACAGGAAGTAAAGATTGAAAAAGATGATATTGTATTCGATTGCAGTCCTGACAGAAAGTTTATATTAAAAGGCCCAAAAAAGTTAACAGCCGAAATGTACGAAAAGGTACAGAAGATGCTGACAGAGATGGATATATTCTTACTGTCTTATTGGAATGATGAGCAAAAGACATTGCATAAGGTACCATGGCCGGAATGGATGGACCTGGATTCTTTTGTTTATCGCTTCCTTATCGATACACTATTTGTAAATATGGATAGCGATACGTCCAGCAGTTACTATTATCTTGATCTTGATCAGGAGAAAGTATATGCAGGTCCGATATGGGATTATGATCTGACTTTTGGTAATGCAACGTATCCAAATGAAGTATTGCATATGTTGCCGGATATCAATTATGGATTAAAAACCCCATATTATATTGGTATGTATATGAATAGTGAGTTCCATGACAGGCTGACACAAGTTTATCGCGATATAATTCATCCAATGCTGGATCCTATGATAAACAGGATCATCCGGCAAAGTAAGGAATTATCAGTTGCGAACAATCTGAATGAAGGTTTTTGGAGATATGTACAGTATCAGTTGTTTGAGAATGATGATTACTCTGTTGATGAACAGGTATCCGAGATGCTGACATTTATAAAAGAACATATAGAGTTCCTTGATAAATGTTGGATAGAGGGAGATGATAGTGCAGCATTCATTTGTTTTGATGAGAATGATCAGCTGATAGATGTAATTCATGTTCCATATTTTGAGAAACCTGAAGAACTGCCTGCTGCACCTGATGGATATGAATGGATAGTAACGAATGGCCCTGCAGAATCTTTCGAGAGTTTACTTGGTACTCCAATGTATCTGAACCAGTTGCTTAGATTAAGAAAAGTAATAGAATAATGAACTTATATAATATAATTAGAAATCAAAAACAGTTGTCAAACACTGATACAAAATATCGGCATGAATTTAAATATCTGATATCTGATGCACAGTGCGAATTGTTGAAAGTAAAATTAAATGGAATTTTAAAAAAAGATTCGAATGTAGGTGAAAGTGGTAAGTATCTGATATCTTCGCTATATTTTGATTCCCCATCGAACAAGTGTTATTATGAGAATGAGAATGGAACAGATCCTCGTGAAAAGTTCCGAATTCGTATCTATAATCATGATAAAAGCAGGATCAGGCTGGAATGTAAGAGAAAAGAAAACGGAAAGACATTAAAACTATCCTGTCCACTGACATTAAAACAGGCGGAAACTCTCATATCGGGGAAGTATCTGCCTGATATTAATGAGCAGCATCCGGTACTTCGAAAACTATCTCTGGAGATGATGATATATGGAGTTCGACCGGTTGTAATCGTCGAATATGAAAGAATTCCTTTTGTATACGCCAATGGAAATGTCAGAATTACTCTGGATACGAATATCTCATCATCTCAAAGAGTAAAAGAGTTCTTACATGGCAGTACTTCGTTAAGGCCGATTATGCCTGTGGGACAAAAGTTACTGGAAGTAAAATATGATGAGTATCTGCCTGACTTTATCTATCACAGTATTCAGACAGAACGCCTGCGGCAGACTGCATTTTCGAAATATTATTTATGCCGGAGATATTCGGGAGTTTAATTTGAGGAGGAGATTATAATGTTATCATTTCAGGATATTTTCAAACAATCTTTTTTAAATGGATATTCCTATATAGGGGTTAAGACCGCGTTTATAGCACTTGCTGTTGCCAGCGTGTTTGCTTTATATCTGTTTTTCGCATACCGTGTTTTTACAAGAAAAACATTTTATTCAAAAACATTTAATATTACACTTGCAGGTGTTACTTTAGTTACCACTGCGGTTGTGTTAACGATCCAGTCAAGTATTGTTGTGTCATTAGGTATGGTTGGTGCACTTTCTATTGTACGTTTCCGTACTGCGGTAAAGGATCCAATGGATCTGTTATTCTTGTTCTGGGCTATCAGTAATGGAATTATATGCGGCGCCGGAGTTGCACATATTGCGGCTTTACTTTCCATTGCACTGACACTTGCGATTATAATCTTAGATAGATTACCGGTTGCAAAAGCATCTAATATACTTGTTATTAACTCTGATAATCTCGATGTAGAGCCGGTAATCATGAGTATTCTGAATGAACATGTATCTCATCCGATTGTTAAGTCAAGGAATATTACAGCAAAGTCACTTGATCTTGTTATTGAATTAAGAGTAAAAGATGGAAGCAGGCTTGTGCGCGAGATTGTTAATATAGATAGTGTTAATAATGTTTCATTATTATCACATGATGGAGAAGTAACCTTCTAAAGGGAAGAGATGATATGATATGTGTATTCTATCGATAATATCTGAAAAAAGGATTCTGACTTTTGGTAGCCAGAACCTTTTTTAATTGGTTACAGTTCAGCTAGGTAACTTTAAGAAAGCCGGTTACTCTAAGACCGGCTTTCCATTAAAGAGGTTTGCTATGCTTCTATATACATTTTTCTCTCTTCTCTTTATTGTCTCTACAACACTCATTATGCAACAGTACAT
>JAZLLO010000132.1:0-44198 GCA_045598185.1 Marvinbryantia sp.
GGATCATGCAATCCTGTGCGCTTATGCGGTATTAGCAGTCATTTCTAACTGTTATCCCCCTGTATGAGGCAGGTTACCCACGCGTTACTCACCCGTCCGCCGCTCAGTCACCTCCCGAAAGAAGTGCTTCGCTCGACTTGCATGTGTTAAGCACGCCGCCAGCGTTCATCCTGAGCCAGGATCAAACTCTCAAAAAAAATTTGATTCTTGGATCAAAACAACTTGCTAGCTAATTTTGTCCCTTTTTACTGTTTTTAAAGGTCAGTTCCTTTGAAACTCTAAAAACACTTTGTGTTTTTAGAGTTTTCGCGACGCTCCTCAAATGCTTGTGCAAGCACAACATTTTCATCGCTGTTCGCGAAAATTCATTTAGAATTTTTCAAGGTTGTTTCACTATTTAATTGTCAAGGTGTTGTCTCACATGAGACTTCTAAATCATATCATCTATGATTCCATATGTCAAGAAGAAATTAAATTTTTCTTAACTTATGAACGGAGAAGGAGGGATTTGAACCCTCGCGCCGCTATTAACGACCTGCACCCTTTCCAGGGGTGTCCCTTCAGCCTCTTGGGTACTTCTCCATAGCCTGAATCTTTACTCTTATGAAATTAAAGATTAAACGCAGGGGGTGGGATTCGAACCCACGCGCCCTTGCGGACAAACGGTTTTCAAGACCGCCTCGTTATGACCACTTCGATACCCCTGCATTCGTTCTGTTTGAATCAGAACATTGTTATTATATCCATCTCCATCTTAGATGTCAATAGATTTTTTATCTTTCCCCCAGCTTCAGATTCGCTATTGCATTCAGATCCCATCCATGTCTTGTTCCAGCCATATATTCGTAATAGCCTGCGGCTCCGATCATCGCTGCATTATCGGTGCAGAGAATTGGTGATGGGTGATAGAATTCGATATGGTTCTTTTTGCATGCTTCTTCCATTGCTTTTCTAAGTGTGGAATTCGAAGCCACACCTCCGGCTATGGCAAGCTTGTCAAAGCCATATTCTTTTACCGCATGCATCGCATGATCTACCAGTACATCGGTAACAGCCTTCTGGAAGGAAGCTGCAATATCTGCTTCATTGATTTCTTCCCCTTTCATCTTCGCACCGTTGATATAATTCAATACTGCGGACTTTAATCCGCTGAAACTGAAATCATATTCAGAGTCATTGACTTTAGCACGCGGGAACTTGATTGCATCCGGATCGCCCTCTTTGGATAGTTTGTCAATCTTTGGTCCGCCAGGGTATCCAAGTCCAATTGCTCTGGCCACCTTATCAAAGGCTTCTCCTGCTGCATCATCTCTTGTCTTACCGAGAATCGTATACTTTCCGTAATCTTCTACTACCACAAGATGTGTATGTCCGCCTGATACTACAAGGCAGGCAAACGGCGGTTTGAGATCCTTATTCTCGATATAGTTTGCAGAGATGTGTCCTTCGATGTGATGTACACCGATCAGTGGCTTCTTTGCAGCATATGCGATTGCTTTTGCTGCCGCAACACCAACAAGGAGCGCACCTATAAGACCAGGTCCATAGGTAACTGCGATTGCATCGACTTCATCAAGTGTCACATTCGCTTCTTTCAGTGCTTCTTCCACAACCTGGTTAATCTTTTCAATATGTTTTCTGGAGGCGATCTCCGGTACTACGCCGCCATATAACTTATGCAATTCAATCTGGGAAGAAATAATGTTGGAAAGCATATCTCTTCCGTTTTTGATTACTGCTGCTGCAGTCTCATCGCAGGAGCTTTCAATTGCAAGGATTAATACATCTTTTTCTTTTACTTCACTATTCATCTTGATCAAACTCCGGTTTCATCATCAAACATCAATTCCACTGACTTTCCATCTTTTCCAGGATAGGCATTCGGGAAAATGGATGTAACAGTAGACATATACTCATCAGGCCTGTTCAGAGACGGACTGTAATGTGTCAGCCACATTTCCCTTACCTCTGCCTTTTTCGCAAGTGTAGCAGCTTCTTTAAAGGTCATATGGCGATGTTCCACTGCCTTCGCATCCTTATCCGGTTCTCCGTACATTCCTTCGCAGATAAAAAGATCTGAATTCATCGCATTCTCTACAATGGAGGCAGTTGGTCTTGTATCTGTACAGTATGTCAATTTAATTCCTTTTCTTGCCGGACCAAGAACCATCTCAGGTGTATAGACTCTTCCATCCTCCTCGATTATCTCTCCCTTTTGCAGACGGCTCCAGAGTTTTAACGGAATCTCCTGACTCTTTGCCTTCTGTGCATCAAACTTTCCGGCACGATCTATCTCTATGGTGTAGCCATAGCATAATACATTATGATTCACTTTATAAGCAATCAGACGATACCCATCCATCTCAAAAACCTGACGAGGTTCCTGGATCTCGATGCATCGGATCTCAAACGGAAGCTCCAGTGCTATCACACGAAGCGCACTTACCACACGCTCCAGTCCCTTCGGACCAATCAGTGTCAGGGGCTCTGTACGCATGGCATTTCCCATGGTAAGCAAAAGTCCCGGAAGTCCACTGATATGATCTCCATGATAATGGGTAAAACAGATCACATCAATCGGCTTAAAACTCCATCCTTTCTCACGGATCGCGATCTGTGTCCCTTCCCCGCAGTCTATCAGGATGCTGCTGCCATTATATCTCATCATAAGTGCTGTCAGCCAGCGATATGGTAATGGCATCATGCCACCACATCCAAGCAAACAAACATCTAACATTCTTTATTCCTCGTTTTTCTTATATTTCCACATGATCACGGCATCTTCTTTTGGAAGATCGTAAAAATTCTTACGGATTCCTGCAACTTCAAATCCCAGTTTTTCATAAAGGGAAAGTGCCGCCTGGTTGCTCTTTCGCACTTCTAGCGTAAAGGCATTAATCCCTCTTTCTTCTCCGAGACGCATTAGTTCCATAAGCATCGCATAGGCGATTCCCTGTCCCCGGCTGGACTTTTCTACTGCAACATTCGTGATATCTGCTTCGTCAAGAGCCTGCAGGCACCCACAATATGCGCAGACTTTCCCCGCGATTTCTACAACAAGGTAAATGGTATCCTTACTGACCATGGAACTGTAAAACCCATCTCTTGACCATGGCTGTGAGAAGATATCTTTTTCTATCTCTGCCACTGCCGTAAGATCACGTTCTTCCATGAAACGAATCATGGTCTTTCCCCCTTAAGACGCTCCTCGCGTTCTCTCTCAGCCTGGGAAGGACGCAGATAGTCCGGTTCATGATCCCTTGCATTCGTTTCTTTTCCCTGTTTTGTATATTCGATTCCAAGGGCTGCAATCGCAGATGCATGCTGTCTGTTCAGGTTGGACGGTGCAATTTTAAATGGCACCTTTAATCCTTCTGTAAACAGAGTTTTGTTCACATCACAGCCATCTCCAAGCAGAATCACAGGCTTTTGATAACTATTCAGCTTTGAAACCATCTCTTCTGCCGGAACTGCCATCTGATCTTCTATGATAATAAGCTTTCCATCTTCAAAACGATAGATACCTGCATATACCTGATTTCTTCTGGCATCCATCATCGGACAGATCAGTCCATTGCAAAGAGAAAGGTTCATAGCCATTCCCTCTAGTGTCGGAACAGAAATGATCGGCTTATCAAGCGCCAGGCCAAGCCCTTTGGCTGTAGCACTTCCGATTCGAAGACCGGTAAATGATCCAGGACCTGCAGACACTGCGATCACGTCGATCGTGGATAAGTCCAGTTCTATCATCTTTACGATCTCATCAAGCATTGGAAGCAATGTCTGGGAGTGCGTTTTTTTATAATTCACGGTATATTCTGCCAGAAGCTGATCATCCTCTACTATCGCTACAGAGGCAACCATTCCGGAACTGTCTATTCCAAGTGCCTTCATTTCACTTCAATCCTCCGATAATCAAATCCCTTTTCCAGGTCCTTATCAATGGTAACAGTGATCGTATCCTCCGGCATGAGTTCCTCAATAAGATTCGCCCACTCTACAAGACTGACTCCTTCTCCGAAAAAGCAATCTTCGTAACCGATCTCATACATCTCTTCAATATCACCAATACGGTATACATCCAGATGGTAAAATGGCATTCTGCCATCCTCATACACCTGAACAATGGTAAAGGTAGGGCTGCTTACATGATCTGCAACACCAAGACCTGCTGCAAACCCTTTTGTAAATACTGTCTTTCCTACTCCCAGATCTCCCAGGAGTGCATAAACCTGGCCTGGTTTTGCTTCCAGGCCAAGCTTTTTCCCTATATCATAGGTCTCTTTTTCACTAAATGTCTCGAATATCATTTTAAAAACTTAAACGGATCTTCATCTGCAATAAAATGCATCAGCATATAGGCACACATTATCGCAACATTCTCTTCTTTTAAGATCCTTTTTGCTTCCTCTCTGTCAACAATCACAACATCAAGCTCTTCTGTATCTTCCAGACCCGCCAGACTGATCTCTCCGTCTGACCATCCATACACCATACCGCAGCATTCATCTGTCATACCAATCGTTGTATAGAATGGTTTTTCAAAATATTCCGGAACCTCAATCGGATGAAATGTCAGTCCAGTCTCCTCCTTCATCTCGCGGATTGCTGCCTTACGATAATCCTCTCCCGGTTCCACAAGACCTGCCGGGAACTCATAGATAAAGCCATCCAGAGGATAACGATATTGTCTGATCAGAACGATCTTATCCTTCTTTTCTCCATAAAGACTATAGATTGCCATGCCATCCGGGCGATTATCTTTTGTGGATAATTTCATCTCCTCCGGAGTATTCCATCTGGAGGCTACAAAGTAATTCACTTCACCGCCCTTACGATTCTCAGCCTTTAAGGCATACATATTCAGGAATCTGTTATCCGTCTGTTTGGTAACTTTTTTTATTCTTCCCATCTTCAGATTCCTTTCATGGTAAGCTGAATTCTCTTCTTCTGAAGATCAACACTCATAACCTTGACTTCTACAATATCACCAACGCTGACTACTTCAAGCGGGTGTTTGATAAACTTTTTATCTGTCAGCTGGGAAATGTGTACCAGACCATCCTGATGAACTCCGATATCCACAAAAACACCAAAGTCAATGACGTTACGAACGGTGCCTTTCAGGACCATACCTTCTTTTAAGTCCTTCATCTCAAGTACATCGGTACGAAGGATCGGCTTTGGCATCTCTTCTCGTGGATCACGTCCTGGCTTTTCCAGTTCTTTTACGATATCACGCAGAGTAATCTCACCAATCTCCAGTTCTTCTGACATCTTACGGTAATCCTTTACCGATTTTGAAAGGCGGCTAAGCTTACCACCTGTAATATCTTCTGTCTTATATCCAAGCTTTGCAAGGAGTTTTACAGTTGCTTCATAGCTTTCAGGATGAACACTGGTGGCATCCAGCGGATTCTTTCCTCCGGAGATACGAAGGAAACCGGCACACTGCTCATAGGCCTTTGGTCCGAGTTTTGGAACTTTCAACAGTTCCTTTCTATCCTTAAAGCTGCCATTAGCTTCTCTGTAGACAACAATATTCTTTGCAATTGTCTTACTTACACCTGCAATATACTCAAGAAGAGAGGCAGATGCTGTATTCAGATCAACACCGACTTTATTCACACAGTCTTCCACAACTCCGCCCAGAGTATCCCCAAGCTTTTTCTGATTGCAATCATGCTGGTACTGACCTACACCGATAGACTTCGGATCGATCTTAACAAGCTCTGCAAGCGGGTCCTGAACTCGTCTTGCGATGGATGCAGCACTTCTCTGTCCCACATCAAAATTCGGGAATTCTTCTGTTGCAAGCTTACTTGCAGAATACACGGATGCTCCTGCTTCGTTTGTGATGATGTACTGAACCGGTGTCTTTACTTCTTTCAGCATATCCACGATTACGGCTTCCGATTCTCTGGATGCAGTACCATTTCCAACAGAGATGAGGGAAATACCATACTTACTGATCATCTTTTTGACTGTTTCCTTAGCCGCACGGATCTTAGCGTCATTCGTCGGTGCTGTCGGGTAAACAACTGCTGTATCAAGCACCTTGCCGGTAGCATCTACTACTGCAAGCTTACATCCGGTACGAAATGCAGGATCCCATCCAAGAACTACTTTTCCTGCGATTGGCGGCTGCATCAGAAGCTGCTGTAAGTTTTTGCCAAACACACGGATTGCACCATCTTCTGCCTTTTCTGTCAATGCACTTCGAATCTCACGTTCGATCGCAGGCGCGATCAGACGCTTATAACTGTCTTCAATCACGGCTTTTAAACAGCCTTCTGTATTCGGATTGGCTCTTGTGATTACATGCTTCTGAAGATAACCATAGATCTTATCTTCCGGAACCTCCAGCTTGATCGTAAGGATCTTTTCCTTCTCACCACGATTGAGCGCAAGGATCCTGTGCCCTGCAAGCTTCGCTACCGGCTCCTGAAAATGATAATACATCTCATATACGGATTGCTGCTTCTCATCCTTTGCTTCCGAAAGGATCAGACCTTCTTTTTCACTAATCTCACGGATACGTGTACGATAATCAGCCTGATCCGATATCTGCTCCGCAATGATATCCATCGCACCTGCAATGGCTTCTGCGGTTGTCTTTACTTCTTTTTCTTCATTCACGTAAGGAAGTGCTTCCTCTTCCAGACTCTTTTTAGTCATCTGAAGAAGAATGATATTGGCAAGACCTTCAAGACCCTTTTCCTTTGCTATTGTAGCTCTTGTTCTTCTCTTAGGTCTGTATGGACGATACAGGTCTTCTACCAGCACCTGGGTCTGGGCTTCCAGAATCTGCTTTTTCAGTTCTTCTGTCAGCTTTCCCTGCTCTTCGATGGAAGCCAGTACCTGGTTCTTCCGATCTTCCAGATTCCTCAGATAAGTGAGTCTTTCCGACAAAGTACGAAGCTGTTCATCATTGAGGGTTCCGTGAACTTCTTTACGATATCTGGCAATAAACGGAATCGTATAACCTTCATCGATAAGTCCTACCGCAGCATCTACCTGCCATAACTGCACCTTCAGTTCTTCTGCAATCTGTTTATTAATATTCATAAAACTTTATTCCTATCTGTAATTAATTCAAGTTGGCGCTCATAGAGCATCTAACTTAGATATCACGAACACGGATACGTCCGATCATGCAGCCAAAGCTTTCTGCTGCACTGTCAAATTCTTTTTCCTGCATTATACCTGTAAGGAATCCATACTCATCTGCAAGACCTTCCACCTGAATGATCTCTTCTGCACCGAATAGTTCTCTGATCTTCGCCATATCTGCTTCACCCTTTGCGCGTACAAAGAATCTTCTGGAAAGATTCTTGATATCTGCTAACTCAAGCTTTTCTTCTGCCCATGCAGGCATGATATCTTCGCCATATCTCTTTGCTTCTTCGATAAGATCTGATACAACTGCGCTGGCGGTTGGAAGCTTCCCTGCGCCTTTACCATAGTACATGGTTTCTCCGAGCATATTTCCATGAACAGATACTGCATTAAATACATCATTTACCATGTAAAGTGGATCATTCTCCCATACAAATACAGGTGCTACATAACCATAAAGAACGCCATCTGCCTTCTTTGCTGTTGCAACGAGTTTAACAGAAGCATTCAGTTGATTTGCATATAAGAAATCCTTATCTGTAAGTGCAGTGATTCCTTCTGTGTAAACATCTTCAAATGCCACATAGCTTCCGAATGCTACGGAAGAAAGGATTGCAATCTTTCTGCCAGGATCATAGCCTTCTACGTCTGCTTCCGGATTACGTTCTGCATAACCCATTGCCTGTGCTTCTTTCAGAACTGTATCATAGTCTGATCCTTCTTTTGCCATCTTGGTGAGCATATAGTTTGTAGTACCATTCAGGATACCGGAGATATCATCAAGATCATCTGCTGTCAGGCAGCTAAGAAGTGGACGAAGAATCGGAATACCACCGCCGCAGCTTGCTTCAAACAGATAGTTCGCACCATGTTCTCTTGCAATTTTAATCAGCTCTGTGCCATGTCTTGCAACCAGTTCCTTATTGGATGTGCAGACACTTTTACCCTTTTCCAGAGCTTTTTTTGTAAATGTGTATGCTGGTTCTACTCCGCCCATTACTTCTGCAACAAGCTGCACTTCCGGGTCTTCCAGAATCACATTGTAATCATGTACAAGAACATCCATTACAGGGTCTCCCGGAAACTCTCTTAAATCCAGAACGTACTTTACGTTCATCTCTTTTCCTGCGCTTTTTTCTACAATTTCCTGATTTCTCTTCAGTACTTCGTAAACTCCTGAGCCTACAGTACCATAGCCTAAGATTGCAATATTCATAATGTCTCTCCTCACTTATTCACTGGTTAATATTTTCAGATAATGTATGCCTTCCAGCTTCTCAATGTCAGTGAACAACATAGATGAATTCTCTATAGAAGGCAGAATATCAATGCATAATGTCAGGGAAGCGATTCCATTCACCGGAATCGTCTGATGAATCGTCAGAATATTCGCCTGGTAAGATGCAATGATTTGTAAAACATCCGACAATAACCCCGGTTCGTCATCCATCTGGGTTACAAAAGTAATCTTTTTCCCTCTGGTATTCTCCCGAAACAGAAAGATATCATCTTTATATTTATAAAAAGAGCTTCTGCTGATGCCTGCCTGTTCTGTGGCTTCCTGTACTGTTGCAGCCTTTCCGGAATCCAACAATCTTTTGGCTTCCACAACCTTCAGCAATACTTCCGGCAGAGCCTTTTCTTTTACAACATAATATAAATCATTTTTATTAATCATACTCTAACACTTTTTCAAGTCGACGCTTGTGGAACATATCAGAACTTTCTGCTATGTCCTCCTCCATAGGATCTGCCGGATGACGAACGGTGCATGGTTGTTCGGTTCCCACCCGAGCTTCCTCCTCCGGATCTGGAGGAATCAGTATTGATTCTTCTCTTTGTTACGATCTGGTTAACAAACCTGTCAGAGGCACCTGTGATCTTAAGTTCTGCGTTCGTATTCAGATCGTATTTATATCTTTTAATCTTCTTATAGCCTGATGCGACACTCATCGTGATCAAAAGCGGTAACAGTAATGCACCTCCAAAAGCAATCCCAAAATCCATCTCCGATAAGGAATAGTACCTGCTAATGCTTCCGGTCTCCGGATCATACTGATAATGTCCGCCCGGAATCCCGGCATCCAGGTAATGCTCTACACGCTCCAGCATCGCGATCATGGCATCACCATACTCTGCCGCACCAAGATAGATATATCCGATATCTAAGATATCCTCTTCTCTGTCATCCGTAATAAAGCGCGCCATCAGTCCGTCTGTTATCAGCGTTAACTCCCGGTTCGCCATATCGATCAGTATACAAATGCCGCCTTGAGCCTTATTATCTCCATAACCCTGCTTTTCGTATGCAGCTTCTGCTTTTTCATTCACCGACTTACCATTCCTGTTCTGGTCTGTCATTGCCAGCACATTCATCTGATAGTTCTCATCGATCTGCGCTGCAAGATCTTCGATGTTTCTCTTCTCATTACTGTAGAACAGCTCAGCATTATCTATCACTTTATATGCGGCCGATCCTGTCATGGATAACAGATATAAAAACAGGAACAGCAAAGCGAACGTCAGAAAAAATCCTGTCTTTTTTGTACGATTTCTGTTCACCATAAGAAATAACCTCCCGCTATAAGCAAAAGAAGAAACATGGCAAACAGAAGGAAGTACAGGCGCACCAGCTTTCCTTTATCCAAAGGAAGAACACCGGCAACTTTCTTTGTCTGTCCATTCATCGCATAGTAGTACTTTTTACCATCTTTTCCGTTATAGGTCAATACCCAAACTGGTACCAGAAGATATTTCCAGTCCTCATCATGTACACGAATGTAGTCTGATTTCTGTGAAACACTGGTATAACCTTTCACAGAGTTGCGGATCATATCCGAAGAATGCTTTTTCACTTCTTCCTGAAGGTCTTTTTGCAGACTTTCTTTTTCAATATCTCTTTTCTCAGCCTGGAAACCGGAAAGATATCCATAATTGAAATCCTTCGCCTGATCCAGCACAAATGGCTGTACTGCATCCACCAACTGCTTATTCTCTCTGTTTAATGCATTCCTTGTCAGATGCTCAAATGACAACTCTGCATTACGGTCTATATCATATACTTTTGTCTCTGTATATTCGGTATTACCAACACGATAAACACGGATGTTCTTTCCGGTACCATGCCATTCTCCATCAGCATCACATCGATAGTACCAGAACGGGAAGTAAACACCACTTATCTTTTCAATCTGCTCTTTGCAGAAAAAATCCTTTGGTACAAACCGTTTCTTTTTCACATAGGCAAGGAAGCTATCCACTGCTTCCTTTCGATCTACCGTAAAGGGAATTACAGTATCCGGTTCGTAATCACCGGAAAGCTGCCCCTGAAATACAACCGGGTTGTGACAATAATAGCAGAAGGTCGCTGCGGTGGTCTCATCTGTAATGATCTCTGCACCACAGCTAGGGCAAGAATAAATTCTTGCCCCCTCCTGCTTTATCACCTGTTCGGTTGCTTCTGGCTGTTCCGCTTTTGAGCCAAGCTGATCTTCCGTAAAAACAGAGTCACAGTATTCACACCTGAAGTTCTGTGTCTTTGGGTCAAACTGAAGATCACCTCCACAATTCGGACACTTATAACTGATTACTGCCATTGCAGCCCCACTTTCATTAAAATAATCAAATTATGATGCTTATGCTCTTGGTTTTCCACACTCTGCGCAGAACTTTCCTGTATTTACTGTTCCACAACTGCATGTCCATTCACCGGATACCGGTGCTGGTTTTCCACATTCTGAACAGAACTTACCTGTATTCACTGTACCGCACTCGCAGGTCCAGCTGTTTGCCGGTGCCGGCATTGGTTTGCCACATTCTGAGCAGAACTTACCTGTATTCACTGCTCCGCAGCTGCATGTCCAGCTATTAGCAGCTGCCTGCTGCTGTGCCGCCTGCTGCTGTGCCTGCATCTGCATATAATTGGTCTGAGATGCCTGGTTCATGTAACCACCCATAGCACCCATTCCCATGCCCATTCCTACGAAGGCATTCGCTGCACCATTCGGATTAGAGCCTGCTGCCTGCATGCCCTGAGCAAAAGAAGACTGTACAAAACCTTCTCTGATAGTAGGATCGCTCATCATAGCACCCTGATTTCTAAGGTTGATCAGCTTCTGAGATTCTTCATCGTAAGAGATACTTGCGATACCTACTGCCTGGATCTCCATACCACGCATCTGTGTCCATTCTTCGTCAAGAACGTTAGCCATGTATTTACCAAGTTCTCTTGCCTTAGATGTTACGAAGGAAATTCTTGTTCCATCTGCTGACATCTGGTTGATTGCAGCCTGAAGTGCCTCTAAGAACTCGCTGCGATACTGTTCGTTGATCTGTTCGATCTCTACCTGAGAAGCATTTCTTGGGCATGCTTCTGCATAGAACTTCAGTGGATCTGTGATCTTGATAGAGTAAGTACCATGTGCACGAAGGAATAATTCACAGTTATAGAATGTATCAAAGTAGTTCACTGCATTTCTTGTGCCAAACTTGATACCCTTGATCTCCTGAAGGTTGATGTAATATACTTTCTGGTTTACAGGTGTCTGTCCGCCAAACTTGATTCTTGAGAATGTTTCCTTTAAGGAATCTTTGAACTGACCATTAAACATAGATGGTGCAGAAGAATTATCAACCTTGAAGTATCCAGGTTCTGCTGTATAGTCAACAATCTTACCACCATCAACAAGGATCATAAACTGATTATCATATACACGGATAATTGATCCATTTGAAATAACGTCTGCTGTGCCTTTTTTGTTAGAACCTTTTCTTACAAGCACGCCTTTTGTCATTACAGTACCTTCGCCCATATCTGCAGGTTCAACAACTTCCAGATACTGATCTCCCATAGAAGAGTTAAAAGCTCCACTTACTGCTCCGATAGCTCCTGCTGCTAAACTAATTAATCCCATAGCAAAATCCTCCTTTTATATCTGCTCTTGCTCTTCATCTGAGCCAAGCGCGATCCATTTTAAATATCCATTCATAAACAGATCCAGATTACCATCCATGACGCTGTCTACATTGCCGCTCTCAACGCCGGTACGATGATCCTTTACCATCGTATATGGCTGCATAACATAGGAGCGGATCTGATTCCCCCAACCCATATCTTTCTTCTCACCGCGGATTCCGGAAGCTTTTTCTTCCTCTTCCTGCTGCTTCAAAAGATATAACTTTGCCTTCAGCATCTGCATAGCCTTGTCTTTATTCTGGAACTGTGAACGTTCGTTCTGACACTGTACCACGATTCCGGTTGGAATATGTGTGATACGGATTGCGGATGAAGTCTTATTAATATGCTGACCACCGGCACCACTGGAGCGGTAGGTATCGATACGAAGATCTTCATCTCTGATCTCAACTTCGAGATCCTTTTCAATATCAGGCATAACATCACACTGTACAAAGGATGTCTGCCTCTTTCCGGCAGCATTAAACGGAGAAATTCTTACAAGTCTGTGAACACCCTTCTCAGACTTCAGATATCCATATGCATTCTCGCCTCTTACTTCAAAGGTAACCGACTTGATTCCGGCTTCATCACCATCCAGATAATCAATCACCTCAACTTCATAGCCCTTCTTGTCTGCCCATCTGGTGAACATACGATAGAGCATACCTGCCCAGTCACAGGATTCTGTACCGCCTGCACCGGCATGAAGTGCCACAATGGCATTCTCACTGTCATATTCACCCGAAAGCAAGGTCTTGATTCGGATATTGTCATAAACACTTATGAATTCATCCAGATTACTCTGGATCTCTTCGATCAGAGATGCATCGTTCTCTTCTTCTGCCATCTCAATCAGTGTCTCAATCTCTTCAAACTGTTCCTTCAGATTCCTGTAGGTTGCTACGTCTTCCTTCATGGAAGCAAGCTGTTTCATCTGAAGCTGTGACTTTTCCGGATCATCCCAAAAGTTCGGTTCTTCCATCTTGCGTTCAAATTCTTCTATCTTCTTCTCTTTGTTCGCAAGGTCAAAGTGAATCCCTCACTTCCAGTAATGGTTTTTTGTAAGTGCCAAGTGTGTACTTGAACTGATCTAATTCGACCACTGCTGTCACCTTCTTTCTCTTACTATTATTAATTAAGAAAACATCGCCGCAAACTTATCGTCTGCGGCGATCTTAAAAAATCATTTTACTTTTTGCGTCCGCAACACTGTTTGTATTTCTTGCCGCTTCCACATGGACACGGATCGTTCGGATATACTTTTTCTTCTGTGCGTTTCTTAGGACCCTGTGCTACTGTATCATCTTTATTCGTTCCGGTTACCTTGGCAACTTCTTCACGTTCAACCTTTTCTTCTACACGAACATGGTAGATCAGTCTTAAGGCATCTTCCTGAATACCAAAAAGCATGGAATCAAACATATCAAATCCCTGCATCTTGAATTCAATGATCGGATCCTTCTGACCATAAGCCTGAAGTCCGATACCCTGACGTAACTGTTCCATATCATCGATATGATCCATCCACTTACGGTCAATAACCTTCAGAATTACAACTCGTTCAAACTCTCTCATCTGTTCAATAGATGGGAAGATCTGTTCTTTTTCTTCATAGAGAGCAACCGCCTTCTCTTCGAGTTCCTTCTTCAGTTCGGAAGCACTCTTGTTCTCATCATCAATGGTAAGAGCTTCCAATGGAATGATCGGAAGGAGCAGAGAATTCAATTCATTGATATCAAAGAGATTATCATCTGTCTTGCATCCATCTACATACTTGTCAATGATATCGTGGATCATCTTCAGGATGGTATTCCTCATGCTTTCACCATCAAGAACACGACGTCTTTCTTTGTAGATCAGTTCTCTCTGTTCATTGTTAACCTGGTCATATTCGAGAAGACTCTTACGAATCGCATAGTTGTTGCTTTCGATCTTCTCCTGTGCCTTTTCGATTGCAGAAGAAAGCATCTTGTGTTCGATCTGCTCATTCTCTTCTACACCCAGAGTCTTGAACATATTCATCAGTCGTTCAGATCCGAATAATCTCATCAGATCATCTTCGAGAGAGATATAGAATCTTGATTCGCCGACATCACCCTGACGTCCGGAACGACCACGGAGCTGGTTATCGATACGTCTTGATTCGTGACGTTCTGTACCAATGATCTTCAGACCGCCAAGTTCTTTCGCAATGTCGTCAAGCTTAATATCAGTACCACGACCAGCCATGTTAGTAGCGATGGTTACTGCACCATGTACACCAGCATCAGCTACGATCTCAGCTTCAATGTCATGGAACTTCGCATTCAGAACCTTATGAGGGATGCCTTTCTTCTTCAGCATATCACTGATATGTTCTGAAATATCGATCGTAATTGTACCAACCAGAACAGGCTGTCCCTTTGCATGTGCCTTCTCAATCTCATTGACAACTGCACGATACTTTTCCTTCTTGGTCATATAAACTGCATCATCTAAGTCTTTTCTGGCAATCGGCATATTCGTAGGGATAACAACTACGTCCATGCTGTAGATATCACGGAATTCCTGTTCTTCTGTCTGAGCAGTACCTGTCATACCTGCCTTCTTATCGTACTTGTTGAAGAAGTTCTGGAAAGTGATGGTAGCAAGTGTCTTACTTTCACGCTTAACCTTTACACGTTCCTTTGCTTCGATTGCCTGATGAAGACCGTCAGAATAACGTCTTCCAGGCATAATACGTCCAGTGAACTCATCTACGATAAGTACTTCATCATCTTTTACTACGTAATCCTGATCACGGAACATCAGATAGTTCGCACGAAGTGCGAGGTCCATATTGTGCTGGATCTCAAGGTTCTCAGCATCAGAAAAGTTGTCGATATTAAAGAATCTTTCTACCTTCTGAACACCATCCTGTGTCAGAGTTACGATCTTATCCTTTTCATTAACAATGAAGTCACCTGTCTCAATGATCTCTTCTCCCATAAGGGCAGACATCTTTGTTACTTCACCGCTGGCTTCACCTCTTACAAGCTGTCTTGCGCAGATATCAGCTACTTCGTAAAGCTTTGTTGACTTACCGCTCTGTCCGGAAATGATAAGAGGTGTTCTTGCCTCATCGATCAGAACAGAGTCAACTTCGTCGATGATACAGTAATGAAGATCACGCTGTACCAGCTGTTCTTTATAGATAACCATGTTATCTCTTAAGTAATCGAAACCGAGTTCGTTGTTCGTAATGTAAGTGATATCGCAGTTATACTGATTACGACGTTCGTCGTTATCCATGTGGTTCAGTACCACACCTACGGTAAGTCCAAGGAATTCATGAACCTTACCCATCCACTGTGCATCTCGCTGTGCCAGGTAATCGTTGACAGTGACAATATGCACACCTTTTCCTTCCAGTGCATTCAGGTATGCCGGAAGTGTGGAAACCAGAGTCTTACCTTCACCAGTTCTCATCTCGGCAATACGTCCCTGATGCAGGATAATACCACCAATGATCTGTACACGATAATGTTCCAGACCGATGGAACGCTTTGCAGCTTCACGTACAGCTGCATATGCTTCCGGAAGGATATCATCCAGTGTCTCTCCATCAGACAGACGTTTCTTAAATTCATCTGTCTTTGCTCTTAATTCTTCATCTGTAAGTGCCTGCATGGTTGGACGAAGAGCCTCGATCTTGTCTACCAGCGGCATGATTCTTCTCAGTTCTCGGTCACTGTGTGTACCGAATACTTTTTCAAATAGATTCATCTACGTTTCTCCTGCTTCTGTCTTAGAAGTACTGTAACAGTATTTTCTATTATAATTCAAGGGATTAAACCCATAATAAAACATTCTACCACTTTTATGGATTTAACACAACTATTTTATTCTTCTGGTTCGATCATACCATAAGTGCCGCCTTTACGCTTATATACAACACAGACGGCATCTGTTGCAGCATTGCGGAACATGAAGAAGTTATGTCCCAGTAATTCCATCTGAATGCAGGCATCTTCCGGAAACATTGGCTTCATCTCAACCTGTTTGGTACGGATAATATTCACATCTTCTGCTTCCAGGATCTCAGAACGTTCAACAAATTCCTTACGAAGATTCGCTGTTCCCTGATTCTTTGCGATCAGTTTCTTCTTATACTTTTTCAGCTGACGTTCGATTACTTCTTCTACAAGATCGATTGATACGTACATATCGCTGCTTGTCTGCTCGGAACGAATCACTGTTCCTTTTACCGGAATCGTTACCTCGATCTTCTGGCGATCCTTTTCTACGCTTAAAGTTACATTGATCTCTGTATCAGAAGTAAAATAGCGGTCCAGTTTTCCCAGCTTATCTGTAATGCTATCCTTAAGCCCTTCTGTCACTTCCAGATTTCTTCCTGTAATTGTAAACTTCATCTTATTCCTCCTGTTACTCTCTGCAGACAGCTAAAACTGTCTCATACTTCATATTTCCCCCAAAAAGGTCAAGAGCACTGCCTACCGTTACATTCACTCTTCCCTGACCTATTCTTTTTAATTCATAGAGATCTTCAAAGGATCCTACGCCTCCGGCATAAGTTACCGGGATCTTTGAAAATTCTCCCAGCATCTGAACCAGGTCTTTTTCGATTCCCTTTGCTTTTCCTTCCACATCTACTGCATGGATAAGGAACTCACAGCAGTTCTGTGAAAGTTCTTCCAGAACCTTCTCTGTCAGAACAACATCTGTGAACTTTTGCCAGCGGTCTGTCACGATATAATACCGGTCATCTTTTTTTCTGCAGCTCAGATCCAGTACCAGGCGTTCTTTTCCAACTTTATCAACAAGTTTTTTCAGGTTCTCATAATGGATCTTTCCATCCTTAAAGACGAAACTGGTAACGATTACCTGTGATGCACCTGCATCCAGGAACTCCTGTGCGTTGGCATCATTGATTCCTCCGCCTATCTGAAGCCCCCCTGGGTAAGCCTTAAGTGCTTCCAGGGCCTGCTTTTTCGTTGCATCGTAATATTCAGAACTTGCCGGATTCAAAAGGATGATATGACCTCCTTTTATGCCTTCCTTCTGGTAGAGCTTTGCATAAAAGGCAGCCGTCTGCTCTGATACAAAGTTCTCCGCAGCATAATCCCCCTGATCCTTTAGGGATCCTCCAACGATCTGTTTTACTTTTCCATTGTGTATATCGATACACGGTCTGAATTCCATGCCTCTTCTCCTGTTTAGCGAATCGCAGCTTTTCTGAGCACCCGAAGTTCATCTACTGATAACTTATAACTGGTATTACAGAAATGGCAGTTTACTTCAATCGGTTCTCCTTCATCGATCATCTCCTGAAGATCCTTCTTACCGATACTGATGATTGCCTTTGATACACGTTCCTTGGAACAGTTGCAGTAGAATCTTGTCTCAGTTGTCTCTGTGATCTCAAGTCCCAGATCTCCAAGAAGGATCTCAAGGATCTGTTCTGGACTATTGCCTGCATCGAGCATAGAGGTAACGCTCTTTACACTGGCGAGTTTCTTTTCCAGTGCCTCGATGACGCTTTCTTCTGCAAATGGCATCAGCTGAATGATAAATCCGCCTGCCTGACGAACAGTATTCTCTTTATTCATCAGAACCCCAAGTCCTACTGCGGATGGTACCTGTTCTGAGGTTGCGAAATAATAAGTGAGATCTTCTGCAATCTCTCCTGAGATGAGTTCTGTCTGTCCGGAATATGGTTCTTTTAATCCCATATCCTTGATAACCTGCAGATATCCGGCACCGATCACTCCGGATACATCCAGTTTTCCCAGATGATTAGCCGGGATCACTACCTCCGGATTATCTACGTAACCTTTAACATTGCCTGCTGCATCTGCAGTTACAAGAACGCCTCCGATAGGTCCGTCTCCTTTTATCTGAAGGGTCAGCATATCCTTTGTGCCCTTCATCATACTTCCCATCATCGCACCTGCTGTCATCAGTCTTCCTAATGCAGCTGATGCAACCGGGCTTGTATTATGACGCTTTCTTGCTTCTTCTACCATCTCTCTTGTAGTAGCTGCAAATGCACGGATCTGGCTGTTCGCAGCCGTTGCTCTTACTATATAATCAGACATAATACTTTCCTTCACTTTCCTTTTCTCTGGCAATGAAATACACTCTTTCGCTTCGTTCATCCGGTTCCCGATGTGTCTTCTCATCATAAACTCCGACAAACTCCATACCAGCTTCTTCGATCAGTTCTATTACGCGGCTCAGATCATAAGCATACTGATAATGTATCTCTTCCTGTTTCTCATAAAGTCCTGTCTCATCGTCGCGTATAAACAGGGTAAGTTCATAGCCATTGGCCTGTTCTTCCTCATACCAGGTATTCTCCCAGATGAAGCTTCCTTCGTCCCTGTTCTCTGCCAGGATCTTATCTCCCATGACATCCCGATAGTAATGGGCTGTCTTCATATCAAATATCAGTACTCCTCTTGGATCCAGATAATTATTCGCAAGACGAAAGACCTCTTTTAAATCTTCTTCCTCTTCCAGATAATTCATAGAATCGCAGACACTTACGATGGCACGGACTGTTCCATACAGTTCAAATTCGCGCATATCCTGCAGCAGATACAAAATATCCGAACCAGTTTCTGCTCTTTTTTCCATCGCTTCCTCAAGCATCTGAGGAGAATTATCGACCCCGATCATGTCAAAGCCTTTTTGGGCCATAAGCTCTGTGAATGTACCGGTTCCACAGCCCAGTTCCAGTACAAGGCCGTCAGTTACTCCATAATCCTTCAGATAGCCAACAATCGTTTCACACCATTTTTCATATGGGATTTCATCCATAAACAAGTCATATACTGATGCAAATCCCGTATAAGCAAGCTTTTCTTCTTCCATACTGCTCCCAAACTGCTGTTACTGTTCTTTTATATATTTCTTTAAGAATGCAATCAGGGTATCCATCTGTTCATCCGTTCCGATGGTAATACGTAAATACTGGTTGATCCTTGGTTTATTAAAATATCTTACAAAGATATGGTTCTCTTTTAAGGTTTCAAATAATGTCTTTGCATCAAGCTTTGGATGTGTTGCAAAGATAAAGTTTGACTTAGAATCACCGAATTCAAATCCAAGATCTGCAAGTTCTATCTTGGTACGTTCTCTTGTTGCCATGATCTTGCCAACTGTATCTTTAAAATACGCATCATCCTTAATAGCTGCAACGCCCATCTCAAGAGATGGTGTGTTCATCGTATATGAGTTAAAGGAATACTTGCAGTCATTCAGGTATTTGATCAGCTTTTCACTTCCGAATGCATAACCGATACGCATACCTGCCATAGACCTTGACTTGGAGAAGGTCTGTACAACCAGCAGGTTCTCATACTTATCAACCAGTGGACGAACGGATCTTCCGCCAAAATCCACATATGCTTCATCTACAATTACAACTACGTCCGGATTCTTTGCAATGATTTCTTCTACTTCATTAAACGGAAGCTCCACACCTGTTGGCGCATTTGGATTCGGGAAGATCACTCCACCATTTTCTACCATATAGTCTTCTTTTACGATACAGAAGTTCTCATCAAGCGGCTGTGTCTTATATGGAATACGGAATAATTCTGCCCATACATCATAAAAAGAATATGTAATATCCGGAAACAGGATCGGTTTTTCTGAATTGAAGAATGTAAGAAAAGCCATAGCAAGGACATCGTCGGAACCTACGCCTACAAAAACCTGCTCCTTCTTCATCTGGTAATATTCTGCGATTGCATTCACAAGAGCATCCGCTGCAGGTGCCGGATAAAGGCGAAGTGCATCTACGCTCATGTTCTTCTGAATCTCTTCCACCATTGGTGTTGGCGGATACGGATTCTCATTCGTATTAAGCTTTATCATATTGGAAAACTTTGGCTGTTCTCCTGGTGTATAAGGTATTACTTTTCTGACATTATCTTCCCAGCTGCTCATAATTTCTCCTCTCCTGTTATCAGCTTATTTATTAGTCTTATATAAGCCGGCATAGATGCCCTGCTTTGCAAGGAGCTCTTCATGGGTTCCTTCTTCTTCTATTCCATTCTCTGTCATAACCAGAATTCTCTGGGCATTCTGAATCGTTGTCAACCTGTGGGCGATGACAAAGGTCGTTCTTCCTTTTGCCAGCTGCTCCATGGATTCCTGAATGATCTTTTCACTCTCATTATCAAGGGCTGAGGTTGCCTCATCAAAGATCAGGATCGGTGGATTCTTTAAAAATACTCTGGCAATTGACAGTCTTTGCTTCTGTCCTCCGGATAACTTTACGCCTCTTTGACCGATATCAGTCTGATAGCCATTAGCAAGCTCCATAATAAAATCATGGGCGTTGGCAAGCTTTGCTGCCGCAATGACTTCTTCATCTGTCGCATCCGGTTTTCCATAACGGATATTCTCCATAACATTATCCGCAAACAGGTATACATCCTGCTGTACAATACCGATATGATCGCGAAGATCTTTGAGTCTGATCTTACGGATATCCTGCCCATCCAGGAGGATCTCACCATGGTTTACATCATAAAACCTTGGAATCAGAGAGCAAAGTGTTGTCTTTCCTCCGCCGCTGCTTCCGGCGATCGCAACGTATTCGCCTGCTGCAACTTCAAGATCCAGGTGTTCAAGTACCTTTTCTTTATTATCCTGATAGCTGAAGGTTACA
This sequence comes from Marvinbryantia sp., assembly GCA_045598185.1. GTDB lineage: Bacteria > Bacillota > Clostridia > Lachnospirales > Lachnospiraceae > Marvinbryantia. The sequence goes on from JAZLLO010000132.1 coordinate 20,739, forward strand.
TCTTTAAATTCAATCTTTCCTTCTACCTTATCAAGTCCCACTGCATCCGGTGCATCTGCGATATCCGGCTCAATATCCATGACTTCCAGGAATCGTTCATAGCCACTGTATCCGTTCTGAAACTGTTCCGTAAAGTTCACCAGTTTCTTGATAGGATCGGTGCAGTTATTGACATATAATAAGAAAGCGATAAGATCAGATGCCACCATCTCGCCGTTTGCAATAGCAAAAGCACCAACTGTTACAACTGCTACTGTTACCAGTGTAATCATAGCGCCAAGTCCAGAGTTATAGCTTCCCATATAGAAGTAACTCAGCTTCTTATTATCCACAAAACGCTGGTTGTTATAGTTAAACTTATCAAGCTCAATACTTTCATTGGCAAAGGACTTTACAACTCGAATGCCGGAAAGGCTGTCCTCGATCTGACTGTTGATATTCGCCATACGGACACGATTCTCTTTAAATGCCTTTTTCATCTTTCTGTTCATGAAATATGCAAAAACCGTGATCACCGGCACGAAGACCAGAAGCACTACTGCCAGTCTGATATTAATGTTCAGTAAAATAACAATAGAACCGGCAAACTTGATAATAGAAATGCAAATATCTTCCGGTCCATGATGTAATAATTCTGTAATTTCAAATAAGTCACTGGTGATCCTTGAAAGGAGCTGCCCTACTTTCTGATTATCATAGAAGGAAAAAGACAGCTTCTGGTAATGGCCGAATATCTCAGAACGAAGGTCTCGTTCAATATTCGCCCCCATAACATGACCGATATAGCCGATATAAAAGTTGGCGATTCCTTCTATCAGTACCAGAACTACCATCAATATGGCAAGCTTAACCACTGTTGCCACCATCTGCGGACCTTCAAAGAAAATCACGGTTCCAGTTATGTATCGAACAATCAAGGGGATGGCAAGTGTAATGCCAGCCCCTAAAATTGCAAAAAACATATCTGAGAAAAACATTGCGCGATAAGGCTTGTAATAACCTACCAGTCTCTTCCATTTATGTTCCATATTCTACTCCTTATCCGTGCAGATAACAGAAGTTCATTACTGTTCCTCATTCAGGTTCGCCAGCTTCGCTGCCTGGTCAGCTGCGATCAGGCTGTCGAGCAGTTCATCGATATCACCATTCATTACGGAATCAAGCTTGTATAAGGTAAGCTTGATACGATGATCAGTAACACGACCCTGTGGGAAGTTATAGGTACGGATCTTCTCGGAACGATCTCCGGTACCGATCTGGCTTCTTCTGAGTTCTGCTTCTGCATCATGTGCCTTCTGCAGCTCAATATCGTACAGCTTTGCACGTAAGAGAGCGAAAGCTTTTGCTTTATTCTGCAGCTGAGACTTCTCTGTCTGGCTGTATACAACGATACCAGATGGATAGTGAGTAAGTCGAACTGCCGAGTCTGTTGTATTGACACACTGACCACCGTTACCGGAAGCACGCATTACGTCAATACGGATATCTTTTTCATCAATTACTACGTCTACGTCTTCTACTTCAGGCATAACAGCTACTGAAATTGTGGATGTATGGATACGTCCACCGGATTCTGTCTCCGGTACACGCTGTACACGGTGTACACCACTTTCGTACTTCATCTTAGAATATGCACCGCTACCTGTGATCTGGAAGCTTACTTCCTTCATACCACCGATACCGATTTCATCTACGCCAAGCATCTCTACTCTCCAGCGGTTCTTTTCCGCATATTTTACATAGAGGCGATACATCTCTGCTGCAAAAAGTGCTGCCTCGTCACCACCAGCACCTGCACGAATCTCGACGATAACGTTCTTGTCATCATTCGGATCCTTTGGAAGAAGAAGAATCTTAAGCTGCTGTTCCAGCTCAACAATGCGCTTTTTCGCATCATTTAATTCTTCCTTGAGCATCTCTCGCATATCCTCATCGCTCTCTTCTTCAAGCATACTTAATGAGTCTTCCACTGTCTCCTGACAGCCCTTATACTCTTTATATGTGTCGACGATCGGCTGGAGATCACTTTGTTCCTTCATCAGCTTCTGAAAACGCTGCTGATTGTTGGCTACTGTTGGCTCACTTAATTCGTTTAAGATTTCTTCAAAACGGATCAACAGATCCTCAAGTTTATCAAACATGTCTATTCTCCCTAACTTCTACGTCCGGCAACCACTCTGTCAAGTCCTGCCAGATCTTTTCTCACATGGATATCAGTATATCCTTCCTGCTGCATGATAAGAGGAACGGATTCACCCTGATCATACCCTATTTCAAACAGAAGCCAGCCTTCTTTTTTCAGATGACTTCTGGCTTCTCTGATAATTCTTCTATAAAAATACAGACCATCTTCTTTTCCATCCAGGGCAGAAAATGGTTCGTGATCCTTTACTTCCGGTGATAATCCTTCTATTTCACCTGTTGCTATGTAAGGAGGATTCGATACGATTACATCATATATCCTGTCTTCACCAACAAGTGCATCGAAGAGATCTCCTCTTGAAAAAGATGCATTCACCTGAAGTTCTTCTGCATTCCTTAATGCTACTTTTAATGCCTCTTCAGAAAGGTCACACCCTTTCAGGCAAAGTTCTTTCTGAAAAAGCTTTGCGATACTAAGCAAAATGCACCCGGATCCGGTGCACATATCAAGTACGGCATCCCCTTCTTTTATCATACGAAGTGCTTCTTCCACAAGACACTCAGTATCGTGTCGTGGAATCAGTACATGCCTGTTCACATAAAAGGGATAACCGCAGAAATACTGTACTCCTGTCAGATGCTGGAGCGGAATTCTCTTCTCCCTTTCTCTGATCAGCCGGAAGAACTCTTCTTCCTCTTCCTTTTTCATCTCATCTCTTTGAGACAGGAAGTAATGGGTTCTATCCATCTTGGTACAATATTCAAACAGTACCCAGGCATCTGCCTGTGCTTCTTCTATACCTGCCTTTGCTAACTGTCCGGCAGCGGTAAGCAGAGCTTGCTGATACTTCATGGTTCTCTTCACTCACCTTTGGATACGATGCGTTCTTCGCATACGTATTCTTTTTCTTCATATTCATAGTTGGTTCCAAAATTCTCGTTCAGGAACTTCTTCCAGTTAAATACTGCTTCAACTGATGCAATTGCCACCTCACACATATCCGGTGTTGGTTCCTTGGTCGTAAGGTGCTGAAGCATCAGACCTGGCTTACTCATAAGCTGAACCAGCGGATGTTCGCTGCAGCCTGCCAGACGGATGATCTCATAGGAGATACCTGCAATCACAGGGAGCAGTAAAATACGGATACCAAATCCCAGTAATCTTGACTTGGTACGGATAAACATATGAAGTATGATACTTACGATCATAACAAATAACAGGAAACTTGTTCCACAGCGCTTGTGCTCCTTAGAGCTCTTCATAACGTTCTCAACATTCAGTTCCAGTCCGTGTTCGATGCAATTGATGCACTTATGCTCTGCACCGTGATACATAAATGTTCTCTGGATGTCCTTCATTCTTGAGATTGCAATGATATATCCCATAAACAGCGCCATCTTAAGGATACCCTCACAGATAACGATCACTGTAATAGAATCGGTAACTTTTTTAAGTAACTGGGAGAGCCAGTATGGGAGTACCATAAAAAGACCTACTGCAAACACAAGTGAGATCACCATAGTGATCGTAAGCAGCACATCCATCCCCTTTTTCGTTGAAAAAAACTCATCAAGCTTTGATGGCTTTTTATCTGTGGCTTCTTCCTCTTCATCCTCAAAGAAGGATGCTGAATAGGTCAAGGTTGTCATTCCCAACACCAGAGAGTCAATAAAACCAAAGACTCCTCTTACAAAAGGAAGCTGTAAGAACTTCTTTCCCTTGATAAAGCTTGGATACTCAGACGTCTTTACGATGATATCTTTATCCGGCTTTCTTACCGCTACTGCGTAGTGTTCGCCGTTCTTCATCATAACGCCTTCCATAACCGCCTGTCCGCCGATACCGGAAGCTTTCATATATAATTCCTCCTAGCAAAAAGGTTGAGGCTTGCCACCTCAACCTTACTTTCCATTTCTTATTTTGTAAATCCGTACTTCTTATTGAACTTATCAATACGGCCACGAGCTGCAGCTGACTTCTGCTGACCTGTGTAGAAAGAATGGCATTTTGAGCAGATTTCTACGTGGATTTCTTTCTTTGTAGATCCTGTTACGAATGTGTTACCACAGTTACATGTTACAGTTGCCTGATAATAATTTGGATGGATTCCTTCTCTCATTACTTTCACCTCATAATATAATATTCGTGAACTGCCTTCAAAGATCTTCGATCTTTCCTTCCCGGTCAATGTCGCTCTGATGTTGCCACGACAAGATATCCCAGGCTATCCCTGAAAGTCCCTTCAGTTCTGCATAGATTCATAGATTCCTATGCCAATAACGGTGAAATTATAGCATAGCACCTATATAAATGCAAGTAGATTTTGTAATTAGATATATTTTTGTCTGCGTACTTCTTTTACGAATTCTGCGTTATCTCTTGTACGGACGAATAAATTCAGAATATCTTCTACCGCATCCTCTGCTTTCATACCATTCATGCCTTTTCGCATGATGTAAACCGCTTCCTGTTCTTCCGGATCAAGGAGAAGATCTTCTCTTCTTGTTCCGGACTTCTGAATGTCAATGGCAGGGAATACTCTTCGCTCGGAAAGCTTTCTGTCAAGGACAAGTTCCATATTACCGGTTCCTTTGAACTCTTCATATACAACATCATCCATCTTGCTTCCGGTATCTACAAGGGCCGTGGCAAGGATCGTAAGGCTTCCGCCTTCTCTCATATTTCTTGCCGCACCAAAGAAACGCTTTGGCATGTAAAGTGCTGCAGGATCAAGACCTCCGGAAAGGGTTCTTCCGCTTGGTGCTACTACCAGGTTATATGCTCTTGCAAGTCTTGTGATACTATCTAATAAAATAACAACGTCTTTTTTGTGTTCTACGAGACGTTTTCCTCTTTCTATTACCATCTCGGATACTTTTTTGTGATGCTCCGGATGTTCATCAAAGGTCGAATAGATGACCTCTACATTATCTCCAACGATTGCTTCTTTGATATCGGTTACTTCTTCCGGTCGTTCATCGATCAGAAGGATGATGAGATGTATCTCAGGATTGTTACGAAGAAGTGATCTTGCAACATCTTTAAGCAGTGTTGTCTTTCCTGCTTTTGGCGGTGATACGATCATACCACGCTGTCCTTTTCCAATCGGGGCGATCAGATCGAGGATTCGCATAGCTACATCTTTTGGTCCTCTTTCCATACGAAGTCTTTCATCCGGAAAGATTGGTGTCATATCGTTAAAATTCGCTCTTCTTGCTGCTTCGTATGGCGGCAGTCCGTTTACGCTTGTAAGATAAAGAAGTGCGCTGAATCTTTCTGCTGCTGTCTTTACTCTTGTATTACCCGAAATCATGTCTCCGGTCTTGAGTCCAAACTTACGAATCTGAGAAGGTGCTACATATACGTCATTTTCTCCTGTCAGGAAGTTATCGCTTCGGATAAAACCAAATCCCTGATCCGGAACAAGTTCCAGGATTCCGGTTACCTTGCTTCCGCTGTCAAGATTCTTTGCATCCAATACCGGAGTACGGTCTAATGTTCGTTCTGCCGCATCTTCTGTATCTTCTTTTACATCCTTTGTCTGTTCTGTCTGTTCTTTTATCTCATCTATAGCTTCTGTTTTGATCTCTTCTGGTTTGCTTTCCTGTTTTTCGGATTCTAATTTTTCTTTTTTACTCTCTTCTGCCTGATCTGCTTCAAGCATCATCTCTACAACCTGGCTTTTTCGATGAGAGCCAGTTACTTTCAGCCCTCTTGTCTTTGCAAGTTCTTTTAACTGAACTGCTGACAATGACTCATACTGTTCTCTTGTCATGAACTCTCCTATTCAATTATTTCTTGTGTGGGATTCTGTTTAGATTAGATATGATAGATTAACAAAGTCAATATAGCATATCAAAAAATAAAAAGAAAGATGTTTTTCAAAAAAAAGGAAGCAGCCATAAGGCTGCCTCCATATAAATGTGTATATCTTGTAATTAGTTAACTTTAATGATAGCTTTTACAAGGTCTGTCTTGTTATTGATTGCTTCTTCAAATGCTTCCTGGATATGATCGAGGTCAAACTCATGTGTAGCGATCTTTGCTACTGGAATTGCACCGCTTGCGATTGCTGCAATTGCCGCAGGATATACATTTCTATAACGGAATACAGACTTGATAGTGATCTCTTTGTCCATGATCTGAGCAAAGTTGTATGTGATCTCTTCTTTTGCTGAGATACCAACAAGTGTGATCATACCGCCGCGTTTTACGAAGAATGGTGTCTGAGCGATTGTGATTGGAGAACCAGCTGTCTCAAATACCTTATCAAATCCCTTGCCGCCTGTGATCTTCTTTACTTCTTCAAATACATCTGTCTTACCGCTGTTGATTACATGTGTTGCACCAAGTTCAAGAGCTTTATCAAGACGAGCATCTACAAGGTCAGCTACTACGATTGTGCTTGCACCATGAGCTTTACAGCACATCATTGTTACAAGACCGATACATCCACCACCAAGGATAAGTACTGTATCGCCAAGTGAAACTTCGCCCTGGTTTGCTGCGTGCATACCTACTGCAAGTGGCTCTACAAGTGCGCCTTCTTTTGTAGATACGTTATCTGGCAGCTTGAAGCACATATTCTCTGGGAATGCGATGTAATCTTCGTAGCATCCCTGTACTGGAGGTGTTGCAAGGAAAACAACATCCGGACAAAGGTTATAACGACCTGACTTACAGAATTCACATTCTCCGCAAGTGATACCTGGCTCTAAAGCTACACGATCACCAACTTTTAAATCTTTACAGCCTTCACCTACTTCTACTACTGTACCTGCACACTCATGTCCAAGCATGAAATCTTCATCACCTACTACATAAGCACCACATCTTCCAGAATGGAAATAGTGAACGTCAGAACCGCAGATACCTACGTATTCCATCTTTACAACAACCTGTCCCTTGCCAGCTGTAGGCATATCGATCTCTTTGATGATCATATTGTCAATGCCTCTCATGTACGCTGCTCTGTTTTTCATGTCTTTGCCCTCCATTGTTCATATCTTGTTATTTATCTTCTTTTGCCTGAATCCGCTTCAAGCTTCTAATATAGTTATATACATGTTCTCTCTGATTGTCAATCTTTTGTTATTATATTATCATAAGTTTGTTATATTATCCAAATGGATTCATTGTTTTTTGGTTATTATGTTATCTGTTTCTAATGTTCCGTTTTACTTTTGTAATTTATTTTACATATGATAACCGTTAAAAAAGGCGAAACACAATTCGTGTTTCGCCTCTTCATCATCAACATTTCACTTTGTAAGTCAGATACTTGATCTTACAGTTCTCTCATGCGGATGACCTTAGCAGGACACTTAGCCACACACTTACCACAATGTGTACACTTGCTCTGGTCGATTACTGCTACATTACCCTGCATTGTGATAGCACCGCTTTCACAAACTTTTGTACATGCAGTACATCCAAGACAGCCTGCTGAACAAGCTTCTTTTACAGCCTTACCCTTTTCCTGGTTGTTACACTGTACAGTATATACAGAGTTATCAGGAATCAGGCTGATCAGTCCGTTTGGACAAACAGCTGTACACTTACCACATGCCATACATTTTGCACGGTCAACTTTTGCTACGCCGTTTACGATATGGATTGCATCAAACATACATGCTTTTACACATGAACCAAAGCCCATACATCCATTCGCACACTTCTTGGTACCACGCTGTGGAATAGCTGCTGCTGCTCTACAATCCTGAATACCTACGTAGTTACACTTTTCAACTGCGCTATCGCAGTCACCAGCACATCTTACGAATGCAACCATCTTTTCAGATTCAACTGCATCTACACCAAGAATTGCGCTGATCTTTGCTGCTACTGCTGCGCCGCCTACAGGACACTGGTTAGCTGGAGCTTCGCCTTTAGCGATTGCTGCTGCAAGACCATCACATCCTGGGAATCCACAACCACCACAGTTATTACCTGGGAGTTCTGCACGGATAGCAACTTCTTTTTCATCAACTTCTACTTTGAATTTCTCACCAGCTGTAACCAGGAGGAATCCTACAACTACACCGACTACACCAATTACGACTGCAGCCAGTAAAATTGCTGTTAATACGTTCATATGTCTTCCTCCTTAGATCAGTCCTGCAAAACCATTGAAAGCGATAGCCATAAGTGCTGCTGTAAAGAGTACGATAGGCATTCCCTTCAGTGGGCCTGGGATATTATTCTCTTCGTTTCTTTCACGGATACCTGCCATGATTACGATGGCGATAAGGAAACCGATTGAAGTACCGATACCATTGATTACACTTGTTGCAAAATCATATTCTTTCTGTACGTTTGTAAGAGCTACACCAAGAACTGCACAGTTTGTTGTGATCAGTGGAAGGTACACGCCCAGTGCAGAATAAAGTGCAGGGCTTGATTTCTTAAGGAACATCTCAACGAACTGTACCAGACCAGCGATAACCAGAATGAATACGATTGTCTTCAGATATTCCAGATTAAGTGGAGCAAGTACAAATGTATAAATGATACTTGCTACTGCAGATGCGATTGTGATAACAAACAATACTGCAAGACCCATACTTGCTGCGGTCTTTGTCTGCTTGGAAACACCAAGGAAAGGACACAGACCGTAGAACTGGCTAAGTACAACGTTGTTAACCATCGCCGCACCGATTAATACTAATAATAATTCAGACACGTCTACCCCTCCTTATTCCTCTGTTTTAACTTCTTCAGCTTTAACTTCTTCTGCTGCAGGTTCTTCAGCCTTTACTTCTTCAGCCTTTGAATCAGCACAAGGTGAACTACATCCACAGCAATCTCCGTCACAGCCTTCTACTTTCTTATTACCTGCATTCTGGATGTTAAGACCATTCAGAACAGCGATCAGGATACCAAGAACGATGAATGCTCCAGGAGCTTTTACGAAGATAGCAACTGGTTCGTAAGCGGATGGCATAATGTGGAGACCCATAAGAGTACCAGCACCGATCAGCTCACGGAAAGCTGCGATAAGTGTAAGTGCAATTGTAAAACCAAGACCCATACCAACACCATCAGCTGCTGCAAGGAGTGGTTCTACCTTATTCGCATAAGCTTCTGCACGACCTAAGATGATACAGTTTACTACGATCAGTGGAATGTAAAGACCCAGTGAGTCGTAAAGAGCAGGAATAAAGCCCTTTAATAATAATTCTACAACAGTTACCAGAGATGCGATAACTACGATGTATGCAGGGATACGTACCTTATCCGGAATGATGTTTCTCAGTGCTGAGATCAACAGGTTGGATAATACAAGTACCGCCATTGTTGAAAGACCCATACCAATACCGTTATTAACAGATGTTGTAACGGCAAGTGTAGGACACATACCAAGCACAAGGATGAAGGTTGGGTTTTCTTTGATAATACCATTTAAAATTCGCTCTTTATATGGATTCATTGTTTAACCTCCTTCCTACAGTCCAGCATTGGCAACTAAGTACAGAACAGCGTTCATTGCATTAGTTACAGCTGTTGAAGTGATAGTTGCACCAGAGATAGCCTGGATATCGTTGTCAGCAGCTGCACCACTCTTAACAAGATTGAATGCATCTGTTGTCTTGCCAACATACTGACCCCAGAAATCTTCTTTTGTTGCGTTCATACCAAGACCTGCTGTTTCATTGATTGTAAGGAACTTCAGACCTGTTACTGTCTGGTCAGCTGTTACACCAACAGACATTGTGATCTCGCCGCCGAAACCATCTTTTGATGTAACGTTAACAACATAACCTACGTTGTTGCCGCTGCCATCAACACCAGCGAATTCACTTTCAAATGCAATGTTACCGAACTGACCGCCTGCGAAGCTTCCGCCCTCTGTGCAAGCTTCTACTGCTGCAGCGAGTTCTTCGCTGTCAACAAATTCAGCTGCATCCGGACATACAGCAACGTAAGCTGCTCTTGCTGCCTTTTCTTCTGCCTTTTCGATAGGACCTTTTGTAAGCTGATATACAGCACCAAGTGCAAGACCAGCTACTACTGTGATACCAAGAAGAGTAAATGCAGGCTTGTACATAGAAAGGTCGATACCTTTCTTTCCTTCCAGCGCACCATCTTCATAACCAAATGCTGTTGGCATTGTAACCTTTTCAATCAGTGGAACTAAGAGGTTACAGAAGATAATTGCATAAGAAACGCCTTCTGCTGATACACCGAATGTACGGAAGATACCAGTAAGGATACCAAGTACTACACCGAATAAGATCTTTCCATTTTCTGTGATAGGACTTGATACATAATCTGTTGCCATGAAGAATGCACCGAGGATAAGACCACCACTGCAAACTTCAGCAGCTACGAAGTAAAGATCGAAACCATGACCACCAAAGATAAGCTCGAATACTGCAAATGCTGCAATATAGCATACTGGAATGTGCCATGTAATAACTTCTCTGAAGATCAGATAGAAACCACCGATGAGAAGCATAAATGCTGAAACTTCACCGATTGTTCCTGGAATAAAACCAAGGAAGCTGTCAAGAAGACCAACACTTTCTCCTGCTTTTAACGCTGCAAGAGGAGTAGCACCTGACATGCCATCTACTGCAAAGTTGCTCATCATACCTGTGAAGGAAATGAGAAGGAAACATCTTGCACCCAGAGCAGGGTTCATGAAGTTCTGTCCGATACCACCGAAGATCTGCTTAACAAAGATGATAGCAAAAATACTACCAAGTACAGGTACCCAGAGTGGAATTCTTGGAGGCATGTTCAGCGCAATAAGAAGACCTGTTACAAGAGCACTGCCATCCAAAATAGTAATCTTCTGATTCGTAATCTTCTGATATACTGCTTCTGCTGCAACAGAAGAAGCAATTGAAATCAGAATAACGAGCAGGGAGTAAATTCCGAAACGAAATACTCCAAATGCAGTTGCCGGAAGTAAGGCAATTGCAACATCTAACATGATTGTAGTTGTCGTCTCTCCACTACGTACATGTGGGGATGATGACACATTTAAAAATCCGTTCACAACAATCCCTCCTATGCTTTCTTCTTACGTCTCTCAGCCATAACAGCCTGACGCATTGTCTTGAATGCCTGTGTCAATGGACGTTTTGCAGGACATGCATAGGTACAGCTGCCACATTCACAACACTCCATACCATTGAGTGCTACGAATGCTTCGAGATCATACTTCTGGGCTGCATCCATCATCTTCTGTGGAATGATATTGCCAGGACAAGCCTGCGCACACTTACCACAGCGGATACATGCTGTTTCTGCATACTTCTGAACTTCATCTTCTGTGAAGCAAGTCATCGCTGAGGATGTCTTGGTCACAGGAACATCAAGTGTTGCCATAGCCATACCCATCATAGGACCACCGGAGATAACCTTCTTTACGTCCTCTTTTAAGCCGCCGCTTTCTTCGATCAGTTCTGCATAAGAAGTACCGATCTTTACATCAAAGTTACCTGGCTTGTTCACACCATTACCGGTAACTGTGAAGATTCTTCTCATAAGAGGTGTATTCATGCAGACTGCTTTGTAAATAGCAACTACAGTATCCACGTTATCTACAATACATCCAGCATCTGCAGGAAGCTTTGTTGAATTGATCTTTCTTCCTGTTACAGCATAGATCAGATTACGCTCACCACCCTGTGGATACTTTGTCTTACAAGGTACTACTTCAATACGTGGCTCATTCTCAACGAGCTTCTGAAGATTGGTAATACCCTGTGGCTTGTTAGCCTCAACTGCGATCACACCTTTTGCATTATCGAACAACTGAAGGATTACTTTCAGACCATTAACAATCTCTTCAGGATGTTCAACCATGATGCGGTAATCGCTTGTCAGATAAGGTTCACACTCTGCACCATTCACAATGATATAGTCAATCTTATCAGGATCTTTTGGCATGAGTTTTACATGTGTAGGGAAGCCTGCTCCTCCAAGACCAACGATACCAGCCCACTTTACGGTATCAATAATCTCAGATTTGCTCATCTTTGTATAATCGCGATACTGGCCAAGTCCCTCAATTGGAGTATAATTGCCATCATTCTCAATAATGATAGACATAACCTTTGCTCCATTAACAGTAACTCTCGGTTCAATCGCCTTTACCTTACCAGAAACAGAACTTACAATGTTAGCCGAAACGAATCCGCCTGCCTCTGCAATGGTCTGTCCCATCAGGACAGTATCATTCTTTGCAACGATTGGCTTTGAAGGCGCACCAATTCCCTGACTAAGCGGAAATACAAGTTCTCCTTTTGGAAGGTAGGTCATGACCGGACAGTCTTTTGTGAGTCGCTTTCCATCATCTGGATGAACTCCACCTTTGAATGTTCGTAACTTCATTCTTCTCTCCTCCATTTGTAATTAATTGGATAATTTAATAATAATCGTTTTTCCCATCTATTTCAACAAAATTATCATATATTATCTGTTGTTTTTGGTAATCTTGTAACAATCTGCGCTCCAAGCAGGCCAAGAAGCGCACCTGTCACGGTTCCGGAGAGCAGCAGAACCGGAAAATAAGTAAATACAGCTGTATTCTCCAGTACAAAAGATGCTACCAAGAGCTGTCCGATATTATGACTGACTCCCCCGGTAACACTCACCCCAACCTTTCCGAATATCTTCTTTCTGATACAAAGAAGCATCATCAGATAGCTCAGCAGTGCTCCTGCTGCAGAAAAAGCAAGTGCTGCCATACTTCCAAAGGTGAACGCATTCAGCAGGATTCTCACAAGTGAGATAAAAAATGCATCAACCGCTCCCAGGGAGTAGAATGCCACCAGCACCACAAGGTTCGCAAGACCAAGCTTGACTCCCGGAATCCCAATGGAAACCGGAATCAAAGTTTCCACATAACTCAGAATCATAGCAAGTGCCACAAACACACCATATGCTGCTGTTCTATTGCCTTTTCTTTTCTTCTCTTTCATTATTACCCTTTCTATAGTGGAATAACGTTAAAACTAACTATATCATCAAATGTAAGCGCTTACAATATCTATATTCAAGAATTTATCTGCGGTACAATAGTTCTCTGATAAAGATAATCTATAAGAGGCTGAGGATAATCAATAATATCATCTGTCATATTCGCGTGTGGCTTTATCTCATATACAAGCAGATCCTTTATCATTCTGCAGAAATCAAAGAACGTGATGCTCGTTGTCACATGATACAAAAGCTCATCTGTTACATGATTCACGGTAGACAGATCCTGTCTTTCTGTGTATTCCAGAAGTCTTACTGCCGTCTCTGAAACTTTATCCATCATCTCTTCATTGCTATACGAACTCCTGCAATATGCCATAACCTGCGTACCGTTCAGATGTTGTGTCCCAGCGCCTTCGATCAATGCTTTTCCCTGAACACGAAGCAATTCATTCGCCCTTTCTGCCTCGCCTTCTGCAAGTGAAAGATTAAGTCCTTCAAACCTGTCAACCGTTTCCGGTAAGATACAGGTTCGCAATACAATATAATCCTTCATCTGAAGACCCAGATTCCTGTTAAGAAGTGTTACAAGTCTTTCCGGGCCATCAACTTCATAGATCTCACTGCATACATCTGCATACCCTTCTTCATCCCCAAGCCACAGATCGGTACTTAAGGACGCAAAACGTACATTCCCGAATTCTTCTTCAATACTGGCAATGATCATAATATCTTCCATGATCCCAGCCTCGTTATCTCCATAGACAAGAAAGATCGGTATTGTAAGAAAGCCTTCCATCTTACTTTTCTGTGTATCCGGTATATCTTTTACAATCCTGATACTTCCTCTCTTTGGCTTTTCTATCGTCATTCTTGCATATTTATAGGAAAGAAACAGCACAATGGCCAGTGCGATCAGGAATACGATCTCAAAGAAAAAGCGCAGGAGACTCAAAAACTTACTTCTTCTTTTTTTTCTCTTTTTTTTCGATTTCTTTAACCCCATCGATTTACTCTCCTTATTTTGCCTTATGAGTATAGCATAAAACCATGTTTTCCTCAATAAACACTTGCATTTTTACAATTATCAGTTACAATGTGATTTGTGTATCTTTTAATTATAATGGTTTCAAATATAAAAGGAGTATTCTATGATCGGTGCTAATAATGTCACACTGCGTATTGGAAAAAAAGCATTATTCGAAGATGTTAATATTAAATTTACAGAAGGTAACTGTTACGGTCTGATTGGTGCTAACGGTGCAGGAAAGTCTACATTTTTAAAGATTCTTTCCGGAAAACTCGATACAACGAACGGCGATATCGTTATGACTCCTGGACAGCGTCTTTCCGTTCTGGAGCAGGATCATTTCAAATATGATGAGTTCCCTGTTCTTGATACAGTTATCATGGGTAACCAGCGTCTCTATGATATCATGAAGGAAAAAGAAGCAATCTACTGTAAAGAAGAGTTCACAGAAGAAGATGGTATCCGTGCAAGTGAACTGGAAGCAGAATTTGCAGAGATGGATGGATGGGAAGCAGAATCTGATGCAGCCCAGCTCCTCAATGGTCTTGGCATCGAGACAGAGCTTCACTATACTCTTATGAAGGATCTTAGTGGTAGTGAAAAAGTAAAGGTTCTTCTTGCAAGAGCTCTTTTTGGTAATCCTGATATTCTTCTTCTGGATGAGCCTACCAACCACCTTGACCTTGCTGCTATCGAATGGCTGGAGGAATTCCTCATCAATTTTGATAATACAGTTATCGTTGTTTCCCATGACCGTTATTTCTTAAATAAGGTATGTACTCATACTGCAGATATCGATTATGGTAAGATCCAGCTTTATGCCGGTAACTATGACTTCTGGTATGAATCAAGCCAGTTGATGATCAAGCAGATGAAGGAAGCGAATAAGAAGAAGGAAGAAAAGATCAAGGAATTACAGGAGTTCATCTCCCGTTTCTCTGCGAATGCTTCTAAGTCTAAACAGGCTACTTCCAGAAAGCGTGCTCTTGAAAAGATTGAGCTTGATACCATCAAGCCATCAAGCCGTAAGTATCCATATATTGATTTCCGTCCAAACCGTGAGATTGGTAATGAAGTTCTCGCAGTTGAAGGACTTACAAAAACTATCGATGGCGTTAAGGTTCTTGATAATCTTACCTTTACCGTTGGTCATGACGATAAGATCGCTCTTGTAGGCGGTAATGAACTTGCAAAGACTACTCTTCTTCAGATTCTTGCAGGCGAGATGGAACCTGATTCCGGTTCTTTCAAGTGGGGTGTTACAACTTCACAGTCTTACTTCCCGAAGGATTATACAAAGGAATTCGATAATGATCTTATCATCGTTGACTGGCTGACACAGTATTCTGAAATCAAGGATGCTACTTATGTACGTGGTTTCCTTGGACGTATGCTCTTTGCCGGTGATGATGGTGTTAAGAAGGTTCGTGTTCTTTCCGGTGGTGAAAAGGTTCGCTGCCTCTTCTCCAAGATGATGATCAGTGGTTCCAACATCCTGCTCTTTGATGAGCCAACCAACCATCTTGATATGGAGTCTATCACAGCACTTAATAATGGTATGATTAAGTTCCCTGGTGTTATTATCTTCACATCCCGTGACCACCAGATCGTACAGACAACTGCAAACCGTATCATGGAGATCCTTCCAAACGGTACTATGATCGATAAGATCACTACTTATGATGAGTATCTTGCAAGCGATGAAATGGCAAGAAAACGTCAGGTATATACAGCTGATACAACCGACGAAGATTGATTGTAAAATATGTGGTTAAAAAAGCAGGAAAGTATATATGCTTTCCTGCTTTTTATGTGAGCCACTGGGGACGTCTGATCATATCAGTCCCCAGTGGCTCATTCTTATTAAAACAGACGTCCCACATCCTGGAACAGTATAAACATCATCAGTACCATAAGCAGCATAAAGCCTGCAAAGTGTACCATGCCTTCTGCTTTCGCATCGATGCGCTTTCCTCTGATCAGTTCGATCACCAGGAAGAATAATCTTCCGCCGTCAAGTGCCGGTATCGGAAGCAGATTCATCACACCAAGATTGGCAGATAAAAGAATTGCGATATTCAGCATATTCACAATAACATCAAACCAGCCGTACTGAACTGCCTGCTGATAGCTGTCACCGATCATATCTACTACACCGACCGGTCCGGCCATATCCTGCATTCCCACTTGTCCTGTGAAAAGCATTCTAAGACTCTGAATCGTAAGATTGATCCAGTAGCGAAGTTCTGCCCCTCCATACTTTAAAGTCTGGAAAAAGTTTGTCTTCACAAATTCTCTTTTTGTAGTGATACCGATCAGGTATCTTCCTTCTTCCTCATCAAACTTTGGACGGATCGTCATATTTGCTTTATGTCCATCTCGTTCTACTACAAGGTCAACCACTTCTCCCTGATGAAAACTCAGATAATCATTGATCTCTCTTGAAAGATATATCTTCTTTTTGTTCATGGAGATAACAGTATCTCCTCCCTGCAGTCCAGCTTCCTGTGCCGGATAACCGTCCATAACGGAATAGATCACCGGAGGATCATAGCCAATCATTGCGGTAAGAATAACAGCTGCAAGAAATGCCATGATGAAATTAAAGATCGGACCTGCTGCTATGACAGAAATCCTGGCGAGCGCTGACTTACTTCCAAAGGAACCTTCTGAAGTGTCTGCAAGATCTTCTCCTTTCATCATGCAGGATCCTCCAAAAGGAAGCATCTTCAAAGAATATCTTGTACCGCCGAATTGCTTACTCAGTAAACGTGGTCCCATTCCCAATGAGAACTCTACCACTTCGATTCGGTTCAGCTTTGCCAGAATGAAATGTCCAAGTTCGTGAAACAGAATAATCAGGCTGAATAAGATCAGCGCGATTATAATACTCAATCTACCACCTGCTCTCAATTAATTCGTAAGTTTCCTGTTCCACCTGAAGGATCTCTTCGATGGATGGATTCTCCAGTTTTCTGTGATTCTCCATACAGGCAATAATGATATCATAGATATCGGTAAATCCAATCTTTCTATCAAGAAATCTTGCTACTGCACGTTCATTGGCAGCATTAAATACGGTTGGCATAGAGCCACCGATGCGGGATGCTTTCATAGCAAGCGGAAGTCCAAGAAAAACATCCATGTCCGGTTTTTCAAATGTGATCTGGGCAAGATCAGCAAAATTCAGTCTGTCTCCTCCCAGGAATCTTCTTTCCGGATAGTACAGCGCATACTGGATCGGAAGCTTCATATCCGGTGTTCCAAGCTGTGCCATGACAGCTCCATCCACAAATTCAACCATAGAATGAATCACACTCTTAGGCTGTACTACAACTTCAATCTGGTCCAGTTCTACACCAAACAGCCACTTCGCTTCCATTACTTCCAGACCTTTATTCACCAGTGTTGCAGAGTCAATTGTAATCTTTCTTCCCATCGCCCAGTTTGGATGCTTCAGGGCATCCTCAACCGTCACATGCTCGATCTGTTCTCTTGTTCTTCCACGGAATGGACCACCGGATGCAGTGATCAGAAGCTTACTGATCTGTCTTTCGGATTCTCCATTCATACACTGGAATATTGCACTGTGTTCACTATCTACCGGAAGGATCTTAACGCCATATTCCTTTGCAAGAGGCATAATGATATGTCCTGCTGTTACCAGTGTCTCCTTATTCGCCAACGCAATATCTTTACCAGCTTTAATTGCCTCAACTGTCGGACGTATCCCGATCATTCCAACAATTGCCGTAACAAGAATCTCTACCTCAGGGAGTGTGGATATCTCAATCAGACCATCCATCCCTGTTACGATCTTTACATTAAGATCTGAAATTGCCTGCTTTAATTCTTTTGCTGCCTCTTCTTCCCATACTGCTACAACTCGCGGAGAAAACTCGCGGATCTGGCTTTCCAGCATCTTTATATTACGTCCGGCAGCAAGTGCTGCTACTTTTATATCTCCATTCGCCCGAACAACATCCAGAGTCTGCGTGCCGATGGATCCTGTAGAGCCAAGGATTGCTATTGTCTTCATTCAAATCACCTCTTTATATTACCAAGGATTTGTGTTTATTTTATGATCACACTTGCAAGAAAATAAATGATCGGAGCAGTGAAGATCACACTGTCAAATCGATCCAGAATTCCGCCGTGTCCAGGAATCAGTGTACCATAATCCTTTATCTGAACATTACGCTTGATCGCAGAAGCTGCAAGATCACCTACCATAGAGAGCAGGGCACCAACAGCACAGATCAGGGCAAAGCCAGCCACATGACCGCCTGACTGCAGATATCTTCCAACTGCAAGCGCATAGATTGCTCCAAGAAGTGCTGCACCTGCAACTCCACCTACTGCACCCTCAATTGTCTTTTTCGGGCTGAGGATCGGAGACATCTTGTGCTTACCAAAGAGCATACCTGCACAATATGCACAGGTGTCACATCCCCAGGAACAAAGGAAGATCAGCCACACAAGAAATGCGCCATCTGTCAGGTTGCGGGTACGATAGATAAAAGCAAGCATAACGCTGACATAGATCACACCAAAAAAACCGCTCATTACTTTTTCTGCAGGATACTTTGGAAATGTGAATACATATACAAAAAGAAATGCGATCAGGATTCCAAGTATCATGCTCTCAGAATAGTTCTCAAAATGAAATGCCAGCATACCATAGTAAAAAAGTGTTGTAATGTAACCGGTAATTGCCAGAGCATTCCCATCTTCTCCATGAAGCTTTAAGGCACGGTTAAACTCTCCAAGTCCGATCAACGAAATTGCAAGCAGTGTTCCAAAAAGTACATATCCGCCTGAGATGATGGTAAAAAGTGCGATTATAACAAGAATAATCCCACTGATCAGTCTAACTTTAAACATCTCTCATCCCTCGCTTTCTATTCTTCTATTACTCCGCCATAACGACGTTCTCTCTTATTGAACTTCTCAATTGCCTTCCACAGTTCTTCCTTGTCAAATGCAGGCCATGGGACTTCAGTAAAGTAGAACTCTGTATAGGCAAGCTGCCACATCAGATAATTGGAAAGTCTGAGTTCTCCACTGGTTCGAATCAGCAGATCCGGATCCGGAACCTCTCTGGTATCCAGATATCCGGAGAACATCGTCTCTGTGATCTCTTCCGGTTTTACTTTCCCATCTACACAATCCGTGCTTAACTTTCGGATTGCACGAACGATCTCGTCTCTGCTTCCATAATTAATAGCAATCTGGAAGTTCAGACCTGTATTATCTTTTGTAGATTCTACAAGCTTTTGCAGGCTTTCACGAAGATCCGGATCCAGAGCAGAAGGATCTCCAAGAAGGCGTACCTTCATATTATTCTTTGCTGCAGTCTTGATACATGTCTTTGTATAACTTCTGAAAAGCTTCATCAGACCATCTACTTCTTCCTTGGAACGCTTCCAGTTCTCAGTAGAAAACAGATATGCTGTCAGATACTTTATTCCGATATTATAAGCATCCTCGCAGATGATCTCCAGATTCTTCGCGCCCTTTGTATGACCGTAATTCCTAGGCATTCCTTTTGCTTTTGCCCATCTTCCATTCCCGTCAAGAATAATAGCAACATGCTGTGGAATCTTAAGTCCCTGATTCTCTATCATGATAATATTCCTCCGATATTATTGATTAGATAAAAAGCTGCTACGGTTACCCGTAGCAGCTATTATATTCCTATACGGTCATGATCTCTTTTGTCTTAACTTCTACCGCTTTGTCAACTTCCTTGATGTACTTATCTGTCAGCTTCTGTACTTCATCGTTCAATTCCTTGATCGCATCTTCAGAAACATCTGTACCTTTTAACTTCTTGAATGCATCGTTAGCATCTCTTCTGATATTACGAACTGCTACCTTAGCTGCTTCGCCTTTTTTCTTAACTTCTTTGGAAAGGTCTTTACGTCTTTCTTCTGTCAGTTCAGGGAAGATCAGACGGATAACTTTACCATCGTTAGTTGGGTTGATACCAAGATCAGATACCAGGATTGCTTTTTCAATAACTTTAAGCATCTTTGACTCCCATGGCTGGATCTGGATGATACGTGGTTCTGGTACATTGATATTACCTACCTGCTGGATCGGTGTTGGTGATCCATAATAATCTACCATGATACGGTCAAGTACATGCGGATTCGCACGACCGGCACGGATAGAACCAAATTCAGAAAGCAGGTTGTTGTAAGTCTTTGTCATCTTCTCATCATATGGTTTAATTCTTTCGTTCATCTTATAATCCTCCAAATATTATATACTTTCACTGTCTTCTATCATTATACAGTAACTTTTGTTCCTGTAAAGTTACCGCTTACTGTGTTCACGATACTGTTATCTTCATTCAGGCCAAATACAAGAAGCGGCATCTTATTCTCCAGACAAAGGATACTTGCTGCAAGATCCACAACCTGAAGACGCTGGTCGATCACATCCTGAATGGTAATAGAGTCATACTTCTTCGCATCCGGGTTTACCTTTGGATCGCTGTCATATACGCCATCGATAGACTTCGCAAGCAGGATCACATCGGCTTCGATCTCGATTGCACGAAGCACTGTGGCTGTATCTGTTGAGAAATATGGATGTCCGGTTCCGCCTGCAAAGAAGGATACTACTCCGTTCTTAAAACCTTCCAGTGCTGCATCCTTGGAAAATAAGGTCGTAAATGCTCCGCATGCAAATGGAGTCATAACCTGTGTCTTCATTCCAACAGAACGGAAAATCTCAGATACATAGATGCAGTTCATGATCGTAGCAAGCATACCGATCTGGTCTGCCTTTGTTCTGTCAATATTCTCGCTGGAACGGCCTCTCCAGAAGTTACCTCCGCCAATAACAATTCCTACTTCTATCCCATCATCTACGAGCTGCTTTACCTGCTTTGCAACTCCGATTACAGTTGGCTCATCAAAACCTGTTTTTTTTGCGCCTGCAAGTGCTTCACCACTTAACTTGAGCAATACACGTTTCATGCTTTTTACCTCACTTCATTTCATAGTTCTTTAAACAGTATATCATATTTCATAAATATTTTATACACTTTTTTTTCTAATCATGATACTATTAACGCAGTTCGAGAAAGAGGTAAATACAATGGATGTAAATAACAGAAAAACAGCTCTGGATGAGGATTCGATCCTTTACCAGAGGCACAATGACGAAACAACAAAAAAAGATGTGAAGGCCATGGATGGCAAGGGTAAGTTCCGTTATTTTGTGGATTATTATCTTTTGAAGATCGTTGTCGTCGTGGTCATTTTACTTGCCGGTGGGAATCTTCTCTACAATACGATATTTCATCACCCGGAAACAGTTCTTACGATCAATGCCGTAGGTAATGTATTTCTGGATGATCCGGAATTACTCGCTCAGGATCTTCGTCCAGTCTTCGGATTGACAGACCCTGATATGAATATCTATGTGACCAATTATCATCTTGCAGATTACAACCAGCAGATGGCATTTACTACACATCTTGCTGCCGGAGAGATCGATATCATGCTTTTTGATAAGGAACAGTTCGATCGTTACAGCGAACAGGGGATTTGCGCTGATCTGTCGGAAGTACTGTCGCCTGCATTTTTTGAAGAGCTTAAAGATCAGATCGTTGAAGGCCGACCTGGGATCTATGACAGTCAGTCAGATACTACGACTTATGGTGATCCATATCCTATGGCGATTGATGTTACCGGCGATCCTTTCTTTGAAAGATATACTCCATATGATGGGGAGATTTATCTTTGCCTGTGTGCCGGATCAAAGAGAGTCGAACAGGAAATCCTTTTCCTTGATTACCTCTTCCATCCGGAACGTTTCTCAGAAAACTAAATCATTCTTTCTGTGGAAGCTGTGCAAGTATGACTGCGAGGAACATCAATATACATCCAATGGTTTCTCTTATGGATAATCTCTGGTGTAGGATCAAAAGTCCTGCAAGAACAGATACGACCGATTCCATACTAAGAAGCAGTGATGCGATCGTCGGATTCATTCCCTTCTGTCCTACGATCTGTAATGTATATGCCACTCCGCAGGACATAATTCCTGCGTAGAGGATCGGCTTTGCTGCTGCAAGGATCTGTGACATCTGTGGGTGTTCGACGATAAGCATAAAACAACTACAGATAATGCCGCAGACAAGGAACTGCAGGCAGGATAACTTTACCCCATCGACCATCGGTGAAAAATGGTCTATCACCAGGATATGAACAGAAAAGCAGATTGCACATGCAAAGACGAAAATATCTCCTTTTCCAATCGTAAGCTTTTCCGTAATACAAAGGAAGTATAGTCCTGCCAGTGCAAGTATTACGCCAGCCCAGACCGGAATTCCACACTTTTTACCCAGAAATAAGCCCATAACAGGTACAATTACGATATATAAAGCGGTAATAAAACCTGCCTTTCCTACAGTTGTGTACATAACGCCAAATTGCTGAAGCGTAGATGCAACGGTAAGTACAAGTCCGCAGCATAAACCACCGATCCATAACTGTTTTTTATTCTTACTATACTTCTCCTTTTCTTCTTCTGAAGGTGGATTCACCTTCTGCAAAAACCAGATGCACGGAACCAGGAAACCTGCACCGATAAGTGACCGTACACCATTAAAGGTAAATGGTCCGACATAGTCCATCCCAACGCTCTGCGCAACAAAAGCTACTCCCCAGATAATCGCCGCCAGCAAAAGGAGCACTGGATTTTTCATCTTACTCATTATTATTCTCCTCATTTCACGTAAGTATATCTGACTTATCATACCGAAATTCATTTTCATTTTCAAGCTATCTATGTTATAATATGTGTCAAAATAAATGTGACAGGAGTGAATCATTCTATATGAAGATCAACGAATCCGCCGAAAACTATCTGGAAACGATTCTTGTACTCAGTAAGCAGCTGCCTGTTGTACGTTCCATCGACATTGCCAATGAACTGGGATTTCGAAAGTCAAGTATCAGTATCGCCATGAAGAATCTAAGAGAACGGGAATATATTACTATCACAGATGCCGGCTTTATCTATCTTACGAATACCGGACAGCAGATCGCAGAAGATATCTACGAACGACATTGTCTCTTCACCCAGCTTCTTATCTCCATTGGTGTCGATCCACAGGTAGCTGCAGATGATGCATGTCGTATAGAGCATGTGATCAGTGAAGAAACTTTCCAGGCAATCAAAAACTAAACTCAAAAAGAAAACTAACAAAAAGGATATATCAGAAAGAACATCTATCTTTCCGACATATCCTTTTCAACTTTCTACTGTTCGCGGAATGTAATCTCACCAGTCTTAGCATCCATTGCATCGACAATTGCAAGGGATTCTACCTGCA
>JAZLLO010000133.1:0-74639 GCA_045598185.1 Marvinbryantia sp.
TCAACAAGTTAATGCAGTCTGTTTATCATGTCCATTTTACCCAAATCTCATAATGAATCCCTTTAATGATCAATGTCCCGCCAAAGTGTTACTTATAAAGAGCATTATCTCTTTCTACAAAATCTAACCGCACAGGTGGAATTTTTTTGCAGCAATTCTTTTTCCTTCCATAGAAAACTGTTCTAATTCCATTTTCAACTCTTCATCATTGGTATTTATTGTAACAGCGTCTGTATACAAAGATCCGACATAAACATCTTCTTGATTTGAATAACTATTCACTTCTCGAGTACGTAATATAGTCATATCATCTGCACAATACGCGCTTAAAGACAAAATGGATATTCCTATAATAATCAAAACTAGTATACTTGAAATTTTATTTGTATTTTTCATATTCTTTCTCCATTTGCAAATAGAATTGTCCTATCTTTTTTACTCAGTCAGCTGCAAATAGTTTGAAAGAACATATCCTTCTATTCCATTATAACGAACATGAGTAAACTCTCCACCGTATACTGTTTCAAGAAAATCTACCACTTCTCCCTTTAAAATCTGTGCTAACGCATCACTGTCTGTCGAAGCATACTCTCTTAAAGAAACATATTCATTACAATTTACTACAATCATTCTTGTTATCTGATCAGCATAATCATCATCATATCCATTTTTGAAATAATAACTTGTTCCAGCTTCAGCCCCATAGAAAATAAATGCATTATCTTTTATAGAAAACTCGCTAATCCCACCTTCTCGAGGATAATTAGAGACATATCCATAATTCCCGTTATCAAGCAAAAAAGCATCATATTCAATTACGATAGCCTCATCCATGTACTCTGTGCATGTAATAGTATCATCTTCATTTTCTTCGACAAGAATATAACGTTCCCTATCATCTTCATATCTTCCAAAATCATTTTCTCTATATGCAAAATAGTATTCTCCACTAATCTCGCTTTTTTCTGCACTATAAAATTCCTGATTATCTGAATGATTTACTTGGTATTCTTCTATAAACTTATCAGGATTATTAATCATAAGAATTATACATGGATTCTCTTCCTCCATTGAGTAATATACTACCAAAATATTTCCCCATGGATCCAAGTATTCTCCAGACGCGGCATTTTGGAATCCCATTTCATCCGCATAGCTCCATTCACATCCTGGATACATTCCGTACAAACTATACTCACAGTCTTTTTCTTCAATTCTGATATTCATAATCAATGAATTTCTAAAGTCATACTCATCAATCTGGGCAAACGAAACCGAAGCATTCAAAATACTATAGCTACTATCATCTAAATCCAACTCTCCACCTGGAAAAGCATCCATGAATTCTCCCAATGTAGTTCCTAAATACATCGATAAATCTTTTTTTCCATTAGAATCATATGATATCTTTTTAAGTGAAATAGACGGATTTTGCTCATTTTCTAACGAACTCAAGATAAGAATAAGCCCTTCATCATTGACGTAAACATCGTCTTGACCGTTTTTGAAATATCCCTCGGATTTCAGCAATTTATCAGCTTCCTGTATGCTCATTCCAATTGTAATACCTACCAGAGAATAACTGTCATTCATACCAGTAATACTAATTGATGTTATTTCTTCCCCTCCATTTCCAATGGCACACAAATTCACTTCATCATTACGTGCAAATGTGTAATTAAACAATGCACCTGATTCCATATTTGGAAATTCCAATCTAGCCAAATCAATATTCTGGCCAAGTAAATCAGCTAATTCGACAATACTATTTACGTCATTTTGATCATTCTGCAGAATACTCTCTACACCATTCCTAATATAGATACCATCAACTGAGTATATATCCCCTTCGCTTATCACCTCTAATGTATTCTCATCTTGTAAAACGAGCGTAAGATAACACTCTTTTCCAAAATCTGTTGCATGGATAATTAAAGAAGTACTATCAATCTCGTAAGAAATAACATCCCACGCATTATCAATATTATGCATTGCTCCTGGAATATGTGTTCCATCCTCACCATAGACAAGATACGTGGAGATATCTAAATTCCCAATATCGTTAATAAAAATCGATATTCCAGAAAGATTAGATGTAGTATAATCGCCAATATAATCGTCGATACTATCATTTTCATTGCTCTCTATATCAATATTAGTATTCACACTGTAAGAATATTCCGAAAAAGGAGTAAGCTGATAGTATTGAACTTCAGGCCAACTTTTTAATATCTGCGTAAACTCTTCCTCTGATATTTCTTCTAAATTATCATAAAATGTCTCATAAGTTGCAGAATCATACCTTTGTTCCGTTGCACGCCAGCATTGTTCAAGATCTTTATGAACTACTTCAATACTTTCCAATCGATCTCCATTCACTTCATATCTTGTCTCAGTAATATCTGCCCCTGCTCCAGAATGAGTATGAAATCCAATCGTATTATCTTGTCTTAAATTATAGCTAGCTTTAGCATCCACACTACTTACAATATGAACAATATTTCCATCTGAAATTGTAAACAGATCCAGTATATCCTTGCTTGTATTTTTTTCCTCCTCTGGTACCATATTTATAGATGAAATAAGCAACTCTGGAATTCCATTATTATCTAAATCAATGAATGCATATCCAATCTTATCCATATAAGATAAATCTGAATAGAATGCTGGAGTCATATAGCATATATTCCACCAGTCACCATCAAGTTCTATAAATGGATAGGCTTGTCGTATTTCATTATAGTCCTCCCACTCATCCAACATATTCGTATAATAAAAACCTAATACATCTCTATATTGTTCTTCAAAATCACACCACGTATTCGTATCTGTTGGTTGCCTATCATTACTTATTGTGTTATGGCAATTAACTGTTTGTATTTCACTTATGTATTCTTGGACAGAATTAATCTTAGCTTTGCATTGATCAGCATCAGCTTTCTTTTCTTTCGACAATAACTCCTCATATTTTATAGCAAGATTAGCAGATTGAATGCAGTTATACTTATATATATTAAAAACATATTCAAAGAGTGAACCATTATCAACATTCCCAGTTTTTGATTGCATACTTTTTCCAATATGATCGATCATGTTTTTCAAGTATGAATTTATGATATTTCTTCTTATTAATGAAGCTGCAAAAAACATACGATCGTCAGTTTCTGAAAACACTTTAATAAATAATTCCGTAATAGAAGACACTGCACGCCCCACCATAATAAATGCTATAACTGGATTTGTTGCTAGGAACGTCTCCACAAAGCACACTCCAGCTTTTTTTAATTCTTTTTTCGAAAAAGTTTTAACATGTTCTGCTTTTATTGACTTCAGCATTTCGTTAGCGCTATCATAACGTGTTTTTTCTACTTTTTCAAAACAAGTCTGAAAAGCTATTTCTAGTTCTAGTCTTTCTTTACTTTCTTTTAAGTCTGGGACATTTGTCTCCAATTCATTCCATATTCCATCTAGCTTATAACTCTCAACCAAAAATTGCTGCATAAAACCTTCTAGCATGTCCGCATTTTCAATGTATGCCTCTGCTAAAGCAGCATACTGTATGCATTCTTTTTTTGTATCAACAATTTCAGTGATAAAATCTAATCCACAATTAATAATATAAGAGTTTCTTGCACTAATGAGCGTATCTCCTATACCATGCTTATCTTGTATATATCCTGTAAAATTCTGCATAAAGTCATCTTTTCCAGCATACATAGCATCTAAAACATCAAAATAATTGTTATATGCATTCTCAAAATAGTAACTACCTATTTCACTAGAATTCATGATATCAATATATTTTTTAAGATCACTCAAATTTTCTATATCCGTTGCTAATTGATTTTCCTTTTCTACAAACTCAGTTAAATCTCCAAGCAACTCTATAGTATTATCATATACTTCATATACAAATTTGTTTTCTAACTGCTCTTGAATATTAGAATCTGACATTAACTCTGTTAATATTAGCCCATATTCATTAGTCTCATCAGCTAGTGCTTTGAATGGTTCCCATGCAATGACATTATTGAAAGTACTAAATTTTTTAAATTTCTTTATATTCTTATCTGAATAAATGTCTTCCAGCACATCTACCAAGCGCTCATCAAAACCATGTACAACATATTTCTTATAATCCTTATCACTATAAAAGGACATATGTTCTTCAATTATGCTGTTATTATTCAGTTGCACCACATTATCATGCACATCTTCACTCGTAGCCCCTACATAATTAGGTAAGAATGAATAGATACTATTTACGACTAATATTACAGTTAAACATTTACTGATGTATTGCTGTATTTTTCTTCTCATCATATTTTGTCTCCAATTCACTGTTTTCAAATCTATGTCATGTTGTCCTTGTTTAACTTCATTGATTTACCATAAGAATAACTATAGTATTCCTGATAATAAACATCCTATAGTATAATCTTTTAATCCATCATCTTCACATATTCAGACAGACGTTTCAACATCCCTTCACTATTCACGAATAGCTCATTTGGGGCATCCGAAAAACCTAAATATGTATTAAATCCAAGCATATAAACAACCATTGCAATTGCCATATCTTCTGTTTTATCAGAATATAATTCTGCAACCTTCTGTAGTTCTTGAATAACCGTATCCTCAGGAACACTAACCGCCCCTTCTTCATTTACAACACTCGCGATCATTTCCGGTAGTGCCATACACATTTTATAGAATGCACTTTCGTCACCTGTTAGAATATAATAGAACTGATCCATACTTACACGTCTAATCCTACGATGCTGTATATTCTTTCCGTCAACTTTTGTTGACCACTTTATATTCTGTGATTTCTTTGCAATTGCTTCCACCAACAAGCAAGCACAATCATCATCTTCCAGAATCTGATTCTGCATTTTAACATATGTCTTTGCTGACGAAGCTGAGTTCATAGTATTATGCTTATTTTTCATTTCAACATAAATTGTATGAACAACATCTCCGTCTGGCATCATGATTCCATCTGGATTTCTGTAAATAACATCCCAACCTTCTTTCGGCACCTCGCATCCCTTAAAATATGTGAACATATTCTGATGAAAATACCCAATATCATTGTTGTTAGATTTATCTCTCTGTCGGAAGATTTCATTATTTACAATCTCTTCCCAGCTTGTACGGTATACGGATTTATCAAAAATCAGTTTTATTGGATCTATCAGATTGCTGTTGAATCTTTTTAAGTCAAAAGATTCTAGTTTTTCACCATATTTTAAAATAGTTTCCTGTATATGCTTTTTAAAATCTTCTTCTGATATAAAGTCTAAATTCCAATCCATTACATATTCCCTTCTAATGCTTTATGAATCTCAAGTGCGATATCATATGCCAGATTTACTGGTACCGCATTTCCAACCTGTTTATACTGTGATGACACATTTCCAGAAAACTGCCATTCATCCGGAAATGATTGACAACGCGCATTTTCCCTAACTGTAAATGGTCTTGCCTCTAACGGATGGCATCTCTCTGTCTGTTTTTGGGATGGTGATGTCAATACTGTTAATGATGGTTCATCTAAACTCATACGCCTGAGTATGCCTGTTCTTCCACCTTCCATTTCCCAACAACTCTTCATATAATCCTTTGCAATTTCCGGATCAATGTCTCTCCAATAACCTCCTGGAGGAACCAGTTCAAATATCTTACGTTTCTTTTCTCCATATGGCACGCCTGGCCCATCTGGACAATCCAACAATACATCCCTAAGTATCGGCTTATAGTCATGTGGATCTGGAAACTTAAATGTTATCTTTTCAGCCAAATCATTTCTAATACCAATGGTAATCAATCTTTCGCGTTTTTGTGGATTACCATAATCCCAAGCATTCAAAACCTGCTTCTGTATTGTATAGCCAGCTTCTTCAAAAATACTGAGAATCGTAGCATATGTTCTACCTCTATCATGAGTCAGCAACCCCCTTACATTCTCAAACAGAAACATCTTTGGCTGCAGTTTCTGAAGAAAAGTCGCATAGTGATAAAAAAGAGTACCTCTCGCATCTTCTAATCCTAATCTCTTTCCCGCATAAGAAAAGGCCTGACATGGGGCACCACCAGATAACAGATCCAGTTCACCTTTCTTCATACCAAAATACTCTTCCAGATTCAGACATGAGATATTTGCAATGTCATCTTGGATAACACGCCATTCCGGTCTATTGACAGATAAAGTTTTGGCTGCATCCTTGTCGAATTCAATTAGACCGATTGTATTGAATCCTGCTCTTTCAACGCCAAGTGCTAAACCACCTGCCCCTGCAAATAGTTCTATTGTTGTAAAGCGTTCATCTTTTGGTTCAACTTCTTTTAGCTGCTTAAGTCCAATTATGTCACCAATATCACATTTCAAGGTAATACAGATTTTTTCAATACTTTCAAAGGATATTGGTTCATCTTTCCCCATTCTTGCCAAAACATTAAAACTGATTCCTGATGCTTCCTTTAAATCCGTCTTATTCATTTTTTTATCAATCAATAATTTCCAAAGCTTATCATAACAAATACTCACTGTTTTATACCTCCATATATAAAACCAAACACCTATTCGTATTTTATCACATATTCGCTAATGTAGCAACGAATCCTCTCACGATATCGTTAGATTTATATCCAAAACAGATACCCCTTATTGATGTAATTGGCACAAAAAAACCTTCCACTCTCAGTTCGAGCAAAAGGTTTCAATTATTTTTATTTCTTATTTCATCTCTGCAAAGATATCTGCAAGTAAAGCGAATTCCTTAAGTGTCAACGCTTCTCCACGAATACTTGCTGATAACCCAGCTTTTTCAATTGCTTCTGCAATCTGTTCCTTTGTAAAGCTAAGTTCTCTGGAATTATTCAGTCCGTTTGCCAGTGTCTTTCTTCTCTGATTGAAAGATGCGCGGATCAAACGGAACATCAACTCCTCATTCTCTGTAACAACAGGTGGCTGCGTGTGGGTTTTCAGACGAATAACCGCACTTCCCACATTCGGTCTTGGCATAAAACAGTTTGGCGGAACATTGGCAGCAATATATGGATCGCAGTAATACTGAACGGCCAGTGATAATGCTCCATAGTCTTTTGTTCCAGGACCTGCCTGCATACGCATAGCCACTTCCTTCTGAACCATAACCGTGATACTCTCTACCGCCACATGATTCTCGAGAAGTCCCATAATGATTGGTGTCGTAATATAATATGGAAGGTTTGCAACGACCTTAATCGGTCTTCCTCCATTCTTTTCTTCTACAATTGCATTGATATCAAGCTTCAATACATCTTCATTGATGATCTCGACATTATCATACATCTGAAGTGTCTCAGAAAGAATCGGAATCAGCATCTTGTCAATCTCCACAGCAAGAACATGACCTGCTGATTCTGCCAGATACTGCGTCATGGTTCCGATACCAGGACCAATTTCCAGAACAAAATCATCCTTTGTAATCTCTGATGCAGCTATGATCTTATTCAATACATGTTCATCAATCAGAAAGTTCTGTCCGAACTTTTTCTGAAATGCGAACTCATACTTTTTGATAATCTCTATCGTTTTCTGTGGATTTGACAGTTTTTCCATCTATATATCTCCTAAAAAAGTTACCTAATATCCCTTTCAAGTCGACGCTAGCGGAGACTTGGCGCGCGATTTTGGTCAGCTTCGCTGACATCTTCCAATCAAAATCGTCGCACATCCTCGCGGAGCGTTTATCTCAATCGTAGAAGACTCTCACCACCAATACAGGTGAGAGTCTTCTACGACTGAGATAAATACCTCTGGAAGAAACAGCTCTTCCAGAGGCTTAACATTTCATATTAATATGGTTTACCAACCTCATGAACATTGATCAGGTTCGTAGTACCGGTTCTTCCAAGAGGAACACCTGCTGTAATAACAGTGATGTCACCTTCCTTTAACAGACCACAATGTTCTGCTTCATTGATGGAATGCTCGAACAACTCG
Organism: Marvinbryantia sp.; assembly: GCA_045598185.1. GTDB lineage: Bacteria > Bacillota > Clostridia > Lachnospirales > Lachnospiraceae > Marvinbryantia. The sequence goes on from JAZLLO010000133.1 coordinate 7,991, forward strand.
AAGGTATCTTCTTCTTCCTTTGTCTGAATTGGAATGATACCCCATGCCAGATTCAGCTGACGACGTACCTGTGGTGACATTGTACAGCCAATGATCGGAACTGCCGGACGATACTTGGCAATCAGTCTTGCTGTACCACCGGACTTTGTTACTGAAAGAATCGCATCAGCCTTTAAGTCATGAGCGATAGAACAGGTTGCATAAGAGATAGCCTTTGTAATATCTTCCTTATTGCGTCTTGTGGAACGGCGATTAAATCTTGTTACATAATCGATAGCAGACTCTGTCTGCTCTGCGATCTTAACCATTGTCTTCAAAGTTTCAACCGGATACTTACCTGCTGCTGTCTCACCGGAAAGCATGATTGCACTTGTGCCATCGTAGATTGCATTCGCAACGTCTGAAATCTCAGCACGTGTAGGACGTGGATTCTTCATCATGGAATCCAGCATCTGTGTTGCTGTAATAGCAATCTTACCTTCCATCATAGCCTTTCTGATCAGTGACTTCTGAATTGCCGGAAGTTCTTCAAATGGAATCTCAACACCCATATCACCTCTGGCAACCATGATACCATCTGCTACTTCAAGAATTGCGTCAATGTTATCAACACCTTCTTTATTCTCAATCTTCGCAATAATATGAATATTGGTAGCATGCTCCTCTTCCAGAATCTTACGAATCTCAAGAATATCATCTGCTGTTCTTGTAAAAGAAGCTGCGATGAAATCAAAACCACATTTAATACCAAAAAGAATATCTTCACGGTCCTTTTCACTGATAAATGGCATAGAAAGTGAAACATTCGGAACGTTTACACCCTTTTTGTTTGAAACAGGTCCCGGATTCTTAACAACACAGACAATATCTGTCTCTGTAACTTCTTTTACCTCGAGTTCGATCAGACCGTCATCAATCAGAATTGCATTGCCAGGCTTTACATCATTCACAAGATCCTTATAAGTGATCGATACGATAGACGCGTCACCTTCTACTTCTCTTGTAGTCAGAGTAAATGTCTGATCCTTTTCCAGCATGATCTTGCCTTCTTTGAAATCCTTCACACGGATCTCCGGCCCCTTTGTGTCAAGAAGTGCTGCGATCGGCTCATTCAACTTGTTTCGCAGAGTCTTCAGTGTTACAAAACGTGCACGCTGCTCTTCATGTGATCCATGGGAGAAATTAAAACGAGCTACGTTCATACCACTTTTGATCAGCTCTTCGAGTACTCCCGGCTGATCCGTTGCCGGACCAAGTGTACAGATAATTTTCGTCTTCTTCATAATAAGTACCCTCCTTGAAGATTATGAAATCTGCGCACCTGCAGGCATCTTCTTCTCAGGTACCATCAGTGCAAGTTCTCCATTCTCATCTTCTGCACAAAGGATCATACCTTCTGAAAGAACTCCCGCAAGCTTTGCAGGTTTAAGGTTTACTAAAACCATTACTTTCTTTCCTACCATCTCTTCAGGTGAATAGTGGGCCTTGATGCCTGATACGATCTGTTTAACCTGACTTCCAATCTTAACCTGACTGCAAAGAAGCTTCTTTGACTTTTTCACAGCTTCACATGCAATGATCTCTCCTACCTGGAACTGCATCTTACCAAAGTCCTCAAAAGAAATCTCTTCCTTTGGTTCGATATCAATTACAGGTTCTTCTTCTTTAACCTCTTCTACAACACCAGCTGCTGCCTTCTGTGCCGCCTGAAGAACTTCAACCTTTTCCATCACTTCCTTAAGATCCAGTCTTGCAAAGAGAATCTCAGGGGCATCTGTTACCTTGTTACCTGATGGATATGCTCCAAAGGTATCACAGGATTCGATGCTTCTAAGCTCTGCATTCAGCTGAGCAAGAATCTTCTTGGATGTAGATGGCATAAAGGATTCGATAAGGCTTGCACCGATAGAGATACTCTCTACCAGGTTATATAATACTGTTGCAAGTCTGTCTGCCTTCTCAGGGTCTTTTGCAAGAGCCCATGGCATTGTCTCATCGATATATTTATTACAACGTTTGAATAATACAAAGATCTCGCTGATAGCATCTGCAACACGTAAGTGTTCCATCTTCTCAGCAACCTTACCAGCTGTTGCAAGTACAACGCTCTTAAGGTCTTCGTCTACTTCTTCTGTTACATTCTTATTCTCAACAACTCCGCCAAAGTACTTATTGGACATTGAGATTGTTCTGTTAACAAGGTTACCAAGTGTATTGGCAAGGTCTGAATTCATTCTTTCAACCATCAGTTCCCATGTGATGATACCGTCGTTCTCAAATGGCATCTCATGAAGAACGAAGTAACGAACTGCATCTACACCGAAGAAATCTACAAGGTCATCTGCGTAGATTACATTACCTTTAGACTTACTCATCTTACCATCACCCTGAAGAAGCCATGGATGTCCGAATACCTGCTTTGGAAGTGGAAGATCCAGAGACATCAGGAAGATTGGCCAGTAAATTGTATGGAAACGGATGATATCCTTACCGATCAGGTGAAGTTCTGCAGGCCAGTCTTTCTTCCACTGCTCTGTTCCTTCGCCATCACAATCATAACCGATACCGGTGATGTAGTTGGTAAGCGCATCAAGCCATACGTATGTTACATGCTTTGGATCAAAATCTACCGAAATACCCCATGTAAAGGATGTTCTGGAAACACAGAGATCCTGGAGACCAGGAAGAAGGAAGTTATTCATCATCTCATTCTTTCTGGATACCGGCTGAATGAACTCTGGATGTGTATTGATATGGTCGATCAGTCTGTCTGCGTACTTGCTCATCTTGAAGAAATATGCTTCTTCCTTTGCAGGTGTTACTTCACGTCCACAATCCGGACACTTTCCGTCAACCAGCTGTGATTCTGTAAAGAAAGACTCACATGGTGTACAGTACATACCTTCATAATAGCCTTTATAAATGTCACCTTTATCGTACATCTTCTTGAAGATCTTCTGAACTTGCTTCTCATGGTCAGCATCAGTTGTACGAATAAACTTGTCATAAGAAGTATCCACAAGATCCCAGATTCTCTTGATCTCGCCAGCTACTTTATCAACATATTCCTTTGGTGTAACACCAGCATCCTGTGCCTTTAATTCAATCTTCTGACCATGTTCATCTGTACCAGTCTGAAGAAATACATCATATCCCTGTGCTCTTTTAAAACGTGCAATAGCATCTGCAAGAATGATCTCATAGGTATTACCAATATGAGGCTTGCCAGAAGCATATGCAATCGCTGTAGTCATATAAAATTTCTTTTTTTCCATTAAAATAAAACCTCCGTAATCGAGTATATTTTAGGTTAACATTCTAAAGATACTATGTCAAGAATGAAACCCTTAATCTCTTCTTTATGTCAACCATTAATATGGTAAACTCTGCATGCATTCTCAAAAAGAACAGCTTCTGCTTCAGCAGGATCCACTTCTTTGATCCGCGCTATTTCTTCTATTATATAAGGAATGTATAGAGAGCAATTCCTTTTTCCGCGAAATGGTGTCGGTGCCAGATATGGGCAGTCTGTCTCTGTTACCAATCGCTCCAATGGAACTTCCTTTACCACTTCTTTCAGAACTCTTGCATTCTTAAAGGTTACCACACCGCCTACTCCGATATGATAGCCAAGCTTTACATATTCTTTTGCCATCTCGGCGGAACCGGAATAACAGTGGATGATCCCCCCTGCAAATCCTTCCTGCTTCGCATGATACTCCTTCATGATATCAAAGGTATCCTGGGCCGCATCCCTGCTGTGAATATTCACCGGTTTCTGAAGCTTACATGCCAGCTGAAGCTGACGGATAAACCACTTTTTCTGCTCTTCCCGGGGTTCCTTGTCCCAGTAATAATCAAGACCGATCTCGCCGACAGCCACTGCTTTTTCATGTGCAAGCAATTCTTCCAGCCAAACTATCTTTTCCTCACTTAATTCCCCCACTTCATCCGGATGCACGCCCAGCGCCCCATAGATAAAGTCATACTTTTTCATTAGTTCATAAGTCGCCTCCACACCGGAAAGACTTGCCCCGACATTCGTAATATAACGAATTCCTTTTCCATTCATCTGCATAAGCAGTTCATCTCTGTCTTCCTGAAATGCTTCATCATCATAATGAGCATGTGTATCAAATATCATAATCTTTTCTCCTATTGCCAATTAAATCGCAAATCTCAAAGATGATTGTATCACACTACCGGTAAAAAAGAAAAGCCAGTGAATCCACACCGACTTTTCTATTAATTTCGTTATTTGTTCCAGACTTTCTTTGCCCAGATAAACTCATGTCCACCGACCTTGATTTCTTCCTGGTCAAGTGCTTCACCTGTCAGGATATTGGTGTATCCTTCATTCGCCGGCCACCATAACTTCTGATCATATTCGCTGAAATTGAAGATACCATGGAACTCTTCTCCATCTTTGTATCTTCCAATCTGTAGTACAGAATCATTATAAGTATCTATAGTCCATACATCTGCATCTGCTGCAAATGCCTTTTCTTCGCATCTGATTCTTTCCAGATTACGAAGTCCATGGAAGATTCTTCCTTCAACGCTATCCTGATCCATACGTTTTTCAGCATTCTCCCAGTTAAATGCACCTCTGTGAATATAACGGGAATCCTCCTGCTTTACAGGGTTCTCATGATAAGTATAGTCATTGAGCTGTCCTACTTCATCACCACTGTATAGCATCGGAATACCGGAGAGTGTCAGGATACATGCATGAAGCATAAGATCAAAACGAATACCATTCTCAAGTTCTTCTGGGTCACCAGCTGCCTCGATTCCACACATAGAAGCGGTTGTAGCGCAGAAACGAGCATCTCCGGTAACAAGGTCTTCATTATAAAGTTCACCACGGCTCATACTGTTGCCAGCATATCCGCGGAAATACTGATTCAGGTAATACTTATGAGGAACTTCTTCCATTCCCCAGGAATGAAGTACCGGATAATCCAGTCCCCATCCGATATCATCATGGCAGCGCAGATAGTTCAGGAATGTATACTGTTTTGGCAGTCTGTTGATCACATCCATCTGCATCTTCAGGAGACGTACATCTCTTGTTGCAACGGTGTGCCAGATTGTCGCCATGGTAGTAACATTATAGAGCATATGACATTCTGGTTTTTCTACTGTACCAAAGTACGGAACGACCTTCTTCGGTTCCATAACAACTTCACCAAGAAGTACAACACTTGGACAAACGATCTCGCCGATGATACGCATCATTCGAACGATCGTATGTACCTTAGGAAGATTACGGCAGTCTGTTCCAAGTTCTTTCCAGATATATGGAACAGCATCGATACGGATAACATCCATACCCTGATTAGCCAGATACAGGAAGTTATACATCATCTCATTGAATACACGTGGATTCGCATAATTCAGTTCCCACTGATATGGATAAAATGATGTCATAACATAGTGTCCTATCTCAGGCAGATAGGTAAAGTTACCTGGTGCAGTAGTCGGAAATACCTGTGGAACTGTCTTTTCAAACTGTGCAGGTATATCAAAGTTATCGTAGAAGAAGTAGCGGCTCATATATTCACCCTCTCCACTTCTTGCACGCTTAGCCCACTCATGATCTTCCGAAGTATGATTCATAACAAAGTCCATGCAAAGATTGATGTTCTTCTTATGACATTCTCTGGATAATTCCGCAAGATCTTCCATAGTACCAAGATCTTCGCGTACTTTACGGAAGTTCGCAACAGCATAACCACCATCGGAACGGCCTTCTACGGTATCGAGAAATGGCATCAGATGAATACAGTTTGCATTGCAGGATTCCAGATAATCGAGCTTCTCCTTTACTCCTTTCAGATTCCCTGCAAAGTTATCGATATAAAGCATCATTCCTACAAGGTCTGTCTTACGATACCACTGAGGATCAGCTTCTCTTGCATCATCCAGCTCCTGCAGACTCTCTTCACGTGCCTGCGCATACTCTTTCATCTGCTGAAGCAGTTCTGCATACATATCTCCATTATCATACAGTTCCATATACAGCCATCGAAGCTCATCCTGATGCTTCTCAAGTCTTCTCAAAAATACTTCTTCATTAAACATGGTTGGCATTGCTCCTTGTTACCTATTATTATAATTCATTTTAATCATCACTTTCAGCGAATGTCAACCGATTATCTGATTAATATATGCATTATCACTTGTAAATTCATCTGTCATTTTTTCACTGTAAAATACTGCGCTTCCCATAGGATTTTTCATCAAATCAAACGATACACCAGCCACGGTTACCGTTCCATTTATTATCTCCGAAGCAAACCCTGTCTGGTATCGTATCACTGGAAGTTCTGTCACTACATATCTGCCTTCCGGAACGATCAGCTCAATCTGCTGTTTCAGGATTCCTTCCTGTGTCTCTCCCTTTTCAAAAGAGATTACCCGGTAAAGATCCAGTCGCTTTCCATTCCTTTCCTCGTCATAGATATGAAAAGTAAAAACAGGCTTCCCATGTTCCCACACAATATCATCAGCTTCTATTTCTTTTATAAGCGTTATCCTTTTTTCCACATATCGGATCAGGACTTCATTTGTCTTTTTCACAGAAGCTTCTTTTTTTTCATTTTCCCAGTGAAAAATGACATCCGCACAATCCGTAATCTCTGTGATAATCCCCTGATCGTCCTCTTTCTGATAATCAGAAAGATCTGCATCTTTCTTTATCCTGCAATGCATCCGAAACTGAAGTTCTCCGCCTGCATATTCCTTTGAATAGTTCCAGAATGCACGGCCTTTTTCAGTATCTATCTGTTGCAGCGAAACCGGATAGAACAGTTCACTTTCTTTTTTTCTTACCTCTGCTGTAATCTCATCCAGAACAAAGCATGTTGAAAGTGTATCCGTCAGTTCAACCGTTTCTGGTACAACGCCTTTTACATACTCCGGTATCTTCTGACTGATGAGAAAAACAATCTCTTCCTCTTTCTGGCTGATCTTCTTTTCTGTCAGAGAGATATCTCCATCAATTCCTTCTTTTGGCGCTTCCGGTTCCTTTACTTCCTTCTCCGCAAGTACGGTAACTTCATTACTTTCTTTCAAAAGGAAATCTTCATCTGAATGATAACGATACTGAATCAAAGCCTTATCAGTAGCACAATATCGAATCGTCTCGCCCTGTACTTCCAGAGGAGCCTGCTCTTCTTTCAGTATAGCTTCATACTGCAGACTATAGTGTCCCCCATAAAATTCTTTTCCCTGAAGTACCTCTTTTTTCACAGAAGCCACCAGAACCTGTTCATTCTCTGAAATCACAAACCAGTCGGAAACATCCCTTCCATCCTCCTCCCGGACAACACAAGGATTCCCGATAAAGGATACTCCATCCGGAAGAATATCCTTCATCCGAATCTCCGAATAAAAGTACGCCTGATCCTGGTACGGAACGTATTGTGCAATCTGATACCAGAAATGATCTGAGATCTTCTCCAGCTTTATCTCGGAATACCACTTTTCTTTATCCCGTGATATCTTCTTCACTGGTGATGGCATCTCTATCTCACTCCATGGTGTTCCCATCTGGATCAGACTGGTATTCCCCGGTTCCTCCATATCATAATCTGCATCTGCAAGCTTTCCAAACACCTCTTCCAGCACGCACTTCTTTAATGTATAGCCGTACTCACCAAGGTGATCCCGATATCCAAATGCAAGATAATAGCTGCTGCAGTCGTCCAGTTCATAACATACGGCATATTCCGGTTGATTTATAGAGGCAGAACATTCCGGTCCGATTACCACATCCAGTCCACTAACTCCGCATACCATTTGATTCTCCTGTACGTGAAGCACGCTTCCCGGGTAGTAATACTTTCCCGCAATGCTCCCGTCGATCGTCCGGATTCCATATCTATGTCCACCATCGATTCCGGCCCATTGCAATCTTGTTTTTAATGAAACGGGGGTGCCTGTTCCGGCATCACAGATGTCGCACCTAAGAATAAGCTCCCCAAACATCTCCTGAACGGTCCAGCCAATACCTGTTTCGCAAAATCCAATATAAGGAAATCCGGTAATCTGATCTCCTTCCTGAGAAGCAACCGAAGAAGAATACGCATCAACAGTCATGCAAAGATCGTACCACTGCCCATCTCTGTAAAGGACGTTGTGATAGATCCCGCCAAAGATTCCCTCCTGTCCTTCGCTGATCGGATACAGATATATTCTGTTGGAAATGGAACCGGAACAGATAACATTATCACTGTGATTAAAAACTTCCAGATAACTGATACCCGGATAGAAACACATCGGTATATATTCAGAAGAAAATCCGGACACCTCTTTCCAGGCATCCGCTGCTGAAATATTCACGCCAGACAGTTCCAGACCTCCCGGACTGAAGATATCAAATCCCATGGATTCCTCTTCCGTTTCCTCCTCAACATTATCTTCCGGCTCCTCTTCTTCTAAAAGATTATCTTCTTCAAAGTCTTCTTCAAAATCGTCTTCCTCTTCAGAATCGTCTTCTTCAAAATCATCGACCTCTGAAAAGTCATCTTCCTCCGGCAAATCCTCTACCCAGAATATTTCTTCTTCTGTTTCCGTTTCTTCCGACTCCTGCTCTCCCATATCTTTCCATCCCTCTGTTTCTTCTTCGTCCCGGAATACATCCTCTTCTGTTTCTTCTTCCTGCCAGATTTCCGTTTTTTCCATATCGCTCTCATCTGCGAGTACTTCTATATATGCATTGTCCATCCCATCTTCTGCTGCATTTACCAATTGACAGATTACCGGATTCTGAAGTGTCAATGCAGCTACCAGCAGCAAAGCCTGCAGCTTTTGCAGCATCATAATGCATCACCTCCTAAAAAGCTTTGATAAGCTTCTTCCACTCCATCCTCACGTCGAACGATATTCCCCTGTACTGCAAATGCTTTTACTGTCATGGTCCACTTTGTCTCACTGTCCAGTTCCCCCTCCAGACAGTTCACTACCGAAGCCTTTTCAAAAAGTGATGCCGTACTCTCTTCCGGCGTAAGCAATCGTTCATACCCGTAAGTATAAATGATCTGGTCTTGATCTTCTTTTTGATTCAGAAGCTTCCATCCATCGTTCTTCTGAAAGGAAATTAAAGCACTTTTCTCAGGTTCTGTTTTTTTATGAGTTTCCGAATCTACACATCGTATCGTCTTCTGTGGAACAGATACTTCCAGAAATATCCACGCATCTAAAGATCCCTTATTGATTACCCCCGGCTTTTCCTGTGGCTGTGTTAATGCAACCGCAACATTTCCCGACACAAAACGATTCCACAGACTGTCACTTCCATTTACCAGATATGCCTGCGTACCTACTGTAGTCGCTGTAAACATGCATATTCCTATAAGAAGGAAAATAACAACATTTTTATATTTTTTCATTGCACACCACCTTTTGTTTTCCTGGTACCATCCATTGTTCCATGGCCAGTTCTGCTGCAAGAAACCATAGGATAAAGCCAAGAACCAGAAGTTTTCCAAAACCTGTTGACAGCATACAGGCAATCATACCGATGCGCGGCAGATGGTAATCTACTCTTCCGATAAGCACATCTTCACTGATCCATGCCGCATCCGCTTCTTCATTTGCATCTCCCTTGGTCCGCAGTATTCTCTTTTCCTTGTCCAGTTCTACGATCCTATGTGTGATTATGGTTCTTCCCTGATTAAAGGAATATGTTACAATGTCATTCACCTGAAGTTCATCAAACTCACACGCCTTAACATAGATTGCATCTCCGACACGAACTGCCGGTTCCATACTTCCACTTGAAACATAGAAGGTATCATATCCCCGGAATTGAGGCACCCATAAAACCGAGAACAGGAATATCATTACACCTATGATCACGCCAATGATTCCATGAATCAATCTTACTATCATTTTTCCATCCTCTTTTCTGACAAAATCATACCGGAAATCACACAAAAGCTTCCTGCCAGTAGTAAGATCCAGATGGCGATGGAGGTGTAATCTCCTGTCACCGGAACTGACTGTGCTGTAATCGACTGTCCCATAAGTGACTGTCCCGTGACTGACTGTGCCGTGATTACATTTCCGTCTTCTCCTTTTGCAGTGAATATCCAACGTATCTTCCCTGTCAGATTCCCTGACTGTATATCCATATTCGGATTTAATTCCAGCGTAACGATCAGATTCTTCTTCATATTACCGCTGAATGTTCCAAGCGACATATCCTGTTGCATATTCAATGTACCGCCTGCTGAATATCCGGATATCGGCCCATGATACAGTTCCTGACTTCCATTCTTTATCTGAATGATCGCATCCTGCTGAAGAAGTCTTCGAATCTGTTCCCTTTGTCTCTCAGACATACTTTCCTGTTCCGCCTCTTCTGCTCGTAGGAATATCTCTACGGATTCTTCCGAACGATTTTCCACCACGATACTTTGCGTCCTTGCACATCCTGGAGTCAGCTTTTTAAAAGAAGCAAACAAATCTGTGGTGCTTTCTGCAATCTGGAATCCACCATTTTTTCCTGCATAGACAACCTGTGTCTGTTTCCCTATTCCCTCTTCTGCAATCTGAATCCCCAGTTTTTTTGCAGATATCCCCCATATTTTTTCCGGGTCCATATCAGCCTGCATGGCTTCCATAGTAACAATGATTCTTGCTTTCTTTCCTTTATATTCATTCCCGGCTTTCTCTGAGAATTTATATCTTCGCATCAAAGGTTCTCTTGTCGTTTGTCCTGCTTTCAGAATATCTTTATAATAGAAATATCCATCGTTTCCTTTTTCCCACCAGGTATCCGAATAATTAATATCAATTACCTTAGGATCAAGAGAAGTATCTGCAAGAAAAGTGCCATCTTTCTGCTCATCTCCAAATGCCTTCTTCACAGCAACCCGTATCAGAGAATCCACATTCCCGGTATTGGATACATTTACGATTTTTTCTACCTGATCACCCGGGATGATTGGTTCCGGAGTCTTGTATTCTTCGACGATCTTATTCTGAAATGATGCTGTACTCAGAATATTCAGCGTATTTCCGGTCTGTTTCCAGTATCCGAGAACTCCTGCACCTAAAAGAAAAGAACTGCCAATTCCCATCAAAGCAATGGAAAGTTCTTTCCATTTTTTTCCTTTTTTCATAGCTGCTCCTTACTTCTGTGTTCTCAGCGCCTCAAATGCATCCTCTCGATTCGCAAAACCTTTCGCCTGAATAGCTTCTGCCACAATTTCCAGCTGAAACTCTCCTACAAGTTCCATTTCCTCTTCTGTCCATTCCGTTGGAATAACAATATTCGTAAAAAGTATCTTCTCTTCCTCTTCTTTTAATGTCTGATCCTTTGTACCCTTATAAGCAAATAACCATTCTCCTGAAGTGTCCGGCAATTCCTCAAACTGCGGATTGATCATCGGATATTTTTCCATCTCAGCGAGGGTATATCCCGGGATTCTTCCTTCTGTCAGTCCCTTTGCACTTCCTTTCCTGCTCCAGTTTCCCGTATAGGATGCATCGTATCGAATCGTCTTTCGGATCAGAGACATTCTTTTTTCATCGGTAACTGGCCTTCCTTCCTGATCAGTTACCTTAACGCGCATTAACACATAGCAAGACTCCGAATCCCTGTTCCCGCTTTTCAGATTCTTCACCGTAGGATTCTTATAAACGGTATATCCAGGATGAATATTCTTTCCATCCCCTTCCTGTGGATCCCACTCCGTCTCTTTCAGTCCAACTTTAAGATCTCCTACTGTAAATACATTTGCTACACTTTCTTTTTGTGTAAAATAACTGTATGCTCCCCGGATTCCTGTCCCGGTTAAAACCAAAAATCCTGCCATAGCCAGCATCATCATTCCTTGTTTTCTTTTCATCTTCCTCTTCTCCTCCGTTACTGAGTCAGAATCTCCCAGGAATCCCCGGCAGACCCATTTACCTGTACTGCTTCTGCATAAACAGAAACCGTAAACTGCGTGATATCCTCTTCCTTCGCATCCTTCCGGATCACAATATTTTCAAATAAAGGCATAGTTGCCTCTCCCGGCTGCAGCATCTCTTCCCAGTAATAATATCCATCATTCTTTTGAATCCATCCATCTTTGATCTCTATCTCTTCGCAGAAATCCCTGGCCTTCTGATCCGAAAAATGAAAATACGCTCTTACGTAACAGCTGCTATTAGATATATTTCTGATCTTTGGTACTTTTCGGATCTCACTTCCCGGAACTATCTTTTCCGGCAGCACAGATTCCTCTTCCAGTTCAATCTTGGTATCTGTTACCTGAAAATGGTTCTCTACAAGATCTTCTCCTGACAGATACGCCAGAACAACACCGCTGCTGACTCCAAGCAGCATAACAACAGCCAGACCGATCCATATTCTCCTCATAGGTCCTCCTTATGTTTTAAATTAACAATTCAAGTCTGCGCTTTATACATTCATAAGCATCCCTCCTGGTCCATATTCAGTTTTTTGTTGGAATAAAATGGCAGAAACGCCAGATAACTTTTAGAAAGACAAGAACATCTTTCCGAAGATGCACATAATATATCATATTATGTTTCATATTGCAACTTATATTTCTCTTATTATTTTTATGAAAACTAATTTATCGTGATTTCACTTTTCTGAAAGATGAAAATGTGTTATACTATAGTCTGTTATATTGTGCGCATTTCTTGTGTTTTTAGGGAGATGAATTATGAAACAGAAAATAACCTGGAGTGGACGAGCTCGTTTCTATCTGAAATGGCCACTTTTTTTACTGATACTCATGTTGATCATGGATGCTGTAATTGTTTTTGTCAGTCCAAAAGCAGGCTTGATCGCTGCCGGATTCACAGTGATCTATCTTAGTATCTTCTTTGTACTTTTTTTCATCTACAAACCCGCTATCATGAAAGAGCTTGTAGCTTTTGCATCCCAGTATGGTCAGATTCAGCGGCATATGCTTGAGACCTTTGATATTCCATATGGAATTCTGGATGTGGAAGGAAGAATCATCTGGATGAATTATGCGATGCAGAATGTGTTTCACAAAGATGCTCGTTACAATCGTACCATCAATGATGTCATTAAAGAGATCAAGCTTTCCATGCTGCCTCACGCAGACCAGACTTTATCTGTGACCTCTACCATTGAAGAGAAGGATTATCGCATCGAGATCAAACGAATCCGTATAGATGAATGGCAGTCTACTACTGATCTGATCTCTGTACCGGAAGAGCAGTCCTTCTTATATACTGTTTATCTGTACGATATCACAGAACTGAATAAGTATATTCGTATGAATGAAGAACAGCAGTTAGTTGTCGGTCTTGTATATATCGATAATTATGAGGAAGTTCTGGATAGTATGGATGATGTACGCCGTTCTCTTCTGCTTGCCCTTGTGGATCGAAAGATCAACAAATTCATCAGTAAATATCAGGGTATCGTCAAAAAACTGGAAAAAGATAAATATTATCTTGTAATTCAGAAAAAATATCTGCAGGAGATGCAGAAAACGCGTTTCGATCTTCTGGAAGATGTTAAGACTGTGAATGTGGGAAATGATATGAAGCTCACGATCAGTATCGGTATTGGTATCAATGGTGATACTTATCTGGAGAATTATAATTTCGCCCATGCGGCAATGGACCTTGCGCTTGGACGTGGTGGTGATCAGGCTGTTATCAATGATCAGAATCAGTTTTCTTACTTTGGTGGCAAGTCTCTTCAGATTCAGAAGAATACACGTGTACGTGCCCGTGTAAAGGCACAGGCACTTCTGGAATTTATCAATTCCTGCGACGATCTTATCATTATGGGACATAAGGTAACAGATATTGATACTTTTGGTGCTGCCATCGGTATTTATCGTGCTGCAAAGCATGCGGGCAAACGCGCTTATATTCTTATCGATAAGAACAGTCATTCTATCCATCCATATCTTTCGATCTTCAATGATTCGAAGGAATATGAACCGGATATGTTTATCAGTCATTCTCAGGCCGATTCCATCATGGATTCTCATACGATCCTGGTTGTGGTCGATACTAACAGACCAAGCAACAGTGAATATCCTGCTCTTCTGGATAGAGCAGAGACAATCGTAGTATTTGACCATCATCGTCAGGGAAGCGATGTTATTAAGAATGCAACCCTTTCTTATATTGAACCATATGCTTCTTCTGCATGTGAGATGATCGCTGAGATCCTTCAGTATTTTGATGATGGTATTAAGCTTCCTTCGAATGAAGCAGATTGTGTATATGCCGGCATCATTGTTGATACCAACAATTTCCTTGCCAAGACAGGTATCCGTACTTTTGAAGCTGCTGCTTATCTGCGTCGCTGTGGTGCAGATGTTTCCCGTGTCCGCAAGATGATGCGAAATGATATCACTGACTATAAAGCACGTGCAGAAGCTATCTATAATTCTTCTCTGTATCGTGAATATTATGCAATCGGCAGTCTGAACAGTGAGAATCTTGAAAGTCCTACCATTGTTGGCGCACAGGCTGCAAATGAATTATTGAATATGGTTGGTGTAAAAGCTTCTTTTATCCTTTCCAATTATCACAATACCATATTCATTAGTGCCCGTTCTATCGATGAAGTAAATGTACAGATCATCATGGAACGTCTTGGCGGCGGTGGACACATGAATATCGCCGGAGCTCAGCTCAAGGATATAACTATTGAAGAAGCAATGATCAAGCTAAAGAATACTTTAGATATAATGATTGAAGAAAAAGCAATTTAAAGGAGAATAAAAATGAAGGTAATTTTATTAGCAGATGTAAAATCACTCGGAAAAAAGGGAGAAACAGTAACTGTAAGTGATGGTTATGCAAGAAATGCCCTTTTTCCAAAGAAGCTCGCAGTAGAAGTGAATGCAAAGAGCATGAATGACCTGAAATTGCAGAAGGCAAATCAGGATAAGGTTGCAAAGGAACAGCTTGATGCTGCAAAGGCTTTTGCTGCTGTTCTTGCTGAAAAGGAAGTTGTTCTTGAAATCAAGGTTGGAGAAGGCGGAAGAACATTCGGTTCTATCTCTACTAAGGAAATTGCAGACGGTGCAAAGAAACAGTTTAATCTTGATATCGACAAAAAGAAGATCGTTCTTCCAAACCCTATCAAATCTATCGGTTCCACAGATGTTGCCATTAAGCTGCATCCACAGGTTACAGCCAGCTTAAAGGTTACTGTAAAAGAAGCTTAATTCTTACTTTTCTTAATAGAAAGGATCTGTAGATACTATGGAAGAATCTCTGATCAAAAGAGTATTGCCGCACAGTCCGGAAGCAGAACAGTCGGTAATCGGTTCCATGATCATGGATGCCGATGCCATTATGGCTGCTTCTGAGATACTGAGCAGTGAAGATTTTTATCAGAAACAGTATGGAGTTCTCTTTGATACTATGGTAGAGCTCTATAATGAAGGAAAAGTTGTAGATCTTGTTACCTTACAGGATCGTCTTAAGGAAAAAGATGTTCCTCCTGAGATAGCTAGTCTGGAATTCATGAAGGATATTCTGAATACCCTCTATACTTCCACCAATGTACGACAGTATGCGAACATTGTGCACGATAAGGCTATGCTTCGTAAACTGATCCATACCACGGAAGGTCTTGCCAATGACTGTTATTCTGGAAAAGAAAGTCTGGAGGATATCTTTGGCAAGGCGGAGAAGCAGATTTTTGATATTATCCAGCAGAACACTACAGGTGAGTTCGTTCCTATCAAAGAAGTAGTATTGAATGCTCTGGATAAGATTGAAATGGCATCAAAGACGAAGGGGAATGTTACAGGTATCGCAACCGGCTTTATCGATCTTGATTACAAAACAGCAGGTTTTCAGCCTTCTGACCTGATTTTGATCGCTGCACGTCCATCTATGGGTAAGACAGCTTTCGTTCTTAATATCGCCCAGCATATGGCTTTTCGCGAGAATCAGACCGTTGCTGTATTCAGTCTGGAAATGTCAAAGGAGCAGTTGGTAAACCGTCTCCTTTCCCTGGAATCCCGTGTTGATTCCCAGTCGATCCGTACCGGTAATCTTACAGATGAAGACTGGTCCAAGCTTATCGAAGGTGCAGGTGTTATCGGTAAGTCCAATCTGATCATTGATGATACTCCTGGTATCTCTATCAGCGAGCTTCGAAGTAAATGTCGTAAGTTCAAGATGGATCAGAATCTTGGCATCATCATTATTGACTACCTGCAGCTTATGACTTCCGGCCGTCACAGCGAGTCCCGTCAGCAGGAGATCTCAGAAATCTCCCGTTCACTGAAAGCGATCGCCCGAGAACTTGGTGTTCCGGTAGTAGCGTTGTCACAGCTCAGCCGAGCAGTAGAACAAAGACCTGAACACAGACCAATGCTCTCCGACCTTCGAGAATCCGGAGCAATTGAGCAGGATGCCGACGTTGTAATGTTCATCTACCGTGATGACTATTACAATAAGGATACCGCTAGACCGAATGTTGCAGAGATCATCATCGCTAAACAAAGAAACGGTTCCATCGGAACCATAGAACTGGCATGGCTGCCACAGTTCACGAAATTCGCAAATATTCACAAATAAGAGGGAGGTGTTGAATGACACCTCCCATTAATTATCCCTGACAAAAACAGATTTTCAATTAGGTTACATAGCTGTACCTATACAAGGTGTTCACCGAAAACGGCGCAAAGCTCTGGAGAACTAGTTCTACTACGACTAACGCCGCTCAGGAAAGCCTTCGCGCCGAGTCTCCGTGAACGGATTTCTCCTCCGCAAAAAGCGCGCCTGAACTGTTTTCGGTCGAACACCTTGTATATTGTACAGCACTCTACGCAGAGAAAATCATCTGTTTTTGCTTCTCGCCAAGCCCGCGGCCAATTAATGGTAGTGTCGCTTCTTCTTCTACAAGGTAGCGTCAGATTATATTATCTACCGTACCCCAGTGTCAGACAGCTCTTTCATTGGCCGCGGGCTTGGCGAAAAATCCTGAAAGAACATCGTCGAAGTTCAAAATAAAAAGAAGTATAGGAGCCTGCAAAGGAAACGGTAGGAACCGCCTGAGCTCACCAAATTTCATGAGCGCTCGTAAGAGCAAACGCTTCTATCGCGATGGAGAGCGCTCAGATTGAAACTGAAGGTGAGCGAGGTAAGGTGACGTGTTTCCGTGTAGGTCCTATATCTTCTTTTTATAATGATTATTAACTGTTCTTTCTGGATTTGGGAATGAAAGAGCTGTCGTACCCCCTCCATCCAACTACATTAATGCCTTGATCTTGGCAAGATAGAAATGGTTGAATATCGCTACGATTCTTCCGATCAGGATCATCGCCATCACGGTACCGATACCTACACCGATAATGCGATGTGCCAGGAGCATTCCTACTATACAGGTAATCGTTACACAACTGATATCAACGCAGTTCTTCATAAGTCCTACGCTCTTTCCCAGAAGATCACTGACCACCTGTACAATGCCATCACCAGGGTTTGGGATAATACGTACATCCAGTGACATGGCTGCACCACACCCTGTCAGCACAATCGCCATAAGTAATACCATGATTTTGACCCCAAGATTACCTGGGGCAAGCTGTTCTGCTGTCGGGAACAGTGAGCCGAAAAGATTCACAAATCTTGTGAATATCAAACTTAATACAATCTGGAGTGCATCGGTTATCAGCACTTTCTTTAAACGTTTCTTTTCTACGATCTTCAAATGAATGATCATCTCAACCAATACAAGCACACTATACCATGCAAGTGTAGTATCTCCAAAACTGATTCCTGTCAACTCAGATGCACAGAATGCAACTGATATGATCGGTGAGACACCAAGTCCTGCCTTTGTATTGAGAACCAGCCCCATAGCCAGAATCAGCAATCCTATTATATAAATAATACTTCTGTATATCGTTTTCTTTTCCATTTTATTAACCTTCAACTATAATAGTGCCTTAATCTTAGCGAGATAAAAATGATTAAATAACGCTACAACTCTACCGACTATAATCATCGCAAGCACTGTACCTATACCAACACCCACAATTCGGTGTGCCAGAAGTAATCCTATCGTGCACGAAATGATTACACAACAGATATCAGCGCAGTTCTTCATAAATCCCACACTCTTTCCGGTAAGGTCACTAAAAGCCTGTACAACACCATCTCCAGGGTTTGGGATAAGTCGGACATCCAGCGACATCGCAGCACCGCATCCTGTCAGTACCAGCGCCATCATAAGTATCAGTAGTTTAACAGGGAAATTACCTGGTGCAAGCTGCTCTGCTGTTGGGAACAGTGCTCCGAACAAATTTACAAATCTTGAGAATATAAGGCTTAATACAAACTGAAGCGCATCAGATATCAATATTGTTCTTAATCGCTTCTTTTCAATAATCTTCAGATGAATGATCATCTGTATCAGTATGAGTACGCAATACCATACAAGTGTTGTATCACCAAAAGTGATTCCCGTAATCTCTGATACGCAGAATGCAACCGACATGATCGATGAAACACCAAGTCCTGCCTTTGTATACAGCACCAGTCCCATAGCCAGGATCAGCAATCCTGCAATATAAATAATACTTCTGTATATCGTTTTCTTTTCCATATTACTATCCTACTGTTAAAATGATGCCACGGATTTCTCCGCATTTCATGCTTTCGAAATCCTAAAACATTCGAAATCCGCACATTTTCTTACGAAAATGGCTACTTTCTCATGTTTTTACGGGTCCCAAAGTCATGTTTTTTCATGCAAGCATGAAACACATGACCTTTTGACCCTGGCATCATCAAAAAATGGGTTGCCATTGTGACAACCCATTAATATCAATCTTAATACTCTTAAAATTAATCCTGTACGTATGGCATAAGTGCAACGTGTCTTGCTCTCTTGATTGCTGATGTAAGAGCTCTCTGATGCTTTGCACATGTACCTGTGATTCTTCTTGGAAGGATCTTTCCTCTTTCAGAAACGTACTTCTTTAACTTTGCTGTATCTTTGTAACTGATTTCATTATTCTCTTTACCACAGAAAACACAAACTTTCTTTCTTCTGCGGCCGCCTCTTCTCTTCATTGGAGAGTCGTTTCTATCACTTCTATTGTAAGCCATGATTCTTACCTCCTATCGAAATTCTAGTTAAACGGCAGCTCCTCATCAATACCATCCGGTATATTCATGAAACCTTCTGCAATAGCATTAGACGCCTGAGCTGGCGCTGCTGCTCTTGGAGCTGGTGCTGGTGCTGCTGTAAAGCCGCCCTCTGCTGACATGCCGGATGCATTCTTACTTTCAGCAAATTCCTGTTCTTCTACTACAACATCTGTTGTATAGACTTTAGCGCCCTGATTATTCGTATAGCTTCCTGTCTGAATACGACCGGTGATTGCGATCTTAGTACCCTGACGGAAATACTTCTCTGCGAATTCTGCACTCTTTCCAAATGCAACACACTGAATGAAATCAGCTGTAGCTTCATTATCTCTACGGAATCTACGATCAACTGCAAGTGTATATCTTGCAACTGCTGTACCACTTGGTCCAGCTGAGTAACGAACTTCCGGGTCACGAGTTAAACGACCCATTAAAATAACTTTATTCATTATGATCTCCCTTTATACTATGCGTCCTGTCTAACACACAAATATCTGAGAACGTTTTCCATAATACGAACACGACGTTCAAGCTCTGCTGGGCATGTAGCATCTGCATCGAACTGAATAAAGTAGTAAAAGCCTTCGCTCATCTTCTGAATGTCATAAGCAAGTTTCTTCTTGCCCCATTCATCTACGTTCGTAATAGTACCGCCGAAACGAGTGATATACTCTTTCACTTTTTCTACAGTAGCTGTTCTTGCGTCGTCCTCAATCTTTGCATTGACAACAACTGCTAATTCATACTTGTTCATGCGTTTTTGCACCTCCTTATGGTCTCTGGCCCCTTCCCGAAAAAGGAGCAAGGAATTTAAACATATCACAATTAGATACTATAGCACAGGATCTCCCTGATTTCAAGCATTTTTCGAAGCTTTTTTCAGCTCTTTTGTGCTTTTTTCAATGGTCTTTCTTGGCACCATGATCTGGTGTCCACACCCTTCACACTTCAGTCTGAAGTCTGCTCCAACGCGCAGGATCTCCCATTCCTGACTGCCGCATGGATGTGGTTTTTTCAGTTTTACAACATCGCCGACTTCATAGATTAACTTTTCTGTGCTCACTTGATGTCAATGCCTCCGAATACTGTTCCGATGCTGTCTGCAATAACAAGATCCGCATACTTATCTCTGGAGGTTACACTCTTATTCACAACAACAAGATGATCCCCCTTAAAGTAATCAACAAGCCCTGCTGCCGGATAAACGACAAGGGAAGTTCCACCGATGATCAGAACATCTGCTGTTGATATATGCTGGATAGAACGTCTGATAACCTCATCGTCCAGACCTTCTTCGTAAAGGACAACATCCGGCTTGATCGCTCCGCCACAGGTACATCTTGGAATATCCTTTGAATTCAGAATATATTCTGCATCATAAAACTTTCCACAGCGCATACAGTTATTGCGAAGCACGCTTCCGTGGAGTTCCAGTACTTCCTTGCTTCCTGCTGCCTGATGAAGTCCATCAATATTCTGCGTAATAACAGCCTTCACATGTCCCTTTTCTTCCCACTCTGCAAGGCGTTTATGCGCCATATTCGGCTTTGCATCCAGACAGAGCATCTTCTGTCTGTAGAAACGATAAAACTCCTCTGTATTGCGCATAAAAAAGCTATGACTCAGTATCGTCTCCGGTGGATATTTATACTGCTGATGATATAAACCATCTGTGCTTCTAAAATCCGGGATTCCACTTTCTGTAGAAACTCCTGCACCGCCAAAGAACACAACATTCTTACTTTCCTGTATCCACTTCTGTAAGGTTTCTATCTCTTTTTGCATATTGTCCCTCACTTTCCTTATTCTCCATAGCCTCCTGCTTTTGGAATGGAGCGATATGTCTCAATCTTCTTTCCCTGTACGATAAATCTGGTAGCTTCATTACCAGTACAGGTTGATAAGGTAACGATCTGATCATCCGAACTCAGTTCCACACCGGTTCTCTTTTCCGACATATCCTGCATCCGGTAAAGATATTCAATGAATTCTTCATTCGTATCAAAGACAATCTGATATGCAGGACTATTGTACGCCACTTCTTCAAACGTAGTGATCTGATACTTATAGATATAATCCGGAGTATAGATCCAGAAATATGAACTCTTATCATATACATTCGGATCACGATAATTCTTCAGACTACCAAACATTGATCCATCTTTCATATTATGTCCGTAAATAATGGTATTATGATCTGAAAAATCTTTCTTATTCATGTAATCGATAAAAATAGATCCTGCAAAATTATCTGTTCTCTGGAAGGTTCTATGAAGGTAATAATCATTGTCCTTTCCCTGAACCATCGGATAACTGATGGATGGAATCGCTTCCATCTCCAACCAGCCTATAACATCACTGTTAATACTGCAAAGAGTGTCAAAATCTACAGGATTCTCCATAACCTGCATCAACTGCTTACGTTTATTATCTTTATCTTCCCACGCTTCCTCATCATCCTCATCTTCTACATCATCCGATGAACGGATGATCTTCTCAGTACTGACCAGTTCTCTAAGTTCCTTATACTCATCTGCACCAGTCTTATATGCCATATAGATCATGACAAGCTGATATGCGGCATAAGCAAATACACAGATGGAAATAATCAAAAGCATGGTACTTATCACATTACCAAAGGAATTTTTCTTCTTGT
Source organism: Marvinbryantia sp. (assembly GCA_045598185.1). Lineage (GTDB taxonomy): Bacteria > Bacillota > Clostridia > Lachnospirales > Lachnospiraceae > Marvinbryantia. The sequence continues at coordinate 29,790 of JAZLLO010000133.1, forward strand.
TTGATTTCTTCGCTGAAATAGTAACACCTCCTATCTTCTTCTGCGGCGGAATCTTACTCCATTCTCTTTTTTATTCTCTGTCAGACGGATTCCCCTATCCTTCTGTTCAATTGGAAGTAAAACCGTAAATGTAGTATAATTCCAGTCACTATCTGCCGATATAGTTCCTCCATGCAGTTCAACAATACGCTTTGCAATGGAAAGCCCAAGTCCGGCTCCACCGGTCTTGCTTGAACGTGCATTATCCACACGATAGAACTTCTCAAAAATAGACTCCAGCTTTTGTTCCGGAATCTGATGTCCCTGATTGCGGAACTTGATTACGATATCATTGTCGACTCTTTTTGCCTCTATGCTGATCTCTGTATCGGTATAACTATATGATATCGCATTTCGCAAAAGATTGTCGAATACTCTTGCAAGCTTATCCGGATCTCCCTGAAGGATCAGATCCTCTTCTGCATCCACACTACAGGTAAGATACTTTGCGCCAAGCACACCATAGCTTTCATCTGCCAGCTGCTCCAGCATAAAGGAAAGATTCAGTTCTTCTTTATTCAGAACGATATCCTGAAGATTGAAACGGGTAATCTCAAAAAACTCGTTAATCAGTTCACCAAGACGAGTCGCTTTTTCCAGGGTAATATGAGTATATTTCACCCTGTCTTCCTCTGACATCTCTTTTTGCCCATCCAGCATCGTCAGATAAGCGATTACAGAAGTCAGTGGTGTCTTCAGATCATGGGCAAGATAAACTACCAGATCATTCTTTCTCTGCTCTTCTACTGCTCGCATATTCTCTTTTCGACGCAGATTCATCTTCACAGATGTCAGCTTATCTTCCAGAGGCTTTAACTCCGGAACAAGATGTACCGGTTCTTCATTATCATCACGAATCGTATCGATTGCTTTTTCTACATTAGTGAGATAATGAAGCATACGCTTCACCTGAAAATTATAAAACCATAGAAACAACATACAGAAACCGATTCCAAGAAAGATCATCTTATGATCCATAAAGATCTTTCCATACAGCATGTCTGCCGTTGCTTCATCCATATTCATCTTTGTAAAGATACGGATCATCAGTTCTGTAAACAGATCCTGAAATACTCCGTCAATGAAAAAATGGACAATTCCCTCCCCGATTATAAATGTAAATATCGCTACCATACCGGTTCTTATCAGAATTGCCCTTTTTAATCTTCTGTAATTACTTGTCAACCTTATAACCTACTCCCCATACAGTCTTAATAAAATCTGATTTACCTGTAGGTCCACTCATCTTCTCGCGAAGGTGACGGATATGTACCATGACTGTGTTATTACTCTGTTTGTAATATGTCTCATGCCATACACGTTCAAATAACTGTTCCGAACTGATTACCTGTCCTCTATTCTCGCAAAGAATCCAGAGAATATCGAACTCTATCGGAGTTAAAACCAGTTCCTGTTCATTGAAAGTACATTCATGTGTGCTGCGGTTCATAACGAGTCCGCCAAAATCAATCACATCTTCTGTTGTCTTCATCCCCTCATTGTACTTTGTAAATCTTCTCAGCTGCGCCTTTACACGCGCCATAAGCTCCAATGGATTAAACGGCTTCTCGATATAATCATCTGCGCCGAGTGTAAGTCCATTGATCTTATCCATATACTCTGTCTTTGCTGTCAGCATAATGACAGGGAACATGTACTTTTCACGAATCTTCTGCAGAATCGTAAATCCATCCACATCCGGAATCATAACATCCAGTATTGCCAGATCCGGTGTATCATTCTCAACCGCATTCAGCGCATCCTTACCATTATAACACTTAATTACATCAAAATTCTCATTTTTCAGATAGAGGGCGATTACATCTGTAATCTCCCTCTCATCATCAACTACCATAATCTTTTCTGGCATGTTATTTCCTTTCTGATTAAAGATCGCAGTTACCTACTGTTCTTGGGAATGGAATAGCATCACGAATATTGCCTACACCAGTAAGATACATAACACATCTTTCGAATCCAAGACCAAATCCTGCGTGACGTGTAGAACCGTACTTTCTAAGATCAAGATAGAAACCATAGTCTTCTTCCTTAAGTCCAAGTTCCTGCATACGTGTAATCAGTTTCTCATAACTGTCTTCACGCTGAGAACCACCAATGATCTCACCGATTCCAGGTACCAGACAGTCCATAGCTGCAACAGTCTTTCCATCTTCATTCAGCTTCATGTAGAACGCCTTGATCTCCTTTGGATAATCTGTAACGAATACAGGGCGCTTGAAGATCTTCTCTGTAAGATATCTTTCATGTTCTGTCTGAAGATCACATCCCCAGCTTACTTTATAATCAAATTCATCATTGTGCTCTTCCAGAAGCTTAACTGCCTCTGTATATGTGATACGACCAAATTCAGAGTTTGCTACATGGTTCAGACGTTCGATCAGACCCTTATCAACAAACGAGTTAAAGAACTGCATCTCTTCCGGTGCATTCTCCATAACATAATTGATGATATACTTGATCATAGATTCTGCAAGGAGCATATCATCCTCAAGATCTGCAAATGCGATCTCTGGCTCGATCATCCAGAATTCTGCCGCATGACGTGTTGTATTAGAGTTTTCAGCACGGAAAGTTGGACCGAATGTATAGATATTGCGGAATGCCTGTGCATATGTCTCACCGTTAAGCTGACCACTTACTGTCAGGTTGGTTGCTTTACCAAAGAAATCCTGTGAAAAATCAACCTTGCCATCTTCTGTCAATGGAATATTCTTCAGATCAAGTGTTGTAACCTGGAACATCTCACCTGCACCTTCACAGTCACTTCCTGTGATCAGTGGTGTATGAACATATACGAAATCTCTCTCCTGGAAGAACTTATGAATCGCATATGCTGCCAGAGAACGTACACGGAAAGTTGCCTGAAACATGTTGGTTCTTGGACGTAAGTGTGAAATTGTTCTTAAGAACTCAACACCATGTCTCTTCTTCTGAAGTGGATAATCCGGTGCAGATACACCTTCAACCTCAACAGATTCTGCCTGGATCTCAAATGGCTGCTTTGCCTGTGGTGTTGGTACCAGAGTACCTTTTACGATAACAGCTGCACCTACATTCAGCTTGGCAATCTCTGCAAAGTTCGCAATCTTATCAGCAGAAAATACAATCTGCAGTGTCTCAAAGAATGTACCATCATGAAGAACCAGGAAGCCAAAAGTCTTAGAATCACGAACACTTCTAACCCATCCGCCGACACTGATCTCTGTATTCAGGTACTGTTCTCTATTTCTATATATTTCTCTTACAGTAATCAAATCCATTTTTTCACTCCTCGTTTCATGTCAATATAATTTATTAGTATAGCCCATTCTTTCCTTTGGTGCAAGTTGTTATTCCCTTTTCTTTCCTTGTGTACCTAGACTTTTTTTATTCTATATGCTAGATTAGGAAGAAAAAAGAAGGAGTATCGAAAATGAACATCATTCCTTTTCTCATTATCTGTCCCCTGACCTTTTTAGCAGGTCTGGTGGATTCTATCGCAGGCGGTGGCGGACTAATCTCACTTCCGGCTTTTTTATTGTCCGGACTTCCTGCACACATTGCCATCGGTTCTAACAAGTTATCTTCCACCATTGGAACCACAGTATCTACCACAAGATATTGTAAGAATGGTTATTTCAATAAGAAGCTTGCTATCCCGACAATCCTTGTAGCCCTTATTGGTTCTTTTCTTGGAGCAAGGCTTAATCTTTTAACAGATGACGCAATTCTGAAAAAGGTTATGTTGTTTGCACTTCCAATCGTTGCCATCTGTGTACTTACCGATAAGAAACAAACAGAAGAGACCGGCATTACCCCGGAAGGTTTTCTCTTCTTTATTGTATGCTTTGGTTCTTTCCTCATAGGTCTTTATGATGGCTTTTACGGACCTGGTACAGGCACTTTCCTTTTCCTTCTCCTTACCCGCATCGGACACCTGGATTCCAAGACAGCTTCCGGTAACGTAAAACTGATTAACCTTTCTTCCAATATCGCTGCGCTTTTCACCTACCTGTTTACCGGTAATGTGAATATTCTGTATGGCCTTGCCGGCGCAGTCTTCTGCCTGTCCGGACATTATATCGGAAGCGGTCTTGTTATGAAGAACGGAATCAAAGTAATCCGTCCAATCGTTATCGTTGTTTTAGCTCTTCTGTTCATCAAACTTTTAACCGGAAATTAAAAAAGAGGATTGCAAACTGCAATCCTCTTTTTAATAGCGGAAGGGAGATTCGAACTCTCGACACCACGGGTATGAACCGTGTGCTCTGGCCAACTGAGCTATTCCGCCACAACAAAATTATAATATCAAATATCTTAAATTCTGTCAATAGTTTTATTGCTCCGGACGAAAGATTACTTCGTCCTCTCCCACCAGCCCAAGACGGTCTTTGGCTATCTTCCCTGCATACTCTGGTGTCTGAATATCAGACTCCATCTCTTCCAGTTCTTCTTTTCGTTTTTCCTCTTTGGTAATGTCCTTCTCAAGATTATCCAGTCTCTGAACATAGTCTTTATTCCTATTCTCCAGTTTCTGGCTCTGTGTAACGAGAAAGACGATCAAAACCACAGAAACAGCAATAATCAAAGCTTTCTCAATAAAGCTTACGCCCTTTGATCTTCTTTTCTTCTTAGCCATCTATGTTTCCCCCTTAGATATAGCGGAACAACTCCTGTGCTGCATCCTTTTTCACAGTCTCCTGCACATCCAGTACTTCAACCTTAACATTCCTGGTTCCGAACTGAATCTCAATCACATCCCCAACTTTTATATTCACGGAGGCCTTCGCAACTTTATCATTCACCAGAACACGTCCTGCATCACAAGCCTCATTGGCAACTGTTCTTCTCTTGATCAATCTCGATACTTTTAAAAACTTATCCAGTCTCATTCCAACCTCCTGAATCACAATTATACATAGTATAAAATGGACAGAGCAAAAAGCTCTGTCCACGACCACGTTCATAATATCAGCTAATTATGCGTTGATAGCATCCTTTAATGCTTTACCTGCTTTGAACTTAGGTGTCTTAGATGCAGCAATCTGCATTGTCTCACCTGTCTGTGGATTTCTTCCTGTTCTTTCTGCTCTTTCAGATACTTCGAATGTACCAAATCCAACTAACTGGATCTTTTCACCCTTCTTTAATTCTTCTTCAACAACTTCTGTAAATGCCTTTAATGCAAGTTCAGCATCCTTCTTTGTTAATTCTGTTCTCTCAGCAATTGCTGCAATTAATTCTGTTTTATTCATGATTATTCCTCCTCAGTACTTATACTCCGAAATAAATTCTAGCTTTCAATCTGACTTTCATTTATCTGTGTCAAAGTCACACTGATATTTATAATATGACACGCATTGTTTGTCAAGGGGATTGCTCCAAATACCGCTTCAGCAGATATTCTTTTAAATTATGCTCCGGTTCATCAAGAACATCCTCCAGCATCCTGCCAAGCATCTCACCAATCTCTTTTCCAGGCTTCATTCCTGCCTGTATCAGATCCTTACCGGTTACTGCCAGATCCTTTAGGTTAAAACATTCTTTGTCTTTTATGATCTCTTCATAGAGTATTGCAGCGCGGTCCAGAGCAAGCAGTTTTTCCAATCTTCTGTAATCACTCTGTGCAAGTGTATCTGCCCCTGCCACCTGCAGAAACTTTGGAAACAGCTCTTCTCCAACCTTATTCATCAGTCTTCGGACATATTTCTTCTCAGTCAGAGGCCTGGTATCGTGGTAACGTACCAGAATCTTTACTTTATCCATAGTATCACGATCAAACTTCAGTCTTCGCATGATCGTTTCTGTCATCTCCATACTAATCTGCGGATGTCCTTTAAAATGGTCTCTTCCATTCTCCACAGTTCTCGCCTGCGGTTTTCCAAAATCATGAAACAGCATGGTAAGTCTTAATACTTTATCCGCATCTACGAATTCCATACTCTTCAGCGTGTGTTCTCCAACACTGTACATATGATGTGGTGTATTCTGTGCGGTTTCCATACATACATCAAATTCCGGAAGGAAAACCTTGGTAAGTCCAAGCTCCCAGGCTGTTCTCATCAGCTCCGGGTGTGGTGAAACCAAAAGCTTAATTAATTCCGTCTGGATTCGTTCTGCACTGATATGTGACAGATTATCCGCCAGAAGAGTTGCTGCCTTTCTGGTATCCAGATCAATCTCAAATCCAAGCTGGGCTGCAAAACGAACTGCCCGCAGGATTCGAAGTGCATCTTCTTCAAAACGTTCCTTCGCTTCCCCCACACAGCGTACGATCCCCCGATCCAGATCACCGATACCATCAAAGATATCCACAAGACCTACCCTGTCATTGTATGCCATAGCATTGATCGTAAAATCACGCCTGCGCAGATCCTCTGAAAGATCCGATGTAAAGCACACGGATTCCGGATGTCTGGCATCACGGTATTCCCCATCGATACGATAAGTAGTAACCTCAAAGCCATCATGTTCTATCATAACAGTTACCGTTCCATGCTGGATTCCGGTATCGATCGTATATGGAAATATCTCCTTCACCTGTTCGGGTTTTGCTGATGTAGTAATATCCCAGTCTGCCGGAACACGTCCCAGAACACTGTCTCTTACACATCCTCCTACTGCAAAAGCCTCATAGCCTTCCGCTTCCAGTTTTTCAATAATTCTGCTCACCTTTTCCGGTAACAAAATCTTCATATAATTTCACCTATTTCGTCCAAAAATATGCCAGCACCAGACCACCAAGAACTATACGATAAAAGCCAAAGATAATAAAACTGTTCTTTCTGATATAGGACAGCAGCCACTTGATTACAATAACAGAAACGATAAATGCAACAATCATTCCAACCAGGAGGATCACAAGTTCACTTGTTGTAAACACAAAGCCAAACTTCAGGATCTTAAGAAGGCTTGCCCCCATCATAACAGGAACCGCCAGGAAGAATGTGAACTCTGCCGCCACCGTTCTTGAGATACCAATCATCAGTGCACCAAGAATCGTTGCGCCTGATCTTGATGTTCCAGGGAATATTGCCGCAATCAGCTGAAATACTCCAATCCAGATTGCCATCGGATAAGTCAGTTCTGCAATAGAGCTTACCTTTATCTTCATATTCTTATTCTGAATCTCGATAATGATAAAGAGCACACCAAAAACGATCAGTGCCATAGCTACCGTCATATAGTTATAAAAAATAGCTTCTAACTGTTCATCAAACAGGATTCCAACGATTGCTGCAGGAATACAGGCTACCATGATCTTAAACCACATGGAGAAGGTCTCTGTCTTTATAAAAAACTTTCTCTTTATGGAAAATGGCCACAATTTCGGGAAAAACAGCAATACAACCGCAAGGATCGCCCCTAACTGGATCACTACAAGAAACATTGACATAAATTCCTCGGATGCCTGTAATTTTACAAATTCATCCAGAAGAATCATATGTCCGGTACTGCTGATCGGCAGCCATTCTGTGATACCTTCCACAATACCAAAAAGAATTGCTTTTAATACTTCCATAATTTCTATTCCGCTCATATCATTCTCCTATTCTCGATACTTATCCAGAAAACCGATAAAGATATTGTTTGATTTTTCAAATAATTCCAGAGAATCTTCATCACTTAACAAGTAAGTCTCCTCTGCACCTGGCTGGTAATATCTGATATTTCCCCACTGGTCGTAACCTGTCAGGATACGTACCCCATCAATTGTATGTGCTATGATAGGATTTCCTGCACTGATAAAGTAAAGAATCTCATTCATTACACATCCTGCAAGATTCAGCACCTTTTTATCCGGAAGCTGTTCCTGCAGATACTCGATATCCATAGAACCGGAAAGAATACACTCCGGAATTGCAGTCAGTGGAATATTCACTTCATCTGCTCTGTTACCACGTTCCCAGATATATTCCTGTTTCTTATCTACTACTACACCAAACAAAGCATCCGCTTCCACGATTGCCTTATTAGCATGTTCATAGATATGATCCAGCCTTCCCTTGGCATATACATAATAGTATTCTTCATCGGACTCTTTTGCAGATACTGCGACCTCTCTTGGCTGATCGTTGATTACCATTCGGCTTCTTACAACCTGTGGTTTAGGAGGTGTCACATCATCTCCAAGAAGCAATAGGATCTCTGTCTCTTTTCTAGGAGAAATGATAGTAGTTATTCCGATTGCCGAATCCTCAACCGTATTATCAATAATATGATCTTCTTTGGCTGCTGCCCAGCCTTTTCCATTCTTTGTAATACGCTGCATAGTAAGCAGTTTATCCGAGATCTCACCACCTGTTACATAATAACCTTTTTCTCCATATTCTTTCACACGTTCGCCGTGTTCATTCAGGATAATGACAGTCTCCATAGGGAATACCTCATCCCCTTCATTCTCTGCGTCGATCATGTTCTTTTTCGCAACACCGTAAACCAGAGACTCATTCAAAAATCCCAGCATACGAAGTCGTTCCTTCTTCTTACAGGATACTTCATAAGATGATCCCGTATCCATGTTCATAACTACGATAGTCTTTGAATTATATGGCTTGTTCTCTTTCAGATATGCAAAATACTTGCCGGAACGGGAACCTTCCGAACATTCTGGCTTAATCTTCTTGATGATTGTTTCTTTCTCCATGGTCTGCAGATTGATCTTATATACTGAACCACCAAAGAGGAGATAAAAATACTGCTGATTATCCGTTACATAGGCAAGTTCTTTCACATCCGTTTTCAGAAGATCAAAAGAGCTGTCGGTATTAACAAAAACCTTCTCTTCAACAGCACCAGAGGATGCATCATAATGATAGAGTGCAACACCACATTCTCCTTCATGACGTCCACGGTTCATGTAACCTGCAACTACAAAAAACATATTACCGTTATTATTAAGGGAAAGGATCCTGATCAGATGCTGTCCGTAAATATCACGATAGTCACTTCCCTTTTTCTGACGGAAGGTAAATACCTGTGCCATCTTTCCGTTATTCATGTTATAGGACCATAATTCTGACCCCTGTACAAATGCAAAGTAACTCTTATCCTCGCTGCTGATAAATGAGTTATCTTTTTCCGTAATACCAAGAATAATACCATTCTTTGTCATAACATCATTATCCGGTTCAAAGATTTCATTGGTATGACGCTCAAAATCAAGCAGCATAACTGTCTCATCAGCATAACGCAGACGGAAATATTCCTGAATCGTATAGAGTTCCATCTTCTGATTCTCATCCATCGCACTGATGATGTATTCCTGCAGAATCGTTGCTGTGGTCTCATTCAGTTCCTTGATCATTGGCACAGATTTATAATAGATCTGTGGTTTCAGATTACCCCACTGCAGCTGATCCGTGGTAGTATGAACATCCATAAATGCCAGGTTCATCTGTTCCACATCGTATTCCGGTTCCATATATACAGCCAGTGCATCTGCATCATCATTCAGACACTTTTCCGAGAACATATTCACGAAATCCAGATATTCCTTGGTATGAAGACTATCCTGCTGAACAACTCTTGTATAGTAATACACATACTTTTCACCGATACGCAGAGCCAGCTTCAGAACATATTCCTGATTCAGACGTATCTTATTCTCCAGAGTAAACTTAGCAGTGATATAACCTTCTTTTACTTTGTAATTCGTAACTTTTGTATTCTCCAGCGACTTACTTCCATCGATCGTAAGCACTTCAAAGTAGATATCATCAACCTTTGCTCCATATGTCTGAACCTTTATATTCAGTTCACGTTCTGTTGAGATCGGTGTTAATGTATCTCTTACAGCTGTTACCTTCATCTCCTTCACATAACCATGAAGTGGATTCATATCAATATCTTTATACTGCATATAGATCAGAGGTAATGTTGACTTGGACATATCCTCTGTCAATGTCAGTGTCTCATCATCCATAAGATAAGCAAACACACCGATTGAACCAATAAATACCAGCAAAAGGACTACAAATTTAATCAGAAATCTTTTCATCTTTGCCTCCTCTTTGTAAACGATACAGAAGTGGGTCAACTCCCCACAGTTTCATACACGCAAGAATGTCTTCTTCCTGCTTTTTCTCTTTTCTGGCGCCCGGATTCTTAACCGCACGAAGCAGAATATTCTTTGGTGTATGTTCCATATCGATAAATTCCAGGATCTGTACCTGATATCCCTCCAGTTCCAGCACATTCGCACGAAGTGCATCTGTCAGAAGTGCGGCCATTCGTTCCTGTATCAGACCATACTTTAATACCGGAGCCATAATCTCACTTGACATCTGCTGATTCAGTTCATGCTGACAGCATGGAACAGACAAGATAACCTTCGCTCCCCACTTCAGGGACTTCTGGATTGCATAATCTGTAGCTGTATCACAGGCATGCAGGGTTACTACCATATCAACCCGATCCACTCCTTCATAGTCTGCGATATCTCCCATAAGGAACTGCAGCTTCTCATATCCGTACCGATCTGCCAGTTCCTGACAATGCTCAATCACATCTTCCTTCAGATCCAGTCCGATGATCCGGATATCCAGTCCCTTTTTCACATGCAGATAATAGTACATGGCAAAGGTAAGATAAGACTTGCCGCATCCAAAATCAATGATAGTAAGTTCTCTGTCCTTTTCCAGTTCCGGAATAATATCTTCGATAAATTCCAGGAAACGATTGATCTGTCGAAACTTATCATAACGTGCTTTTACAATCTTTCCATCCTCGGTCATAACGCCAAGATCGACCAGGAATGGAACCGGCACACCTTCTTCCAGAATATAACGCTTCTTTCTGTTATGATCCAGTACCCTTGCCTCCTTTTTGACAGGTGACATCTTTTTCTTAATGGTTGCTTTTCCCTTCTTATTGACAAGAGCCTGGATCATCATGGATGTTGTATCCATCTGAAACTGCTTATAATCCTCTCTCATCCAGGTATCGATTCTCTTCAGTATCTCTTCCTTGGAATAATTCGAATGAAATTCTCTCTTTCCGTCAGAAGTCGTTGCCTGAAAGAGAAGCTGTTCTTTTATCTTAACCGGACGGATCCGGACTTGATTCGAGATCTCTGCATGCTTCCTGCCGCTTATGGTTGCACGAAGCATCTTCTCATTCATAGACTGCTCAAGCAGCCCAAGTAAATCTTCCATATTATTACTATTCCCCTATGATTCCAAACTAAAATGCGGTATACAGGTAAAACTCATCTTCTTTTTGCTGACCGGATGAATAAATTCCAGTCTTGACGCACAAAGAGAAACTGTCTGTCCCTTCTCTGCTGCCTTATTATACTTCTGATCTCCCCAAAGTGGCATCCCCATTGCTGCAAGCTGTACACGTATCTGATGATGACGTCCGGTAAACAATTCGATTGCAAGTTTTGCTTTTCCGTTCTTCTCTTCTATCACTTCATAATGAAGCATCGCTTTTTTTGCTCCCGGTGTATCCTTTGTGACAACTTCTGAAAGGTTGGTTCTGCCATTCTTCTTCAGATAATGCACCAGCATGTCTTCCTTTTTCTCTGGAACAGAGCATACTACCGCAGTATAATACTTTTTCATTCTACCATCCTGAAGCTGTTTACTCAAGACGGAAGCGCTATTTTGATTCTTGGCAAATACAACAAGGCCCTGAACAGGCTGATCCAGACGATGAATCAGACCAAGATATGGATTCGCTTTCCCCTCTTTTTCAAACAGATACGTCTTAATCATGCTTTCCAGATCTTTTTTCCCAAAGGAAGCATTCTGAACCGCAATCCCCGCCTCTTTTTCGATTACAAGTATTGCATTATCTTCATATATTATATTCATTATAGAGTTCCCCTCTGTTTACAGTCATTGGCATTATCATATATATTTTTACAAAAAAACTCCCCATTTTTCAATGGGGAGTTTTTCCATTACGCTTTTTAGATTACTAGTCTGGTCTATAATTTAACAACATTAGCAGCCTGCATTCCGCGTGCGCCTTCAGTTAAATCGTAAGAAACAGCCTGTCCCTCTTCAAGGGACTTGAAGCCTTCACACTGGATTGCTGAGAAATGAACGAATACGTCTGCCCCATCTTCGCCGGTGATAAATCCATAACCCTTTTCTGCGTTGAACCACTTTACTGTACCTTTGTTCATACTGGTACCTCCATAATAAATAAATAAGTAATAAATTTATATTACTCAAAACACAACTACGAGGCACATTATACATTTTTCATGCGAAAAAGTCAATACGATTTCGTATTTTCGCTTTAACACTTTATCGCTATGGCGTGACAGCGCCATAAATTTCCATCGGAACGTATGCCTTTACATATATTCCTTCTGAACGGTATTCTTCTTCCAATAGCTGACCATACTTTCGTATCAACTGAATACATCCGGCATCCTTATAATCATAGAGTCGTTCAATGAGTACATTCTTCTCATTCAGCAATTCTTCCAGTTCTTTTTTTACTTCCTCCAGTCCTTCTCCGGTCCTTGCCGAGATCAGAAAGGTCTTCTGTGCTTTCAGATCTTTCAGGCGTTCCCTTGTCTGCAGCTTATCCTGCTTATTAAACAACGTAAAAACTGTCTTATCCTGAATACCCAGTGTCTTTAATGTATCATAGACCACATACATCTGCTGTTCCATCTGTGGATTCGATGCATCCACAACATGAAGGATCACATCGGAATACTTCGCTTCTTCCAGTGTACTTCGGAAAGCATCGATCAGATGATGCGGCAATTTACGGATAAATCCTACCGTATCTGTCAGTAACATCTCCTGTCCGGTCGGAAGTTCTACCATTCTTGTGGTTGGATCCAGTGTAGCAAAAAGCTTATCTTCTTCCAGAACACCTGCACCGGTAAGCTTGTTTAGTAAAGTAGACTTTCCTGCATTGGTATAACCTACGATTGCTGCAACTGCAGTAGACTTTGCTGCTCTTTTACTTCTTGTTACTTCTCTGTGTCTTTTCACCTCAGCCAGTTCTCGATTCAGCTGTGCGATTCGCTTATTGATCAGACGTCTGTCCATCTCCAGCTTCTTCTCACCAGGTCCTCTGGTACCGATACCGCCTCCAAGACGGGAAAGCGAATTGCCCAAACCGATGAGTCTTGCTCGTCTGTACTCCAGCTGTGCAAGCTCTACCTGAATCTTTCCTTCACTCGTTGACGCCCTGGCAGCAAAGATATCAAGGATGATCAGTGTACGGTCCATGACCTTAATATCAAGTTCCTGTTCCAGATTACGCATCTGTGCAGGTGATAATTCATCATCACAGATAATACCGGTTGCACTCACCTGTTCTGCCAGTGCCCGTACTTCTTCAATCTTTCCTTTTCCAATATAAGTTCCCGGATGGATCTGTTCTCTGTTCTGGATTACTTTTCCAACTGTGATCGCACCGGCAGTTTTAGCCAGTTCCTGTAATTCATCCACGGACTGCTCTGTATCATCCTCCTGCCCGGTACAGACAGCAACCAGAATGACACGTTCTTCTATCTCTTCTATTTTAAATCCTGCTGTATCTCCCAAATCCGTTCTCCTGACTATCTGGTGCTTAAAAATGCATGTTCCCGTTTTCCGTCTTCATCGTCCGGATAGTTCTCTACAAAGGATTCTGCCTTAACCTTTGCTGTATCAAATTCCAGCTTCATCTCATAGGCTACGATCTCATTATACAAGAGTTCGCGTCTCGTATTGTCATCCGGATCAGCAGCGAGTCCTTTTCCAATATCTTCAAGTGCCGTATCGTAAGCTTTATCTGTAATATCACAAAGAGCCAATCCATTGTATGCCTTTGGATTACCCTTATACTCTTCCAGATACTGCTGGAAAATATTTCTCGCACGGACACTGTCATCAAGAGAAAGATAAGACTGTCCCATCAGGATCATCGCATCCTCTACCTTATTCTCTACCGGTACAGCCAGCTCATCCAATGCTTCGGAATACTCCCCAAGGTAATAATAAATATAGCCCTTCTGATAGTAGTCATCCATCGTATCATTCGGAATTGCAAGAGCCTTCTGAATATACTTATCTCCAATAGCAGACTTACTGATTCTTTCATACTGGCGATAAATATTCAAAAACATCTGATAGTCATTCTTATTCAACTCGCTGGCACGGTCAAAGTCTTCTGCAGCCTTCTCTTCATCTCCCAGACTGAGAAGTGCAGTACCGCGCATATAATATGCATCCCCTGATTCCTGAAGCTCCAGCACTTCTCCACATTTGGAAATCAGGTTCTCATAATCATCCATCTTAAGCAGACATGCTGCTTCGAAAAGGAGGATATCAGTCTTGGTATTCGGCATCTTTTCATCGCATGATGCAAAAGCTTTTTCAAAGGATTCCAATGCCTCGGAATACTGTCCGTTATTCATCTGGTCAATACCAGCCTGACGGCTTTGTTCTACCTGCGATGTTCCCTGTGCGGCGCATCCTGTAAGTGCAAGCATCCCTGCCGCAATGATTGGAAGCATATAGATTCTTTTCATAATCATCCATCTCCTGTTACTGTTCACGTACACTTCGTTCCCGTTCCAGTAACTATGAAAAAGCCATGCAAAATCACCTTCGGTGATGGCTTTTTCACTGCATCCCTCGGGTTTTGCAATGCAAAACGCCTCGCGGAACATTGGCACCTGAACATCTACTATCTCCTATTTTACTTTTGCATCATACCATAGATTAAAATTCTTGCATATCTTTTTTTATCTCAGCTTCAGAATCATCTCAAGAACTCTTCTTACACTTACTTCCAGTTCTTCTCTTGTAATTCTTCCTTCTTCCACATCTTTTTGCAGTCTTTCCGGATATCCACAGCCCATCTTGACATCATTTCCCGCCTTGATTTCGATGTACTGTTCTGCATGGTTCCACCAGTCTGTTGTAACCATGCCGGCAAATCCCCATTCATCCCTGAGGATACCGGTAAGAAGATCTTTATTCTCGGAATCTCTCTGTCCGTTCACTACATTGTAAGAAGACATGATGGTCCAAGGATCTGCTTCTCTTACTACAATCTCAAAGCCCTTCAGGTAGATTTCACGAAGTGCTCGTTCTGAGACTCTGGAATCACTTTCAAAACGAAGGGTTTCTTTGTTATTACATGCAAAATGTTTTACAGATGCTGCTATCTTCTGTGACTGGATACCACGCACCTTTGCAGCTCCCATCTTACCGGAAATCAGTGGATCTTCAGAATAGTATTCAAAATTACGTCCGCAAAGTGGACTTCTGTGGATACACATCGCAGGAGTCAGCCATACACCGATGTTATTCTCTTTTACTTCCAGTGCTCCGGCTTTTCCGATCTCTTCTACCAGTTTTTCATTCCATGAGCAGGCAAGAAGTGTTGCACACGGAAATGCAGTTGTATTCACGCCGCATTGTGGCTGGATACGAAGTCCTGCAGGACCATCTGCTGTCATTACATTCGGTATCTCATGCTTTTCATTATTGCCAAATCCATAGGTATTGGCTACACCTGTGTTTATCTGTCCGCAGAGGAGTTCTATCAGTTCAGGGATTTCAAGCTGTGCAAGGAGTTCATCCATGGTAGCTGTCTGATCTGCAACATCACTTAAGAAGATTTCTTCCCCTCTTGGTGCCCACGGAACAATGCCTTTCATTGCTCTGCGATCTGGGTTTTTCAATGGTGTTGCTTCACCATCCCAGTCAGAGATTCTTACCTTTTCCGGATGAAGTTCCATCGTCTCATAGGTTCCATCCGCTTTCATTCTTTCATGAAGCATATTCGGTGCACATTTTTCAGAAAGCTGCTCTGTAACAAGATCAGCTTCCAGAACGATCTCACCTGATAATTTCGTCAGATTACGGATCTGATTGCCATAATAGAAAGTATAGGTACCTTTTTCCATCACATAGGCAGACTTACAGACTTTACCACAATCATCATAAGAAGATATTGCATACTCATCTGCTTTCAGTGTCAGAAGCTGTGATTCTCCTGGCTGCAGGCATTTTGTCTTTGCAAATGCTTTCAGTTCATACTTTGGTTTTCCAAGAAGTCCCTGTGGTGCGCTCACATACATCTGAACAACTTCTTTTCCTGCCACTTCACCTACATTGGTAACCAGAATTCTTGCTACGTAAGTATCGCCAATCTTTTCCGAAGATTTCTCTTCCAGTAAGAATTCTGTATAAGAAAGTCCGTAGCCAAACGGATAGTTAACTTTCTCTGCTGCTCCCGGCATAGATTCGAAGTAACGATAACCAAGATAAATATCTTCGTTATACTCTACATAATAAATAGAATCATGGAAATGCTCTGTTGATGGATAATCGCTCAGTTCTTTTGCAAAGGTATCTACCAGTTTTCCGGATGGATTCACATCACCTACCAGAATATCTGCCATGGCAAGTCCACCTTCCATACCTCCCTGCCATCCAAGAAGTGCACCATCAATGAGGTCATCATCATAGAACCAGTTGGTATCCACAACACCGCCTACATTTAATACTACGATTACGTTGGCAAAGTTCATCTTAACCTCATCTACCATGAGCTGTTCCTCATCAGAAAGATAAAAGTCTCCATACTGGAACAGTTCAGAAGAACGTTTTAAGATGCCCTGCTCACCTTTTTGCATTGCTTCCAGTTCCGGATCCATCTTCTGTCCCTGAACGGTACGATCCCAGTTTTCTCCTGAAAATCTGCTGATACAGATGATGGCTGTATCCGTAAATCTCTTTGCACCTTCCAGGAGTTCTTTACAAAGTGCCGGCTCTTTTACCATACCTGGTTCATAGCCTTGTGCATACTGTTTTGCAACTTCTTCTTTATAGAAGTCATTCAGTGGACGGTAAAGCTCTACTTTCCCTTCTTTTTCCTTTTCTTCCATGCCCTGTACCAGGTTGCGGATATAGGAAACTGTAACATCACCACTTCCACCACCGCCTTTTACATAATCGGTCGCACCTTTTCCAAAGATTGCCACACGGGTACCTGCCTTTATCGGCAGTACCTGATTTTCATTCTTCAGAAGTACCATACCTTCTGTTGCTGCATTTCTGGAAAGTTCGATGTGTTCTTTTGATTCTGTGATTCTTGTTCCATTCTTACCGATTGGAAGACATGGCTGATAGAAAAAACGATTCCAATACTTCATGCTTTTTGTCCCTCTCTATTGTTGGTTATTATTTATTCATTACTTCCTTTACCATCTTTACGGCGGAGCTTGTACCGATACGTGCACAGCCTTCATTTATAAATGCTTCCAGATCTTCCACGCTCTTTACACCGCCGGCTGCCTTCATCTTCACATCTGGTCCGATGTTTGCTTTAAAGAGCTTAATATCTGCCATGGTAGCACCGCCTGTTCCAAATCCGGTAGATGTCTTTATAAAGTCTGCTTTTGCATTAGTTACTGCCTTGCAAAGTGCGATCTTTTCTTCTTCTGTAAGATAACAGGTTTCAATGATGACTTTCAGGATCTTATCTCCGGCTGCTTCTCTAAGTGCTGCAATCTCTTTTTCAACTGCATCAAAATCACCATTTTTTACATCGGTGATATTGATTACCATATCGATCTCATTCGCACCATCAAGGATTGCCTGCTTTGTCTCTGTTACCTTTGCTGCTGTTACAGCATAGCCAAGCGGAAATCCTACTACGGTACAGATATTGATCTTCTCACCGTATGTATCATGTACACGCTTGATATAGCATGGCGGGATACATACAGATGCTGTCTGACACTCGATTGCTTCTTCACATAATTTTTTAATATCATCCCATGTACAGAATGCTTTTAACTGTGTGTGGTCTACATATTTTAACATCTCTTCTGGTTTCATAATTCTTCTCCTTTATTCGTACATCTTTACATTGCCTTTTTCTACTCTTGCAATGATTAACTTCCTCTTCTGTGGTTCTTCCGGACCAATCGTAATGGCTTTTTGATATCTTTCGTGCGCTGCTGAAAACAAGGCTTCATCCGATGCATAAAGAATTGCAATCGTCTCACCTTCCATTACAGCATCCCCTGTCTTCTTAAGAAGTCTGATTCCGGCTGCCGGATCAATGATGCTTTCCTTGGTAAGTCTTCCTGCTCCAAGAAGAGATGAAACTCCCCCACAGCTTTCGGTATCCATGGCTGTGATATATCCGCTTGCCGCTGCTTTTACTTCCATCTGATATGGTGCTTTTGTAAACCTTTCCGGATGTTCGATGTAATCCACATCTCCGCCCTGGCTTTCTACCATCTCTTTGAACTTATCCAACGCCTTACCGGAGGTGACTGCTTCTTTTGCCAGTGCTTCACACTGGTCGATCTCACCTTTGCCAGACAGATAGAGCATGTTGGCTGCCAGCGCAAGACATACTTCTTTTAAATCGTCCGGTCCTTCTCCTCTTAACACTTCCAGCGCTTCCAGTACTTCAATGGTATTACCAATGCTAAGTCCCAGTGGTTCATCCATGTCCGTAATCAGAGCTGCGATTCTCTTACCTGCTGCTTCCCCGATAGCTGTCATCTTAAGTGCCAGTGAAACAGCATCTTCCGTCTTTTTCATAAATGCACCGCTTCCGGTCGTTACATCCAGAAGGATCGCATCATTTCCTGCTGCCAGTTTTTTACCCATAATGGATACTGCTATCAATGGAATACTGTCAACAGTTGCAGTAACATCTCGAAGTGCATACATCTTTTTATCTGCCGGTGTCAGGTTACCTGACTGTCCTATCACGGCAATGCCACTTCTGTTTACCGCTGCGAAGAACTCTTCTTCTGTCATCTCTGTCTGAAATCCCGGTATGCTCTCAAGCTTATCTACGGTTCCGCCTGTATGTCCAAGTCCTCGTCCGGACATCTTGGCTATCTTCACCCCACAGGCTGCAACGATCGGTGCAATGACCAGAGTGGTCTTATCTCCTACGCCTCCTGTAGAATGCTTATCTACCTTCACCCCTTCTATCGGAGAAAGATCTACCATATCTCCGGAATGTGCGACTGCATCCGTCATTATAAAGGTTTCCTGGTCTGTCATGCCTCTAAAGAAGATCGCCATCAACATCGCTGACATCTGATATTCCGGGATATCACCTTCTACATACCCTTTGATCAGCCAGCGAATCTCTTTTTCTGTCAGTTCTTCACCGTTTCGTTTCTTCTCTATCAAATCATACATTCTCATTACGAAATTCCTCCTTTCGCTTTATCTGAGATTATCCGGTCCAAATCCGAGAGGAAGCAGTTGCTTTAATGTATATACCTGATATTCCTCTTCTGATATTGCCAGAATGATCTGGAATTCATCCGGGTCACAGAATTCCATCATAACCTGTCTGCAGACACCACAAGGTGGGCAAAGCTCTCCTTCTCCTTTCTGCACACCTTCTTTATTCCCAACAATTGCAATAGCTGAGAATTCTCTCACGCCTTCGGAAACTGCCTTAAAAAAAGCTGTTCTCTCAGCACAGTTTGTTGGGGTGTAGGTTGCATTCTCTATATTACATCCGGTAAAGATCTGTCCGTCTTTTGATAAAAGAGCTGCTCCTACCTGAAAGTGTGAATACGGTGTATATGCTTTTTTCTGTGCTTCAAACGCCGCTGTAATAAGTCTTTTTTCCATTTTATATCCTTCCTATCGGAAATTACAAAAAGCGCTGCCCTGAAGGGCAGCGCTACTGTCATTCAATCTTCTGCGATCAGTCTTTAAAACGTACCTCAATATACTTTTCAATTGCTTCCACGCAGCCTTCAAATCCTAACTTGCTGCTATCCAGACAAAGATCATAGTTTCTCGCATCATTCCATTCATGACCGGTATGATAGCGGTAGAAGTCTCCGCGGAACTTGTCTGTCTTTTCAATAAACTTGCCGAGATCCCCTACTGTTGCAGATGTTCTTTCCTTCGCCTGCTGCAGACAGTATTCCTTCGGAGCATGAATGAATACACTCACTACATTCGGTTTATCTGAAAGAATGAAGTCTGCACATCTTCCAATAAAGACGCATGGACCTTCTGCTGCAATATCACGGATTGCCTTTGCCTGATAATTGAACAGATTCGCTGCTGATGTAAAGTCTGGACTTGATGGTGGAATCAAATCCCCAATTGTATAAATCTTTTTCGCAATTCCAAATAAAGAGCCGTTTTTCAGTTTTTCATCAACTTCTCCAAACAGCACTTCATTGATACCACTGTCATCTGCTGCTCTTCTGAGAATGTCGCAGGAATGAAATGGAATTCCATTCTTCTGCGCAAACATCTGTCCGATCGTCTTACCGCCACTTCCATATTGTCTGGCAATTGTAACTATAACGTTCTTCATTAAATCGCCTCCTTACAAAAACGCATTTCTTTAGTTATATTTTACAATAAATTCAACGAATGGTCAAACCTCTTTAGTTATTTTATTATTGTCTGCTTCCTTATCCTGTGCTACACTTTCGTTAAATCCCAAAGAGATCAGAATGATTATCAGGAGGCTTTATGAATACAAAAGTATTGCCATTAAAAGAAAATGCCCAGCATGGAACCATTGATTTTCCTTGTGCCGGGTATCGTGCAGTATATACAGAATACAATACTCCAACGCCATATGATTGCAAGCATCACTGGCATGAGGAAGTGGAGATTCTTTTTTTCGAGCGTGGAACCTATCGTCTGGAGGTAGGTCTGGAGCATTATGAGATTGATGAACCTTGTTTTTGTTTTGTTCGCAGCACCGAATTTCACGCTTTTTACTGTAAGGAGGATTATGTAGAATCTGCCATCGTTTTTTCACCATCTATGCTTTTGTTTTCCAATAATGACGATTCCCAGAATGAGTATCTGCTTCCTTTTATCAATAACGACATTTTTATGCCAAGATTTTTATTTTCTGACCATCCATGCTTTCCCACCGTCTTGCAGTATTATCGCTCTATCATACAGACTCTTAATCCCATTACTGCGGATTATGCTACAACGCACCGTACCAAACATACAAGTGCATCAGGACAGCTTTTAATCAAAGCATCTTTACTCGGAATACTGGCGACACTTGCTGAAGCGCAGCTTTTAACTTCTCAGCCAGTCACCGCAGATGCACGTATCGAACTGATCAAAGCTTCCATCCGATATATGAAGGAACACTATGCTGAAAAGATATATGTCTCTGATCTCGCACAGCTCGCCAACATGAATGAGCAGTATTACTGCCGATTCTTTAAGCGCATCATCGGGAAATCACCGATCACTTATCTGAATGAGCTTCGTATCATCAAGTCCATGAGGCTACTTCAGGAAACCAACGAATCTGTAACAGATATCTCGCTGGAATGCGGCTTCAATAATCTCGGAAACTTCATGAAATTCTTCAAAGAACAGACCGGGTCAACACCACTGCAATACCGAAAATCTGCAAAATGAGCCACTGGGGACAGTTTCCCTGTGGCTCATTGTTTACTATACTTCCAGTACCACTGCCTGATATCCTGCCAGTGTTACTTCTTTTTCTGTTCCTGCGAGTGCATGACAGTTATTCATAACAATCTTCTTATATGGTACTTCCAGGTTCAATGTCTGTTCTTCCTTCTGGAAATTGATAATAACAAGAAGTGTCTGTTCTTCTGCCTTACGGTAGAATGCCATGATGTTATGGCGATCTTCCCATACCGGAATTGTCTCGCCATATACAATTACTTCTTTATATTCAGGATTCTTACGAAGCTGAATCATATTGCGGTAGTAGTTATATACAGAATCCGGATCATTCTTCTGTGCTTCCAGATTGATGGTCTCATACTTTGGATTTACACGAAGCCATGGAGCTGCTTCTGAAAATCCTGCATTCTTTTTACATGACCACTGGAATGGTGTTCTTGCATTGTCACGACTGAATACAGAGATAACCTTTAATGCTTCTTCTACGGATAAGCCTGCATTCAGAGCTACCTGATATTCATCCAGAGTATTGATATCATCTACTTCATCAATTGATGTGAAATCTATGTTCTCTGTACCGATTTCCTGTCCCTGGTAAATGAATGGAAGACCCTTCAGCATAAACATTGCTGTTGCAAGTGCTTTCTTGCTGGTTGGTGTTGCTTCTCCAGCAGGAAGATATCTGCTTACACCATGTGGTTCATCATGGTTCTCAATGATATTGGAAAGGAAGCCTTTTCCTTCTACTCTCTTCTGGCTCTCGAAACAGCAGTTACGATAATCATCTGGTGTAATTTCTTTACGATCATACCATCCTTTGATACTTCCACCGAAGATATTAGCCTTAAAGTCAAACATGGTTGAGAAGTATCCGTCATCACCGATGAAGTCAGGAATCTGTTCATCTGTCTCGTTGAATACTTCACCAGCTGTAAATGCATTATGTGGTTTGAAGCACTTATCTCTCATCTCGCCAAGGAACTCACCGATTCCTTTTGCTTCTGCAAGCATATTGTCGATGCAGCTTAAGCCGTCTTCACGGTCTACTGGATAATCACGGAAAGGAAGTGCCTTTTTGATATTGATGATGGCGTCAATTCGGAAACCTGCAAGTCCCTTATCCAGCCACCAGTTTACCATCTTATATACTTCTTCTCTGAGTTCTGGATTCTCCCAGTTCAGATCCGGCTGCTTCTTATGAAATACATGAAGGTAGCATTTGTCTGGATGACCTGGCAGTGCTTCCCAAACAGGTCCGCCAAAGTATGAACGCCAGTTAGTTGGAAGCTTTCCATCTTCCCAATCCTGAATGTAGAAGTACTTTCCATACTTTCCATCCGGATCTTCACAAGCCTTCTTAAACCATTCATGTTCATCTGAACAGTGATTAACAACAAGGTCCATTACAATACCGATACCACGTTCTTTTGCTTTGGCAATCAGTTCGTCCATATCATCCATAGTGCCGAATCTTGGATCAATGTTATAGTAGTCAGAGATATCATATCCCTGATCTGCCAGTGGAGAACAGTAGATTGGAGATAACCATACAATCTCTACACCTAATTCCTGCAGATAATCAAGTTTGCTGATGATACCCTGAATATCTCCGATACCATCATTGTTTGAATCCAGAAAGCTCTTTGGATATATCTGATATGCGACCTTTTCATGCCACCATTTCTTTACCATAATAATATTTCCTCCGTAAAGTCATTTTCAACTTTTAAAAGTATAATTCATAAACTAAATAATTTCTTATAGTTTTGTGATAAAAAACTACGTTATTTTGACTTCTTAGTAAATGGAAATTTTTTATTTTACACTACATCATTTCGACAGGAATCGCGTAACTTTTTTGATATACTGTCAGCACAAATTTGACTAGGGTTTTGGAGGTGTGTTAATATTAGTAACAAAGATGAAATAAAGATCATAGAGGAGAACAGTAAACTAAAAGATCGGCTATTTGATAAGGTATACGAATCAGAAGAAAGTAAAAGACATCTTGCAAGATTTCTGATTGGGCAGAATGCAAACGAAATAGATATTTCTGATGTTCGCCCCGTCATTTTCGGTAATAAATATAATGATCTTGCATTTTTGTACGACAGATGCATCTATATTATGATTGAGGAGCAATCCACGATTTGCGCATGAACCAAGAAGAATGTCTGCGATATATTAATGATAATGTATTGCCTTCAAGAATGAACTGTTATATTCTCTCTGAAAACGAACTATTACAGTATGCAATAAGCGCTGCTTGTATAACATATCTTCAGCGTGCAGTGAAATCTCCTGAAATATATGCATTACCAGAAAACATAAAATCTACTGAACATATGATTATAGAATTAATGAACAGAGAAATGTTAGTAAACTTATTTTCCAGAAAAGAGGTGTGTGATATGACAATGGCTCAGTTTTCCAGAGATGATATTCTAAGATATGGTGGACGTGAAGAAAAGGCAAGAGATATGGCTATTTCTCTTCATCGGCAAGGTGTTCCAGAAAGTGTTATTGCCAATGCCGCAAATGTTAATATTGAAGTTGTAAAAGAATGGATTGCAGAAGCAGAAAACGATATAATAATGGTGTAGCAAACTAATAGAGGGGGCTGTTAATCAGCCCCCTGTTCTATATACTATTTCATTATTCTGCCATTCCGGTCAAAACTTCATCAGAGATCAAACGGAATTTAATCTCTACACGACGAGACGCTTCGTCATCCACTTCTCCATTTTCTGTCAGAATCGGATTCGTATATGACTTACCATTTGCTGTAAGGATCTTTCCAAATTCTTCTACTCTTTCATCTCCCAGCATATTACCTTCTTCCGCCATGCAGTACTGAACTACATTAAAAGCTCGTTTCTGAGACATGAACAGGTTATAAAGGTATGTACCCTGTGTATCTGTATGACCTTCTACAATTACTTCTGATACATAATCTTTTACATCATCATTAAATACAACGCTATAATATCTTGGAATCACTTCATCCAGAAGCTTCATTCCTTCATTTGTAAGATCAGAACTATCAAAATCAAACAATACACTCGCATCAATTGTGATAACCCCAGTCTTATCATCTACATCGATGGCAAGATCAGTATCCTGGAAATTCTTCTTCAGATCATCAACAATTTCTTCTCTTACAGTTAAAAGTTTTGTAAGCTCTTTCTGCAATTTTTCGGCCTGTTCCTGATATTTCGCTTCCTTCTCTGCGAATTCTTCTTCCTTAGCCGCAAGTTCAGAGTCCTTTGCTGCAAGCTCTGAGTCTTTCGCTGCAAGTTCTGAATCTTTTGCTGCAAGTTCCTTATCCTTTGCATCAGATTTTGATGTTTCCTCTGCCGTTTCTGTCGCTTCTTTTGTCTCATTCTCTGTTACAGCTTCTGTTGAATCTTCACTGGCCTTTTCTTCCGTTACTGGTTCCGATACTTTTTCTGTGACAGCTTCTGATACCACCTCTGTGTCCTGTACAGTTTCAGCCTGAGCCTCAGTTACTGCTCCTGTTGTTGCTTCTCCCTTAACTTCCGCAAGTTCCTTCTGCAGCTCCTGAATCTCGCTCTCCTTCTGTTCCATCTGCTGCTGTTTGTTATTCCCACTTATGAAAAGTCCACCAGCAAGTCCAAGAATTGCAAGGCCTTCTACTATAGCCAGAGCATATTTCTTTAACATAGCGTTCCTCCCTCATTATTTTATCTACATTCCCAAATCACACTATATCAAACTGTTTCTTATTTTTCTACAGAAAAATAAATTTATTTCACTACATCATTTCGACAGGAATCGCGTAACTTTTTTGATATATTATCCGCACAAATTTGACTAGTGTTTTGGAGGTGTGTTAATATTAATATCAAAGATGAGATAAAGGTCATAGTAGAGAGCAGTAAACTAAAAGATCGGTTATTTGATAAAGTATATGAATCAGAAGAAAGCAAGCGGCATCTTGCAAAGTTTCTGATTGGACAGGATGCTAACAAAATAGACATTTCTGATGTTCGTCCCGTCATTTTCGGTAATAAATATAATGATCTTGCATTTTTGTATGACAAATGCATCTATATTATGATTGAAGAACAATCTACGGTATGTGCTAATATTGCTTATCGTTTATTGGAGTACATAGTTGCAGGACTAAGACAACAGATAGATTCTGAACAAATATTATACAGCAATACGCGAATACTATTTCCAGTACCCAAATTGTATGCAACCAATGTTGGTATTATTGACAGAAAGCGTACGATAGAATTTGTTCAGTATGAGATACAGTTACAGGATTCCTATATAAACTTGCCAGATACATTGGAATATATAAAACCTGATTTAAATCTTATCGTTCATATGTATGATTTTCGCATGAACAAAGACGAATGTCTGCGTTACATCGAACAAAATATATTTCCAGATAGGTTTTGGGGTTATACGCTCTTTGAGAATGAATTGTTTCAGTATGCAATAAGCGCCGCCTGTATAACATATCTCCAGCGAGCAATAAAGTATCCTGATAGATACGTATTACCGAAAAAAATAAAAACTACTGAACAAATGATTACAGAATTAAAGAACAGAGAAATGTTAGTAAATTTATTTTCCAGAAAAGAGGTGTGTGACATGACAATGGCTCAATTTTCCAGAGATGATATCCTAAGATATGGTGGACGTGAAGAAGGTCGTGAGGAAGGTCGTGAAGAAAAAGCAAGAGATATGACCATATCGCTTCATAGACAAGGTATTCCAGAAAATGTAATTGCTAATGCCGCAAATGTTAATATTGAAGTTGTAAAAGAATGGATAGCAGAAGCAGAAAATGATGTTGTAATGGTATAAGTCAAAAACAGGGGGGCTGTGAACACAGCCCCCCTGCACTATTCTCTATATTCTATTAGCAAAAATTACTTAACAGCACCATCTACCATACCGCTCATGATCTGCTTCTGACCAATTAAGAATACGATGATCATAGGAATCATAGCAAGTAATGCAGCTGTAAGGATCAGATCCCACTGTTTTACATAAGATCCGATGAATGCCTGTACAGCTACTGGAAGTGTCTTGATCTTACCATTCTGACCAAGCATCAGAGATGGAAGAAGGTAGTCATTCCAGATCCACATACCATTCAGGATAGTTACTGTCATGATAACTGGTTTTAACAGAGGGAAGATGATACGGAAGAATGTTCCTTCTGGAGAACATCCATCGATGTATGCAGCTTCTTCCAGAGCATATGGAATACCTTTGATGAAACCTGTCAGAATGAATACTGTCATAGCACCACCGAAACCACAGTAAGCGAAGATGATACCTGGGAAAGACTGAAGCATAGGAATGCCGAGGAACTTTCCTACATCACGGAATGTAGCGATCAGTGGAAGCATAACTACCTGGAAAGGAATAGTCATAGATGCAATAAATGTCATGTAGATAACAGTAGACCATTTGGTCTTATTTCTACAGATTACCCATGCAGTCATTGAACCAAGTACTGCCAGTAATGCAAGGGATACAACTGTAATAAATGCGGATGTTCCAAATGCATACCAGAAGTTAAAGTTAGAGTTATTAACTACTTTTCCAAGGTTTTCAATAAACTGTGAAATACTTGCACCTGCAAGACCAATTGGGTTAGCTACAATACTATTAGCATTCTTGAAGGTGTTAACAAATACAAGATAAAATGGTGACAGAATATAAATTGAAATAAGAATTCCAACAATAGTTAAGATTGATTTTGTAGTTTTGTTCTGCATAATTACATTTCAACCTCCTTCTTATTGGAAATACCTACCTGAATAATAGATACAGCTGCAAGGATGATGAAGAATACAATCGCCTTAGCCTGACCAAGAGCATAATTATTCTTTGAAATTGCAGTATTGTAAATATTAAGAGCAAGCATCTGAGTACCATTGGTAAGCATTGCCTTACCCATGAATCCCATAACGGCGCCAGTACCATTGGTTAATGCCATGTTAACATCGAACTGCTTGAATGCAGATGTCAGTGTCAGGAATGTACAGATTGTAATAGAAGATGCGATCATAGGAATCTTAATCTTAAACAGTGTTGTAACTGCATTAGCACCGTCAATAGCAGATGCTTCCAGAACATCCTCCGGAATCTGTGTAAGACCTGTAACGTAGATCAGCATGATGTAACCTGCATACTGCCATACATATACAACGATAATAGACATGAATGCTGTATTAGTATTAGCAAGTAATGAGATATTGTTTGTATATGGAAGTAATACGTTGTTAAATACGAACTGCCATACATAACCAAGAACGATACCACCGATCAGGTTAGGAAGGAAGTAAGCTGCACGGAAGAAAGAAATACCTTTCAGCTTCTGTGTACAAAGTAATGCAAGCATGAAAGCTACAAGGTTAACCATGATCATATTAACAACAACAAATGCCATTGTCAGTAACAGAGACCAGATAAATGCAGCGTCTCCAAACATAGATGCATAGTTCGCGAAACCTACGAACTTTGTCATGGAAATACCTGTCCAGTCTGTGAATGAGTAGAAGAAACCAAGACACAGTGGAAGGATTACTGTTACGAAGAATGTAAATAACAGTGGAAATACAAAAAGAAAATGAATAATGGATCGGTGATGCTTTGGTGTCGGGAAAGTGTACAAGCCAAGGAAAATACCAACAACTCCGATCACAAGAGCTGCTCCTCTCCAGGTAGCACCAGTTGCTGCAACAGCCTGAAACAGACCAAGTGCGAGAAGGACTATACCTGCAACGATACTAGCGAGAGAAAAGACTTTTTTACTTGAATTATTAGCATCCATCTTTCACTAATTCTCCTTAATATTTAAAAAATAAACAAAAATGAGTCTAAAAAACAGGCGGCAACGAATCGCCGCCTGTCAATACTATTATTTAATCTTTTAGATTGATTATCTATAGACTACTGTGCGTAGTATTCAGATAATACTGCTGCAAGAGTTTCAGCAAAACCAGGAGCATCAAGAGCGCCCTGAGCGAACATACCATAAACCTGGCCTGTTGCGTTCTGGTCCTGAGAAGCTTTGAGTTTGAGCCAATGCCAAGCAGATGTCTTACCAGCTGCCACATAATCAGAAATTGTCTGAGCAAATGGATCGTCTGCTACGTATGCGCAAGACTTGAATGGGCTAACGAAACCAGCTTCCATAACAAGAACTTCCTGTGCTGGATCTGTTGTAAGCCACTGAAGGAATGCTTCAGCTTCTTCTACGTTACCTTCTTTGAATACTGCCCACCATGATGGAGAGTTTGTAAGGATTGTGTCAATACCATCTTCGAAAGCGTATGGAACCATACCACATTCAAAGTGACCTGCTGCATCATAAGCTTCAAGGTCATCTGTTGTCATTGTAGCACCGATCCAAGAACCCTGTGTTACGAATGCATACTTACCAGATGCGAAGTTGAGGATCTGCTGATCGTATGTACCAGACACAAGAAGGTTAGGGTCAGAGTACTGGTTAAGGAGACCAACCATCTCTGCATAGTTGTTAAGACGGTCCATATCGAACATGTCTTCTGGAGCACCACCTGCATTGATCTTGTCGATATATGTTGTATCATCACGATCAAGACCAGCATCGATGTACTGAGCGAAGTTGTGAGAACCTGTTGACCAGTAAAGGTTTGTTACTTCTGCACACCAACCAACTACTGCATCAAGTCCGAGTTCTTCTTTCTTAGAATCGATTGTTTCAAAAGCTGCTTTAAGTGCTTCTGGTCCTGTAATAGAAGCTGGATCAACACCTGCAGCATCGAGGATTGCTTTGTTGTAAGCAAGACCGATTGCTTCTGTTGTGTAAGGGAAACCTACTGTTCCTTCATCGTTGATGTAAGCTGCATCTGTATCTGCTGCCCATGGCTGATCAGACATATCTGCAAGATGACCTACCCAGTTACCAAAGTCTGCATCAGAACCGCAAACATAGATATCTGGCATGTTGTCGCCGTTGAAATATCCCTTAAGTGTATCCTGGATATTGATACCACCACCCATAGATTCGATTTCAACTTTAACTCCTGTTTCTGCCTCGTACATCTCAGCTAACTTCTTAAGCTGAGCATCTACTTCGATCTTTCCGTTTACAAGACGGATGCTTCCTTCTGCTGAAGCGAATGCACCAAGTCCTGCAACTGCTGCGAGTGCAGCTAACATTGTTACTACTGATTTTTTCATCGTAATAAGCCCTTCTTTCTTTTATTTTTATGTTAAGCATTATAACATATCACAGTAATAATTCTCAAGTGTTATTTTTAACATTTTGCACATGAGATACAGGTAAACTCACAATTTTTATTGTGCATATTACCCTAGATTGCGAAAGTGACCGCCTGCCATTTAGCAAGTGCCATCTCTCTTTCAAGTTTCGGTGCCTCTTCCGTATTACAGATCAGCACTGCTTTTTCTTCTGTTACAACTTCTTCAGGAAGTGTAATTCTTACCTCTTTATCGGAAAGGTTGCAAAGAACAAGAAGCTTCTTATCTTCATATGTTCTTACATAAGCATATACATTCTCATCCTCCGGAAGAAGAAGATCATACTTACCATAAACGATAACATCAGACCATTCGCTGTTTCTTCTGAGATTGATCAGCTTCTTATAATAATGGAATACAGAATTTGTATCTGCCATCTCTGCCTTAGCATTGATCGTCTTATAGTTCGGGTTCACCATAATCCATGGTGTTCCGCTTCCAAAGCCTGCATTCTCAGAATCATCCCACTGCATCGGAGTACGTGCATTATCACGGCTCTTAAATGCGATACAGGAAAGAAGTTCGTCCTTCTCGCGAAGACCTGCTTCTGTCAGTTCATAGTAAGCATTGATACTTTCCAGGTCACGGTAATTCTCGATTGGACCAAACGGACAGTTCGTCATACCAAGCTCTTCACCCTGATATACATATGGAGTACCCTGCATCATGTGAAGCATGGTTGCGATACACTTTGCTGATTCCGGCGAATCATCACCAAGACGGGATACCACACGTGGCTGGTCATGATTACAGAAATATACGGAATTCCATGCAACCTCATCAAGTTCCTTCTGCCACTTTGTCAGATTTTCCTTTAATGCAGGAAGTGACATTCTGTCTTTAGACCACTTGTTCGCAGCATTGCTGTCCAGACCAACATGCTCAAACTGGAATACCATGTTTAATTCTGAACCGTCTGAATTCGCATATTTCTTTGCATGCTCAATGGTAACGCCTGCACATTCACCAACTGTCATAATATCGTACTTGGAAAGAACTCTCTGATTCATCTCCTGCAGATATTCATGCACATGAGGTCCGTTACATGTCAGATAACATTCTGCATAGACCTGACCTTCAACCTTTGGTGCATCCGGAAGTCCATCTGGTTTTGAAATCATGGAGATAACGTCCATACGGAAACCATCGATTCCCTTCTCACACCACCAGGTCATCATGTTGAATACTTCATCACGAACCTTTGGATTATCCCAGTTCAGATCCGGCTGCTTCTTTGAGAAGCAATGAAGGAAATACTGCTGTGTTTCCTCATCCCACTTCCATGCAGAACCTGAAAAACAGCTTCCCCAGTTGTTCGGCTCTTTGCCATCCACTGCATCTCTCCAGATATAGTAATCTCTTTTCGCATTATCCCTGGAAGACTTACTCTCTACAAACCATGCGTGTTCATCTGAGGTATGGTTTACTACAAGGTCCATAACGATCTTGATTCCTCGTTCATGAGCCGCTGCAAGCAGTTCATCAAAATCTGCCATGGTACCGAATTCATCCATGATATCCTGATAATCGGAAATATCATAGCCGTTATCATCATTCGGTGACTTATATACCGGACTCATCCAGATTACGTTGATACCAAGCTCTTTCAGGTAATCAAGCTTTCCGATGATACCACGAAGATCTCCGATTCCATCTCCATTGCTGTCTGCATAGGATCTTGGATAGATCTGATATACAACACTCTCTTTCCACCACTTCTTATCCATCTTCATATCCGTTCTGCATAAAGCAGAACATCCCCTTACTTTTTTATTAAGTCATATAGCCATTTGTTATTCGATATGTCTTTTTGTTAACTTCTGTAATTACTATAATCACAATTTCTGTATTATGCAATAGGTTTCACGCGAAACTAAAAAAAGCAACAAATATGTTTGTTGCTTTTTAGTCATTTTAACGTTTTTTTCTTCTTCGTTTATCAAGAACAGAATCTCTTACTACTAATTTCACGTCTTCAAATACACATAATTCTGGCAATTCTTCGCCTTCCAGCATACGGATCAGTCTTTTTACAGCTGTCTTTCCTTTAAGGTTAATATCCTGATGCACAGTAGTAAGTCTTGGACGAACAAACTCACAGTACATACAATCGTCAAATCCTGTTACAGATATCTCATCCGGAACACCGATTCCTTTATCATGCAGGTAGTTGATCATCTCAATTGCATTATAATCAGATCCCATGGCAATTGCCCCTGCTTTCAGAAACAGCGGAATGCTCTCTTCATACTGCTGCATACGTGTAGACAGATCTCTATCAACAATCATTAAACGTCGAATACTGCAATACTCTCCGTTCTCTTCCATCGCTGCCTTAAATCCGAGCCATCGCCTATCGTTGCATAAACCAGAACGAATCTTATAGTCCATATCATTGATTCCTTTTGAAGAATCCTTTAATCTGGTTTTTGTCTCCTCAACTACAAACATTGCTTTCGGATAACCACAATCATGAAGATATCTTCCTATCAGATAGCCACCGGAATAATCATTGATTCCCACATTCTGATAGGTATAATCTCCTTCACCCGGATAGGTATCGATCAGTACCGCCTTCTTATTCAGCTTTTTTCGCAGATGGGAATAACGATATTCTGAGAATCCGATAAAGATCAATCCGTCTATATTCCACCTGGATGCAATATCCACGATTTTCTCCTCTTTATCCCCGCCTATGATCATGACATAATATCCGGATTTTTCAGCTTCGGCACGAACCGCCGCCAGAAGATTTCCGATAAATGGGTCCATCGTTGCTGCATATCCATGGACACTTTCATATCCAAGAACGAAGCCGATAATCTTAGAGCCTTTTCCCGAGAGCATCATGGAACCCATATTCGGAACATATTCATTCTCTTCCAGAATCCTCTTTATCTTATCAATCGTCTCCTGGGAGACACGCTTTGTTTTTCCATGCAGTACATTGGAAACAGTTGTCCTACTGACACCTGCCATATCAGCTATATCCTGTAAACGAATCATACCGCTATCTGTCGTATCGTTCTGTAATCTTACGGATACGATCTACAAGTTCCTCTGAGAATTCACCTTCCTTCATACGCCATTTCCAGTTCTTTCCGGTCGTTGAAGGCTGATTGATTCTTGTCTCATTGCCATATCCAAAGTAATCCTGCATTGGGATCACGCAGAGCTTGGAAACGCTTCCCATAGCAGTACATACCATATCCCAGTAGATCTTATCATCAGAATCTCTTTCATTGTTCAGGTAAAGTCTTACCATCTTTCTCTCTTCTTCTGTGATATCCTGGAACCAGCCTGTAAGGGTTGCATTATCATGTGTTCCTGTATATACAACACTGTTTGTAATGTAGTTATGTGGAAGATAATCTGCTGCGCTTCCTGTGTCTCTGGAGTCAAATGCAAATTCCAGAACCTTCATTCCAGGGAAACCACTGTCTTTTACAAGCTTACGAACGGTATCTGTCACGTATCCTAAGTCCTCTGCAATGACTTCTTTTTCTCCAAGAACCTTTTTCACGGTGCGGAACAATGACATTCCAGGACCTTTCTCCCAATGTCCATTATGTGCAGTTGTATCTCCGTATGGGATTGAGAAGTATTCGTCAAAACCACGGAAATGGTCGATTCTTACCACATCATACCGTTTATAGCAGTGTGCAAGACGACTGAGCCACCATGCATATTTTGTCTTTTTATGATAACTCCAGCGATAAAGCGGATTGCCCCAGAGCTGTCCGTCTGCAGCAAATCCATCTGGCGGGCATCCTGCTACAGCTGTTGGCAGATATGTCTTTTTATTGAGCTGGAAAAGCTCTGGATTTGCCCAGGTATCTGCACTGTCGAATGCCACATAAATCGGAATATCACCAATGATCTGAATGCCGTTCTCATTCGCATATGCTTTCAGCTTCATCCACTGTTTTGTGAACATATACTGGATATATTCATAATATTCGATCTCATCATGAAGCTCTTCCCGATATTGCTCCATTGCACTGTCATTTCTCTTGCGGATATCTTCCGGCCACTGATCCCAGCTGATTCCATCAAAATGTCCTTTGATTGCCATAAACAGCGCATAAGCCTTTACCCAGTGAGCATTTTCCTCTAAAAACTGAATAAAGTCCTGGTTGGAAGCAATATTGCTTCTTTCATATGCTTTTCTTAATAACGCATATCTTGCGTTATACATCTTCCCGTAATCTACACTGGATGGATCATCGCCAAAATCTGCTGCATCACATTCTTCCTGTGTAAGAACTCCTTCTTCAATCAGCTCCTCCAGACTGATAAAATATGGATTCCCTGCAAATGTAGAGAATGACTGATATGGAGAATCTCCATAACTTGTCGGACCTAATGGCAGAATCTGCCAGTACTTCTGTCCTGCTGCTTTTAACTGATCAACAAAATCATATGCACTTTGTGAAAAACATCCGATACCATACTTTGATGGAAGACTGCTTACCGGAAGTAAAATACCACTTGCTCTCATATGAAACCTCCCTGAAACATATATATATTTGTATTTTAATCAAAAAAAGAAAAAAAGACAACAAAAAAGGACAACCGTTACGATTGTCCTTAAGCAGGGATACAAGGATTCGAACCTTGAGATGACGGAGTCAGAGTCCGTTGCCTTACCGTTTGGCGATATCCCTATGTCTTATGTGCTTTATAACTATATAACATTATTTCAGAAAAATCAAGTGTTTTTCTGAAATAATGTTATATAGATGTGACAGTTTAATGACAATGACAATTATCGTCACGCTCTATACAGAAAAGAATCGTTTCAGTAAGATATCGTTAACAGAACGTGTGCACGAAAGGGGACTTTTATGATTTGTGACAAGCTTGATCTGATCATGGAGAAATTAAATCTCTCTAATAATATATTGGCAAAGTATTCTGCTCTGAACAGAACTACAATTTCCAAATACAGATCTGGCTCCAGAAAGCCGGATTTTTCTTCTAACAGTTTTATTCAGCTTATACACGGCATCATTTCCTATTCGAAGGATTCAGAACAATCTGAAATACTTGAAGGAATACTTATGTCACACTCCGGTGATACTATGGAGGAAAAGCTTCGCTCCTTCTTTCAGGATGATTCATCCGCTATGGAATCCAAGGATACGAAAGCAGATACGTCAGGTCATGCTTCCTTTGGATACAGACTGGATATGGTGATGAAACTCATTGGGATGACAAATGTTCATCTCAGTCATCTGTTAAATGTTGATGCTTCACTGATCAGCCGCTATCGTTCCGGCATGCGATCTCCAAAATCCAATCCGCATCTTATGAGTACTATATGTGCTATCTTATATGAAAAGATTACTATGAAAAATATGCAAAATGAATTTGCTGCAAACAGTGGTATTCCGATTCAGCTGCTGGATGAAAAGACTTTAGCGACCTGGCTTTTTCAGTATGAAGAGAGTAATCAGCTTATGGTAAATGCCGCACAGCAGATTCTTTATTCCTTAGATTCTTTCACATTCCCTCCTACCGGAATGAGTATTGATATCAATGAACAGCTGAAAGCTTATGATATAGCAGCAGAGAACAATATTTATCGTGGTTTTCGTGGACTTCAGTCTGCATGTATCCGATTTCTGATGGATGTCATTCAGTCAGAGGCAAAAGACATCTGGCTATATTCAGATAATGATACTGAATGGATGACAGAGAATCCTGCTTTCCTCCAAATCTGGGCTTCTCTTATGATGAAATGCGTCAATTCCGGAATTCATATACATATCATTCACAATGTAAACAGAGATATGAACGAAATGCTCAGCGCCCTGAAAAATTGGATTCCACTTTATATGACAGGTATGCTGGATTCTTATTACTGCAGACATAATAATTCCCTGTCTTTTTCACATACCATGTTTTTATGTCCGAATGTAGCCTGTATCAACGGTATGAATATTCGCGGTACAGAAACAGATGACGTATTCCGATACGAAAAGGACAAGGAACTTCTCTCATTCTGGGGAGAATCCTTTGCTGCATTTAAGGAAGATACGCACCCTTTGATTCAGGTATTTCCTCACCCGCCAGCTCATCTGGAGTTTGCCAATGTCATCATCATACCGGATGAATTGTTGATTCGTAATCCAGAAGCACCGGATGGGTTTCAGCGTATC
The DNA here is from genome assembly GCA_045598185.1 of Marvinbryantia sp. Taxonomy (GTDB): domain Bacteria; phylum Bacillota; class Clostridia; order Lachnospirales; family Lachnospiraceae; genus Marvinbryantia. The sequence goes on from JAZLLO010000133.1 coordinate 65,683, forward strand.
TCAATTCCAAAGCCATCCTTAAAGAATATAAAGATCATCATCGGCGATAAGTATGTAGGTGTTACAAGACTTCTGGAGCCACCACTCACCTTCTATATCACTAATCCACTGCTCTGCAGTGCATTCAATGAGTTTTATAAAATATATCTCCCGACATAAAGAGCCACTGGGGACAGTTCTGTCCCCAGTGGTCCTTTGTACTTCAACGCTATACTAAGATGCTTGCCAAATAACACAGCGTCTCAATAGTTTCCTCAATGTCATCTTCATTCTTAAGTTCCCAGCCATTACCATCATTAAAATAATTACCATCAAAAAGCGTCTTTGTAATCGGGAAATCCGGATCCTCAAGAAATGCTATTATCATGTCTCCCACCAATTGATAGTATTCTTCTTCTGAACTATATACCATCTGATTATTCTCAGCATATTTCTCTGAAAATGTAGCTAATCCCTCTTCAATCATTTCGAAATCAGGGTATGTCAGTGAACATGCTATCTTTCCAAAATTTTTAGTTGCTGATACTGCAAGCATCTCAATCGATATTTTTCCTGCAAATGCTGCGGCAAACCTATCCTTATCTATATTATAACTGTTCAACCTTTCCACAGCTTCTTCATCTGCTTCTAATGAAGCAATGATTTCATTTTCCATATTGTTCATAGTATCAAGATATGGCTGAAACAGTTCAACAATCTCTGATTTTGCAGTCTCTTTATCAAATTCTGTTTCTTTCTGAATCGGAACTTCATCATATCTTGCAGTTGCAATCGCTTCATCAAAGTCTTTAAAATCACCTTTCTTGGATACGAAGCGTATTTCCACGTCATGTCCTCCAAGATAGACACGGGCATACTTACAAGGATAATTGGTTTCTCCTGATCCAAATACAGAAATGAGCATTGCATGATAGGTACAATCAATCGTATGCATATCCACTTTTCCATCAATTTTTCCTGGAACAGGGTCAGAAACATCCTCATAGGTAGCATTATCTTCTGCAAACTGCTTAAATGCAGCTCCGGCTTCCTCTAAAGTTTCATGGTACTTTCTCAAATCATAGACATCCCGAAGTGTAAGTTCATCGTCGCCATTTTCATAGGTAACATGCTTTTCATCATTGTAGGAACTTGCTTTCCAGTTTGACGGAATATCCATGGTGATTCCCTGGAAGGTAATAGTCTGTTTCGATGCTGCACTTGCTCCGATTGATAATACCAACAATAACAAAGCAAGCAACGGAATTATACGCTTGATTTTCATGATAACATCCTCCTATATATATTATCATTATAAAAAACAAATTCCCCATCTCATAGATGTGACACCATATCAGCAATGACAATTCGTGTCACACTGCAAAATAAGCCGCTGGGCTTGACCCAACGGCTCACTTATATCTACTTATTCAAAAAAACTGCGAATGTATTCCATACTCTTTTTCGTGAGTTCTTCGTCGCCTTTATTATCAACTTCGAAGTTCATCACCCCATCAAATCCTGCTTCTTTTAACGCATTCATTGCTGCCGGAATATCTACGGTACAGCTCATAGGATCCAGTCTGTCCTCCCCTGAGATATCCACCTGTGGAACCATATGTCCATACTCTCTGAAGATCTTCACTACATCATCTTTTTCATTATAGATATGCATAATATCCAGATACATACTAAGGTTTGATTTATCCAGACGCTTGAGATAATCCAGAAGTTCCGGAAGCTTGTTGCAGCAATCTGATTCTGTATAATCGATCAGTTCAAGAATTACCGGTACATTATGTGCTTTTGCATAGTCACATACTTCTATCATGCTCTTCTCAAACTGCTGATGGAATATCTCACGTGTTGGCGCATCTGTTGTATTACCGCGGCAGGTTCCGATTACCAGTGCTGCACCATCTAATTCTTCACAGACATCTGTAAGTTCACAGAGGCGTTCTACACAGGCCTTTCTGTTCTCTTCGTCTCCGGAACCCATGCTAAGGTGATCCACTACATAAATTCTGCCTGTAGCAAGTGCATTCACAAAAAGACCGTTTTCCTTTACCAGTTCCTTGATCTTCGGGATATCGTAGTCATCCTTAGAACCAATCGTCAGCTGAATCGCATCAAATCCCATCTTAGCAGCCTTTGGAATCGCTATCTCCGGTGCTTCCTGTGTAAATGCAATATTATTCTTAATAACTCCATTTGTAATGATTGCGCAGTACTTCATCTTCTGTCTCTCCAATTCTGTCATATTTTTTGTCAAAATAGGGTGGTACCTGATCAGATACCACCCATTATATAGCCTATCGGCAATTATTTAATCTGTGCGTGCAGTGTCTGCAGAGAATGAATCTCTTCTACACCATGATTCTTCACATAACGAATACCGCTTGCTGTTGCTCTTGCAGCTGCAAGTGTTGTCATGTATGGAATCTTACTCTTGATAGCAGCTTTTCTTAAGTAGCTGTCATCATGAACGCTGTCCTTACCAACTGGTGAGTTAACGATAAGATCTATCTCGCCATTTGTGATTGCATCATATACATTTGGACGACCTTCGTAGAGCTTCTTGATCTTTGTAGCTGGGATACCAGCTTCTGTGATCATCTTGTAGTTACCTTCTGTAGCTACGATCTTGAAGCCGATTTCGTCGAAGATCTTAGCGATCTCAACCATCTCTTCTTTATCTTTCTTATTAACTGAGATAAGAACTGTACCTTCCATTGGAACAGGAGACTGTACACCTTCCTGAGCCTTTAAGAATGCTTCACCGTAAGACTTGGATAAACCAAGAACTTCACCTGTAGAACGCATCTCAGGTCCAAGGATTGGGTCTACTTCCTGGAACATGTTGAATGGGAATGCAGCTTCCTTAACACCATAGTAAGGAATCTCTTTCTCTGTCAGTTCTGGAACTGGTGATGGTCTTCCTGTCAGTTCGCTTGTGATGATATCTGTAGCGATAGGAACCATACGTACGTTACATACCTTAGATACCAGTGGAACTGTTCTGGATGCACGTGGGTTAGCTTCAAGAACGAATACTTTACCATTTTCGATAGCGTACTGCATGTTCATAAGACCACGTACGTGCATCTCTTCTGCGATCTTTCTTGTATATTCCTTGATTGTCTCAACATTCTCTGGAGTAATGTGAACAGAAGGAACGAAACAAGCGGAGTCACCTGAGTGAACACCTGCAAGCTCGATATGTTCCATAACTGCTGGAACAAATGCATGTGTACCATCACTGATAGCATCTGATTCACATTCCAGAGCATGGTTAAGGAAACGGTCGATCAGAATTGGGCGGTCTGGTGTAACACCAACTGCTGCTTTCATGTAATCAGCCATTGCATTGTCATCATATACAACTTCCATTCCACGTCCGCCAAGAACGTAAGAAGGACGAACCATTACAGGATAACCGATCTTGTTAGCGATCTCTGTAGCTTCTTCTACAGTTGTAGCCATTCCTGATTCCGGCATTGGAATACCAAGCTTATCCATCATAGCACGGAACTGGTCTCTATCTTCTGCAAGGTCGATAACTGCAGGAGATGTACCAAGGATCTTAACACCATTCTTTTCCAGCTGAGCAGCAAGATTCAGAGGTGTCTGTCCACCGAACTGAGCGATAACACCAAGAGGTTTTTCCTTATTGTAAATGCTAAGAACATCTTCCAGTGTAAGTGGCTCAAAGTAAAGCTTGTCAGATGTATCGTAGCCTGTAGATACTGTTTCAGGGTTACAGTTAACGATAATTGTCTCAAAACCAAGCTTCTTAAGAGCAAGTGCTGCATGTACACAGCAGTAGTCAAACTCGATACCCTGACCGATACGGTTAGGACCACCACCAAGGATCATTACCTTTGGTTTGTCTGATACTGGGTTCTTGTCTTCTGCATTGTATGTTGAATAGTAGTAAGCACTGTCTTTTGTACCACTTACGTGTACGCCTTCCCATGCTTCTTCTACACCAAGTTCAATTCTCTTATTACGAACAGATGACTGAGAGATTCCAAGAAGCTGGCTGATATACATATCAGAGAAACCATCCTTCTTAGCCTGGATCAGAAGTTCATCTGATGGAAGACTTCCTTTGAACTTCATCAGTTCTTCTTCTTCTTCTACCAGTTCACGCATCTGCTGAATGAAGTAATGCTTAACCTTTGTAATATCAAAAATCTCGTCATTGGTAGCACCCTTACGGATTGCTTCATACATAAGGAAGTGACGTTCGCTTGATGGATGAGCAAGTCTTCTTAAGAGTTCTTCCTTTGGAAGTGTATCAAAGTCTTTTGCATGTCCAAGACCATATCTTCCCGTCTCAAGAGAACGGATAGCCTTCTGGAATGCTTCCTTATATGTCTTACCGATACTCATAACTTCACCAACGGCTCTCATCTGAGTACCAAGCTTATCTTCTACACCTTTGAACTTTTCAAATGTCCAACGAGCGAACTTGATTACTACATAATCGCCATCTGGAACATACTTATCAAGAGTACCATACTTACCACATTCGATATCCTTCAGTGTAAGACCAGCTGCAAGCATAGCAGAAACAAGTGCGATTGGGAAACCTGTTGCCTTAGATGCAAGTGCTGAAGAACGTGATGTTCTTGGGTTGATCTCGATAACGATAACTCTGTCTGTTACAGGGTCATGTGCGAACTGTACGTTCGTACCACCGTTAACCTGTACCTTATCTACGATCTTATAAGCCTGTTCCTGAAGACGCTTCTGGCATTCTTCAGAAATTGTAAGCATTGGAGCCGAACAGAAGGAGTCACCTGTATGAACACCAAGTGGGTCAATGTTCTCGATGAAACATACTGTGATCATGTTACCTTCGCTGTCTCGAACTACTTCAAGCTCAAGCTCTTCCCAACCAAGTACAGACTCTTCTACAAGAACCTGACCTACCAGAGAAGCCTGAAGACCACGGGCACAAACTACTTTTAATTCTTCTTTATTATATACAAGACCGCCGCCTGCACCGCCCATTGTATAAGCTGGACGTAATACAACCGGATAACCAAGATCATCGGCAATCTTTAAAGCTTCTTCTACAGTATATGCAACTTCACTTCTTGCCATCTCAATTCCAAGACTATCCATTGTCTTCTTGAACTCGATACGGTCTTCTCCACGTTCGATTGCATCTACCTGTACACCGATAACCTGTACATTATATTTATCAAGGATTCCTTCTTTATAAAGTTCTGCACACAGATTCAGACCTGACTGTCCACCGAGGTTAGGAAGTAATGCATCTGGTCTCTCTTTTGCAATAATCTGCTCCAGACGTTTTACGTTCAGTGGCTCGATATAAGTTACATCAGCTGTTTCAGGGTCTGTCATAATAGTTGCAGGGTTTGAGTTTACAAGCACGATTTCATATCCCAGTTTCTTCAGAGCCTTACAAGCCTGAGTACCAGAATAGTCAAATTCACAAGCCTGTCCAATGATAATAGGACCAGAACCTATGATGAGCACTTTATTAATATCTTCTCTCTTTGGCATATTCACCCTCCTTTAAATAATCCTCAAATTTTATTTCCAATTCCATACAATTCTAGTTTGTGCAACTACTATTTGTCAATAGAAAGATTTGTATAAAAATTGGAACGAGTGATTCTTTTTTTTCATGATTGCGTTGATATTTTTTCTATTATTTCTTAGTTATCCTGGCCGTCCTGACTTTAATCAATTCAACCATTTGTTGTTTCATTGCATCCGACAGATATGAATCTTCACATAATTCCAGTAACATGTCTGTTTTAGCCAAAACATTCTCCATCATTTTAATCGCAACCTTTTTATCTATAGAACAACTTTCAGCGAATGATAAAAAGTCGTTTCTTGTGACATTTCGCTTCTTTCCATTCATTGTCAACGCAAGTTGATCTTTATCAGTCGGTAATATGATATTTACAGGAAGCATATCATAGGCATCTGATAAGATATAATTTCTACTGTTTTCTTCGGTTTCTATCAATGAAAAATTTTTCAAATGCATATCTGAATTTCCAATCAGAAAAGAAAATACAACTCGTAAAAATAATTCGGTCATATCCAACTTCACTCTTGATGAGTACCTCTGTATAATTTTCCCACATCTTTCATAAGATCCTTTATACTTATCCTGTGTAAGTCTCCCATCCAGTTGACAGAAATCCTCCATTGCAAGCATCTTCATTTCATTCTTTTTCACATCAATAGTTCGATCAATTCGTTTCGTTATATAAGCCAGATTCTCACCTTGCTTCATCAATGCAAATGGAACTGTTTTTATTCCAACCTGATTTGCCATGGACATTATCAGATACTCTGCTTCCGGTAGAGATTCATACTCTTCGGTCTGTGGTTTCAATATATATCCTGTCGGATAATTTACCAAAGTCAACCGTGCTTTCTCCGTATTATTTCCCTGTGTTAAATGTAATGATAACTTTTTTTGAACCCCCGGTACTGTAAATCCCTTTTCTGTACTTTGTACGGCAATCTGCTTTAATTTCTCATTATCAACATCAATATCCGGTAAGTTCTTTGTTCCAAAAAACTTTTTTATACATCTGGTATGCCATCCAGTATTATTTTCTATCTCATTTGAAGAATTCCGCAATTCTTTTCCGCAGCATAAACATCTTTTCATATACTTTCCTCTCGAACGGAAACGTTTCCAATACAATCCTTACAGGCAATTAATAGAATTCCAAATCTATCTCGTGGATCCAGCTTCCAATTATGCGTCACAACGTCTAGTAACCACCCTTCCGGAATCAATCCGTCAAAAAAGGAAAATAATGTTTTCGAAAAAAATATTTCTTTCTGAAGCGGCAATGTCAAACTCACTGCAGATGCTTCTCTATCTTTTAAGTAATCTATTGAATACTGAAACTCATAGCCTTCTTCGGTTTCGCACAATTTTCCGGCATACATGTTCCTTACATATATATTAGCAGTTCTGTATTCCATTACTCATCATCCTTTCTCCCAGGAACTGCTTCCATACCGAACATTTCAAGAGCCTGATTGACCTTATCCATTCTCACAGTCTCTTTTCCCTGCTCAAGGTCTCTAACAAAACGTAATCCAAGACCTGAGCGAAGCGCAAATTCTTCCTGCGTAAGCCCAGCCGCTTTTCTATTCATCTTTACAAATTCTGCTATCTTATTCATACTACAATACTATACCCGTTCAGGTATAATGTCAATTAGTTCCAACTATATCATACCCGTTCGGGTATAATACTAGTTGTTTCTGCTTATTTTATACCCGTTCAGGTATATTTTAACCATATTTCAAGTACAATATACCCGAAAAGGTATAAAATGATTCATCTATCTTATTTCCAGCTATAGACAATTGCTTCATATAGACGATGCTTTTTAGCTTCCATATTCTCAAAAAGGAGTATGCGATCCGCATACTCCCTTCTCCTAAAATAATCTTATCTTATTCATCCCATTCATCATCGCCATCATAGACAATCTCATCCATGAAGTCGATGATTCCTTCTTCCACTTCATCACGAAGATCTTCATAATTATGAATCTCATGACGATATCCGGAATATACCTTTGTTGTAACCTTATGTCCTGTTGAGATCAGCCAGTTTGATACCAGATATACGCCTTCTCCATAATTACCAACAGGGTCTTCATCTCCTGCAATGTTATAGATAGGAAGATCCTTTGGTACCTTTTCTGCCCATTCTTTTCCTTCGATGCACTTCATCATCTTCGCAAAGTCAAGAAGTGATCTGTTGGATGTCGGCTTTGTAAATGCATCAAATGGATCATTGGCATGGTCATACTGTACAGTAAAGTCATGACAGATCCATTCATTGCCAAAACGAATCTCCTCTTCACATCTTTCACACATCCAGCCCATAAACGCTCCAAGGAACTGTGGATCTGACTCTTCTCCCTTACCTTCTGCAACTACCTTTTCAAGCAGTGGGATGATCTCTTCGCTTCCACGGAAATAGCCGGCTGTTCCACAGATGGTTGCGCCATCTACTTCATCCCCATAAGTTGCAATATAATCTCTTACAATGAAAGAACCCATGCTATGTCCATATAAGAAGTATGGAAGATCCGGATACTTTTCTTTTACGATTCCTGTAAAGGTGTGTTCATCTTCCATCATAGTATGTGGTCCCTGGTCCCCCCAGTCACCCCATCTGTCGTTATCTATTGCAGTCTTTCCATGTCCTACATGATCATCTGCTGCTACGATATAACCTGCGTTCATGAAAGCAACAATCATATGGAAATATCTTCTGGAATGTTCTCCAAAGCCATGTACAAGCTGAACAACACCAACCGGTTCTGTAGCAGGATCATAGATCCAGCCCTTTACATCATCTCTTTTATTATAGGATTTGAAACTAATCTCGTGTAACATATAAAACCCCTCCGTTTCATATAATCTGTTCTTTCATTATAACATATTTAGGATATGAAAGATACAAAAAAACCACCTCAAAAATGAGATGGTTTTTTAATGCCGGCGACCGGAATCGAACCGGTACGGGAGATTAGTCCCGCAGGATTTTAAGTCCTGTGCGTCTGCCAGTTCCGCCACGCCGGCATTATCACATATAAAATTGTATATGATAAATCGGGGTGACAGGATTCGAACCTGCGACCTCCTGGTCCCAAACCAGGCGCTCTAGCCAAACTGAGCCACACCCCGTTAAAAAATATGTACCTTCAAAACTTCACACAGAATTATAATACTTTCATCCAACTTACCCAAACTGCTTTGGTCAAGCCTTCGACCTATTAGTGACAGCCAGCTGCACATATTACTATGCTTCCACCTCTGCCCTATCTACCACGTCGTCTTCATGGGGTCTTATCGCTTTCGCATGGGATATCTCATCTTGAGGGGGGCTTCACGCTTAGATGCCTTCAGCGTTTATCCCTTCCCGACATAGCTACCCGGCCGTGCAC
>JAZLLO010000134.1:0-12049 GCA_045598185.1 Marvinbryantia sp.
TAAGCGTGAAGCCCCCCTCAAGATGAGATATCCCATGCGAAAGCGATAAGACCCCATGAAGACGACGTGGTAGATAGGGCAGAGGTGGAAGCATAGTAATATGTGCAGCTGACTGTCACTAATAGGTCGAAGGCTTGACCAGGTAAGTTTGGGTAAGTTGGATGAAAGTATTAAATTCTGTGTGAAGTTTTGAAGGTACATGAAAGAATTCTTCGAATTCTTTTGCTCCGCAGGATATGCGAGCAAATCCTTTATAATATTATGGCGGAATAGCTCAGTTGGCCAGAGCACACGGTTCATACCCGTGGTGTCGAGAGTTCGAATCTCCCTTCCGCTACTTATGGAGTCTTAGCTCAGCTGGGAGAGCATCTGCCTTACAAGCAGAGGGTCACAGGTTCGAGCCCTGTAGGCTCCATTTTTTATGCTATACAGTTAATGTATAGCTTTTTTCTTTTCTCTCATATAAAAATATGATAGAATGAACTATCGAGTCTATGGAAGGAAGTTATATCAGATGAAAAGATCGCAGATAAATAAGTGCATCCTGTATGTAATGGATGCGTTAAAAGAGAATAAGTTCCCATTACCTCCATTTGCCTATTATACACCGGAGGATTGGACAAAAGTTGATGAATCAGAAGAAGAAATCGTAGAGAACATGCTTGGCTGGGATATCACAGATTTTGGTACCGATGACTTTGATAATTACGGTTTATCGATATTCACATTCCGCAATGGCAATTATTATAAACCGGATAAGTATCCAAAGACTTATGCAGAAAAGATGCTTTATGTAATGGATGGACAGATATTACCATTCCATTATCATTGGTATAAGAGAGAAGATATTATTAATCGAGGCGGTGGAGATCTGGAGATTACACTTTATAATTGTACAGAGGATGACTTCATGGATATAGAAGGAGGACGCGCAGGCACTCCTGGAACATTTGCAGATACAGATGTAATTGCCAAGATTGATGGAAAAAGCATTGTTGTACCGGCAGGCGGAAAGGTTATCTTAAAACCAGGTCAGTCTATTTCAATAGCACAGGGACAGTATCACCAGTGGCAGGGAGTACCGGGAACAGGAGATATAATTCTTTTCGAAGTATCAACAACGAACGATGACAACATTGATAATAGATTCTATACCAGCAGCAAACGTATCCCGAGTGTAGTGGAAGATGAGGAACCGAAGTATCTGATGTTTGCGGATTATAAGAATTATTATAAAAAGTCAAAAATATAATGCAAAAAAGATTCAAATAGGGTAAAATATAGTTTATTGTATCTTAAACTATAGTAAGGAGCCGAATGAACAATGGAAGAAAATATTGAAGTTAAGAAAAAACGTATGCTTTCCGGCATTCAGCCAAGTGGAGATCTGCATCTTGGGAACTATCTGGGAGCAATCAAGAATTGGGCAGATCGTGTGAATGATTATGAGTGCTATTATTTTATGGCAGATTTACATACGATTACAGTAAGACAGGAACCGGCAGAACTTAGAAAGAGATCGATCCAGCAGCTGGCGCAGTATATTGCCTGTGGTCTTGATCCAGAGAAGAATACTCTCTTCTTACAGTCACATGTTCCTGCACATGCGCAGCTGTCATGGGTGCTGAATTGTTATACACAGTTTGGAGAACTTTCCCGTATGACACAGTTCAAGGATAAGTCTGCAAAGCATAAAGACAACATCAATGCAGGTCTTTTCACATATCCTGTACTGATGGCAGCAGATATCCTACTGTATCAGCCTGATTATGTACCGGTTGGAGAAGACCAGAAGCAGCACGTAGAGATCTGCCGTGATATTGCACAGAGATTTAACAGCGTTTACGGTGAAGTATTTAAGATTCCGGAACCAATGATCGCTGAGAATGGTGCACGTATCTATGGTCTGAACACACCAGGCGATAAGATGAGTAAGTCAATTCCTGATGGATGCGTATTCCTGATGGATAAGCCAGAGGTTATTGCAAGAAAGTTCAAGAGAGCAGTAACAGACAGTGATGTTGAGAACTGCGTACGTTATGATAAGGAGAATAAACCAGGTGTAGCAAACCTGATGAATATTTACGCAACCGTTACAGGAAAGAAGTTCGAAGAGATCGAGAATGAATTCGCAGGTAAAGGCTACGGTGCTTTCAAGCCTGCAGTTGCTGAAGCTGTTATTGAACATCTTCGCCCGATCCGTGAAGAGGCAGAACGCCTGATCAAGGATAAGGCATATCTTGAGAGCGTATACAGAGAAGGCGCAGATAGAGCTTCTTATATGGCGAACAAGACACTTCGCAAAGTATACAAGAAGGTTGGATTCTATCAGTTATAGAAAAGACTTTTGATGATTAAGCATAGGGGAAGCATTTCTTCATGATGGATTGTCCTGATATGAAGGAATACTTCCTTTTTTGATGAAAAAGAATGGATATATGTATGAAAATACATTATGATAGTTAGCAGGAGGATGATGAATATGAAAAGAAAAACGGGCATCATTGCATGCATATTTTTCCTGATAGCGTTGTTGTTCTGCAATTGCCATGCAGAAGAGAATGCTGACGGAAAAGATGAGGTAATCTTTGGTATTCCATTTTATTTTCAATGGGATCCAAGATGGGGAAGTGTACCATATGGAACAGGTGTAATCGGGAATACCGGATGTGGACCAACCTGTATGGCTATGGTAGCACAGTATCTCACTGACAATGTAGATTATACACCAGAGTATGTTGCAGATTATGCATTAAGTCTTGGATGCTATGTACCAGGTGCCGGAACAGCGTGGGATCTTTTTACTTCCGGAAGCAACGGACTGAACCTGAATGGATATAATATCGCAGTAGATGCAGAAGTATTCCGAAGTGAACTAAGACAGGGGAGACCGATTATCTTATCGATGGGAGCCGGTGATTTCACGCTTGACGGACACTTCATAGTGCTTCGTGGATATGTGGAAGACGGCTTTCTTGTTAATGACCCGAACAGCCCGGGAAAAAGCCTGACTCCGTGGAGCGGCAGTACACTGGTATCACAGGCTGTCAGTGCATGGGCATTTGAGAAATATAAAGATCCGGAGATACGATTTGATCTATTACCGGGACTGGATGAAGAATTAGTAAAAAGCCTTATGGAACAGGAAGAACAAAATTGATTTTCAGGAGGATTACATCATGGAATATACATACGTAAAAGCAATCGAAAAGAACCTGTCAAGAATAGCATTTGGCTGTGCAATCGCGCCTATGCTCGCCGGAGAGAATGTGAATGAACTGCTCGATGGATGTGTTGAACTTGGAATCAATACCTTTGATACTGCGGAGAATTATGGACTTAGCGAAGTGTCACTGGGAAACTGGATGCGCGAGAGAAAGAACAGAGAGGATCTTGTTATTATTTCAAAAGGCTGTCATCCATACGGAAAAGATCGTGTGAACCCGGAAGAGATGATAAAAGACATTGAACAATCCTTTGAACGTCTGGGTACTGATTATATCGATATCTATTTCCTTCACAGAGATGACTACAAGATCGATCCGGGCATCATGGTAGAGATTCTGAATGAATATCATAAGAAGGGAAAGATTGGTGCATTTGGTGGATCAAACTGGACACATGAACGTATCATGCAGGCGAATGCGTATGCAAAAGAGCATGGACTGGTTCCTTTTACTGTTTCCAGCCCGAATTATGGACTTGCAGATCAGATTGGAGATCCATTTGGCGGCGGGGCAGGATGTGTGAGCATCGCAGGACCTGCACAGGAGGAAGCAAGGATCTGGTATCAGAAAGAAGAGATGCCGATTTTTGCCTATTCCAGTCTGGCAAGAGGCTTCTTCTCCGGTAAGGTGAAATACGATGAAAAAGAAAAAGCAAGTGAAGTGATTGACGAATTTGCAGTAAAAGGTTATTGCTATCCTGAGAACTTTGAAAGATTAAGAAGAGTAGAACTTCTGGCAAAAGAAAAGAATTGCACGGTTGCCCAGCTTGCACTTGCATGGACATTACAGCAGCCATTACAGGTAATTCTGCTCGCCAGTGCACGCAGCAAAGAACGAATGAAAGAGAATATGAAAGCATTTGATATTGTACTTTCAGAAGAAGAGAAGAACTGGGTAGATTTAAAATAGCATAAACATTGTAAACCTTTACTATTTTCAGTATAATAAATCTATTACAGCCATTTATCAGAGGGACATATGGATAAGAAAAAGATACTCTGGAATTTATTGTCAATAATTATAGCGGTTCTGACAATTAAGACAGTCGTGATTCAGGATCAGGGCTTTTCTTTCCGTGAGTTTTATATGTTCTGGTATGAATCAGATCATGTATTTCTGATTCTTGCAGGGTTCTGCATGTGTGGTTTCTTCTTTTTTGAAGGACTTGCGGTTACCAGAGCAGCGAACATCCTTGGATATAGTAAGAAAAGGTTTGGTACTGTCTATGGTGCGGCGGATGTGTATTTTTCTGCGATTACACCATCTGCCAGCGGTGGACAGCCTGCTTCTGCTTATTTTATGATTCGTGATGGTATTCCCCCATCGGTAACGACCGCAATATTGATTGCAAATCTGATCATGTACACAGCAGCATTAATAGGTTTTGGCATTCTTTCCCTGATCCTAAAGTGGAGACTGTTCCTGTCTTATTCGTTATTGTCACAGGTTTTGATTATCTGTGGCTGCATAGTTATGACTTTTCTTGGATTCTGTTTCTACATGTTGCTTCGACATGAGAGTGGTCTATATCGAATCTGCAATTGGTTTCTGGGGCTTCTGGAGAAGATACGGATCATCAGGCATGGGGATTCACTAAGAGAGAAGCTGAAGATGACGATGGAAGAATATGGTACCTGTGCATCAGTGATGCTTGGTCATAAGACACTATGGTTTGAGATGCTCTTCTGGAATCTTTGCCAGAGGCTCTCCCAGTTAATGGCAGCTTTTTTTGTATATCTTGCAGCCGGCTATGGTATTGCAACAGCGACAGCTGCATGGCACATTCAGAATTTTACCGTACTTGGTTCTAATTGCATTCCGGTACCTGGTGCAATGGGAGTTGCTGATTATCTGATGCTGGATGGTTATACGATTTTATTAGGCGGTGATGAAGCTGCGGTTCGAATGGAACTTCTGAGCAGGAGTTTTTCATTTTATGGATGTATCATATTAAGCGGAATTGTTGTTTTATATGCATATTTCGCGAGAAAGGTTAAGAAAAATGATTGGTTACTATAATTATACAACATGGCTGACCTATGGTTCGCTGATTTCAGCGGGACTTGGTATCATGAGTTCACTTGATGGAGAAGGACATCCTTATATTGGGATTTTTTACTTGATGGTCTGTGGTCTTTTCGATACGTTTGACGGAAGGGTTGCAAGAACGAAGAAGAATCGAACGAAGATGGAGCAGAACTTTGGAATACAGATTGATTCGCTGGCAGATATCGTGGCATTTGGAGTACTCCCAGGGGCGGTAGCCAATGCGATGATGCGTGTTCGTCCATCCCTTACCAGAGGATATTCTTTTGCAGGATATGCAATCATTCTTTTTTATATGCTGATGGCGCTGATTCGTCTTGCATATTTTAATGTCAGCGAAGAAGAACGTCAGGGACAGGAAGGCGGAGTGAGAAAGACATATGAGGGACTTCCGGTTACTTCTGCTGCGCTTATTTTTCCAACTGTTATGCTTGCACATTATGTGATTCCGCGAGACCTGACTGTTTTATACCTGATTGTTATGCTGTTTACTGGCATTGCATTTGTCAGCAAGATAAAAGTACCAAAACCGAAGCTAAGTCATATCATGATCATGCTTGCAATCGGTGGACTGGAATTTGCAATTCTTGTATTCACATTTTTAGTTCGTTCCAGAGTATAGAGGAAGATAGATGTTACGTTTTTTATATGAAACTGTTTTGGGAAGATGGATTCTTCGTATCTTAACATGGCCGGTTTTGTCGGAACTGTGTGGGCGATTTCTGGATTCCCGTTATTCCCGTTTTCTGATTCCGCTTTTTGTTAATAAGAATCATCTGGATCTTTCTATCTGTGAGACGCAAAGATATTCCTGTTTTAACGACTGTTTTTGCAGAAAGTTAAAAGAAGGACAAAGAGCAATTGATATGTCCGATGACGCATTTATTTCTCCCTGTGATGGTCTGCTTACGGTATATCCCATCAAGGAAGACCTTGTGATACCGGTAAAGCAGAGCTTTTACCGAATCAGCGATCTGCTTAAGGATACAGAGATAGCAAAGACTTACGACGGTGGTAACTGTTTTGTATTTCGTCTGTGTGTAGATCATTATCACAGATATTGTTTTGTTGACCATGGGAAGCCTGGGATTACAAAAAAGATTCCGGGCGTACTTCATACCGTTCGTCCGATTGCGTTGCGTAATGTTCCTGTGTTTACAGAGAATTCCAGAGAATATATACAATTAAAAACAGAGCATTTTGGAGATGTGATCCAGATGGAAGTTGGAGCCATGCTGGTAGGAAAGATTCGCAATTTTCCCGTAGAAGATTCTTTTGCAAAAGGACAGGAAAAAGGACATTTTCTTTATGGTGGTTCTACGATTATCGTTCTGACGAAGAAGGATCAGGTGGAACTTCCAAAAGTATTGATACATCACGGAAATCAGGGGAAAGAAACTCCGGTTCAGTATGGTCAGAAGATTGCACGTAAGAAGAAGCAGTCATGACGAAAAACGAACTGGTTAGGATAAGCAGGAGGAAGAAAGATGGAGAATCAGATTCTGTTTCAACAACGATTAAAACAGGCACTAGAGCAGATAGGTGAGGAGATCCTTTCCTATGATGAGGGCGAGTTCTGGATGATACGTTCTCAGTATGATTATCTGGAATATTATGCTGCCCAGAAGCAACTGTTGAATATGGCAATTGCACTGCCGCTGGCCAGAGGGATTCATAATGGAGCACATAGAAAAGCGAAGATTACAAGAAATGGTAATTCCTATCACCTTCCATATCTGATTCATTGTCTGAGTGTCTGTAAGATGCTTGCGGATATGCAGTTGAATCTGTCAGCAGAGGAAGAAGATATCTGTCTTGCTGCAGCGCTTTGTCATGATATGATCGAAGATGTCCCATTCCCTGAGAAGGGGAAAGAATTATATCAGATATATCAGCTTGATCCAAGAGTCTACGAGACCGTTCTTCTTGTTTCCAAAAACAGGGATGCGACTCCGGAAGAAGAAGCTGCACATTTTCAGCATATAGCGGAGAACAAGTTATCCCTTTTGGTAAAGCTTTCCGATCGTGGGAATAATATTGAGGATCTTTATAACCGTTCTTGCTGGAAAGTACATGAATATGTAGGAGAGACGAGAAAATATTTCCTTCCGATGATCGACTTTGGTCTGAAACATTTCCCTGAACTTACAGATGCATTTGAGATCTTTACGGATAAGATTAATACGCTGACACAGATTGCGAAAGTTCTGGTTGAACGATACGAGAAAAAAGAACAGGAGATGGAAAAGCGCCTGGAAGAATTAAAACAGGAGAATGAGAGACTCCGTCAGGAGTGGAAACAGCTCTGGAGAAAGGAGGTATAGGGAAATGACAGAAAATGAAATGATGTTTGACTTTATCGATCGCTATGCAAAGGATAAAGAACTTACACAGACGATAGTCTCGCTTAAGCTTGTCCGTGATATGATGGGCCAGCAGGAGAACGTTCCGCACATGAATATTGATGGAATCATCAGATTTCGTGGTCATTATGGTCACGCCCTTCAGGTAGGAAAGATTCTTATCAATCTTCAGGTTCCTGTTGACAAAGAGGAAGAAGATATCATGTTATCAGCAGCACTTTGTCACGTTATTCCGAATGTGTATGATTATGAAGAGACAAAGAATATTCTGTTAAATGACAACCACATGGATCCTCGTGTCTGTGAGATTATTTCCCTGATTATCAATGATACCGATCTCTCAGCTGCAGGGCAGAAGAATTATTATGATAAGATAAAAGCGAATCGTCTGGCACTTGTTGTTTTTGTTGCAGACAGAGCGAATATCGTGCAGCAGTTACATGATATGTCTATCTGGTCAGCCAGAGAATACATTTTTGAGACAAGATCGCTTCTCCTTCCTCTTTGTATAGATGCAAAAGAGATGTATCCGGAATTGTTGTTTACCATTAATATTCTGATGGAAAAGGTACGTACGGTTGTGGATACCTGTATGATTCTGCTAAGCCGCTATGAAACCCGTGAGATGGAACTGGCAGAAGATATTCTGAATTATCAGGAAGAGAATTCCAGAATCAGAGGTATTATTCAGAGATTAAAAAAGGAACAGATCTAGTACATTGTTTTGCAAATATCTGTACCAATTGACTTGTCTGAATTATTGGTACAGCTAATTTTTGAACGCTGTACTAGTTGATAAAAGGAAGAATAGGGGCTGTAACTTTATACAGTCCTTTCTTTATATTTACCAGCAACAGGGGAGAAAGACATGCTTTGGTTTGGAGTAAAAAAAGTAAAAGAACTGGAACAGATATTGCTTGCACTGCAGAATGATGCGGAGAACAATTATAAGGATGCCGCTCAGGCTAATTTCCGAAAGTTCTGTGACCGCCTTGAGGAATATAGTATAAATGGGAAACTGAAAGAAAAACAGATTACCTATTATAAACAGCAAAGGGATCAATGGGCAGAGCAGATGAAGAATTATACCCACAAAGATCAGAAGGTAACGTGGTAAGAATTATATTATAAGACAATCAGAAAGGACAGCATATGGAAAAGAATTACAGAGCAGAATTAGTAGGTGTATTTGGAGATCCTGTGGATGGTAATCCAACAGGAGTGATGGAAGAAGCTGCATTTGCAGCATGTGGATTGAACTACCGTTATCTGACAATGAAGGTAACTAAGGAAGATTTCCCGGATGCTATGAAGGCGATCAAGGCACTTCACATGAAAGGAATGAACCTGACCATGCCGCATAAGATCATGGTACTGGATTATCTGGATGAGATATCACCGGCAGCTAAGATCATTGGAGCAGTGAATACGATTCTTGTAAAAGAAGATGGTTCTCTTTTTGGTGAGAATACAGATGGTAAAGGATTCGTTCAGGCATTAAAGAATAAAGGAATCTCTCTGGATGATAAAAAAATTACAATTCTTGGCGCCGGCGGAGCTGCAAAAGCAATTGCGGTAGAATGTGCACTTGCAGGAGCAACTGATATTACAATTGCGAACAGAACGCTTGAAAAAGCAGAAGCACTTGCAGACGTAATTTCAGAGAATACGAATGCAAAAGCTCTCGCAGAAGTATTTAAGCCAGGCTATGTTGTGGCAGAAGAAACAGATATCCTGATCAACGCAACATGTATCGGCCTTGCACCGGATGTTGATTCTAAACCAGAGATAGCATACGAAAGCATCACTGATAAGATGGTAGTAGTAGATGTAGTATTTAATCCGGCAGATACTTTATTCTTACAGACAGCAAGAGAACAAGGTGCAACGACCGTAACAGGACTTGGAATGCTTGCATGTCAGGGAGCACTGAACTTCACGATCTGGACAGGAGTGGAAGCACCACTTGAGATCATGGAAGACACCTTACGTAAAGAATTCGAATAATGTTAACAATATATGTATAAATTTTCGGTTTTATTCATCCTCCGAGTATTCAATATTGTATTATAATTAATACGCAACAACAGAAACAAAGGAGGGTAAAAACTATGCCAATGAAAATGGGGTGGCGTTGGTACGGTGAAGGAAATGACCCTGTTTCCTTACAGGATATCAAACAGATTCCTGGTGTAGAAAGCATCGTATGGGCGCTTCATGACAAGATGCCTGGTGAGATCTGGGAAGTAGAAGAGATTCAGAAAGTCGCAGATCAGATCCATGCAATGGGATTTGACATGGATGTAGTAGAAAGCGTTAACGTTCACGATGACATCAAGATCGGTCTTCCGACAAGAGACAAGTATATCGAGAACTACAAGCAGTGCATCCGCAATTTAAGCAAGTTTGGTGTAAAGGTTATCTGTTATAACTTTATGCCGATCTTTGACTGGACAAGAACAGATCTGTTCCATCCGGTAGGAGATGGCTCTACAGCATTATTCTATCAGAAGGATATGATCAAAGAAGACTACAGAGCAATGGCAGATTATATCTTAAGCTTTACAGAGAAGTATAACATGACATTCCCAGGCTGGGAGCCTGAAAGAATGGCAAAATTAGACGAACTGTTCAAGGCTTATGCACCTGTAACAAAAGAAAAACTCTGGGAGAACCTGAAGTACTTCCTGGAAGCGATCATGCCGACATGCCGTGAGTGTGATATCAAGATGGCGATCCATATGGACGATCCACCATGGGATATCTTCGGCATCCCACGTCTTATGACAGATGCAGAAGCAGTTGACAGATTCCTTTCCATGGTAGATGACGAATACAACTGTCTGACACTGTGTTCCGGAAGTCTGAATGCGAACCCGAACAACAATGTAGCTGAGATCGTTCGCAAGCACTGTGACAGAATTGCATTTGCACATATCCGTAACATCCATCACTTTGATAACGGTGACTTCTCAGAAGCAGCACACCGTGACTGCTGTGGTGAGACAGGTATCATCGAGATTCTTCGCGCATATCATGACGGTGGCTTTGAAGGCTATATCCGTCCTGACCATGGTCGCCAGCTGTGGGAAGAAGGACCTGGATCATGCCGTCCGGGTTATGGAAAGTATGACCGTGCACTTGGTACACAGTACATGTTAGGTGTATGGGATACACTTGACAGAATTAAAGGTATTAAATAGAACCCATAAAGATGGCGCAAGGATGTAAAAGTCCTGCGCCGCTCTTTCTATAGGAGGATTATTAAATGAAATTAACATTAGAAGGTATCAAAGAGAAGGCGCTCTGGGAAGAGAAAGGGATCAAGCTTCCTTCTTATGATGTGGCAGCAGTTGCAGAAGAGACAAAGAAGGCTCCTGTATGGGTACACTTTGGAGCAGGCAACATCTTCCGTATCTTTATCGGCGGGCTTGCAAACACACTGCTCGAAAAAGGAAAAGCAACAAAGGGTATCACATGTGTAGAGACATTTGACTTTGACGTAGTAGACAAGATCTATGTACCATACGACAATCTTGTACTTGGCGTAACATTAAAGGCAGACGGTTCTACAGAAAAGAGTGTTCTTGGTTCCCTTACAGAAGCGATCAAGGCTCAGTCAGCTGATCCTGTTCAGTGGAATAGATTAAAAGAGATCTTTGCAGATCCGACACTCCAGATGATCTCCTTTACGATCACAGAAAAAGGTTATGCATTAAAGGGTGCGAACGGAAGCTACTTCCCGTTCATCCAGGCAGATATCGATAATGGTCCTGAAAAACCAGGTTCTGCCATGGCAGTTGTATGTGCACTCCTTTACCACAGATTCCAGAACGGTAAAGCTCCTCTTGCAGTGGTATCCATGGATAACTGCTCACACAACGGTGAAAAGCTTCAGGCTTCCATCGTTACAATGGCAAAGGAATGGCAGGCAAAAGGTTTTGTTGGAGAAGACTTCGTTGCATATATCACAGATGAAAAGCAGGTATCCTTCCCATGGTCTATGATCGACAAGATCACTCCAAGACCGGCTCCATCCGTAAGTAAGGAACTGGAAGAAGCAGGCGTGGAAGATATGGCACCTGTTATCACATCAAAGAATACATTCATTGCACCATTTGTTAACGCAGAAGGTCCACAGTACCTTGTTATCGAAGACAAGTTCCCGAACGGAAGACCTGCACTGGAAGAAGCAGGCGTATACCTGACAGACAGAGACACTGTTAACAAGGTAGAGAGAATGAAGGTTACAACCTGTCTGAACCCTCTTCATACAGCACTTGCAACATACGGATGCGTACTTGGATACACTCTTATCGCAGATGAGATGAAGGATGAACAGCTGAACAAACTCGTTCATGAGATCGGTCCTGTAGAAGGTATGCCGGTAGTAACAAACCCAGGCATCCTTTC
>JAZLLO010000135.1:0-44516 GCA_045598185.1 Marvinbryantia sp.
AATTAGATTCTGAACAGGTCGATAATCCGAAAAAACAATCAATTTCGCCCCAAACTAGAGTTTGATCAGGTCGGAAATATAGTAAAACAAGCAAAGACGCTCTGAATTATACTAAGAATCATTATCTTTTTACAGTACAAAAAATATGTTATGATAAAGACAATATGCTTTTTATATGAATTAAAATAAGAATCAGATAAACGAGGAAACAACCGTTAATATGGAAAAGATAGGATTATATTGTAAAGATTCATTAAAACAGAAACAGATAGAAGAGATTGCTACTCTTTTAAAGATTAAAGTGTTTGCAATTACTCCACAGGATTTATCCAAATCTGTTGGAAGTCTGGCTGGTATCAGTAAGACGCCAGGTAAGAAAGTTACGGTTCCGGTATTCTATAATATGCCGGAAATTCTTCTTTTCAGTGGAATCAATGATAAAAAGCTTGATACATTTCTTGCGTCTTATAAGATGAAGAATATTGAACCGATATCACTGAAAGCAGTAGTGACCATGTATAATTGCAATTGGTCATTATTCGAACTGATAGAAGAATTGAAAAAAGAACATGCGAATATGAATAGATAAACGAACGTGCGTTCGATTTTTGCTTGCATTTCATACAAAATACGGTTAGAATATAAAAAAAGGGATTTGTCTCAGCAACAGGGGGATTACGAATGTATTACTCAGAAGATCTGGTAGAAGAGATTCGAATGAAAAATGATATAGTGGATGTTATCTCTGGATATGTCAAGCTGCAGAAGCGTGGCAGTAATCATATGGGACTCTGTCCATTTCATAATGAGAAGTCACCTTCTTTTTCTGTATCCCAGTCAAAGCAGATGTATTATTGCTTCGGTTGTGGTCAGGGAGGCAACATTTTCACATTTATCATGGAATATGAGAATTACTCATTTCAGGAAGCATTAAAGTTTCTTGCAGATCGTGCAGGAGTCACACTTCCTGAGACAGAGATGACTCCGGAGATGAAGAAGAATCAGGACTTAAGAAGCAAGTTACTTGATATAAATAAGATGGCAGCCAAGTATTTTTATTATCAATTGCGAAGAGAGAATGGTGCTATAGCGATGAAGTATCTTAAGGACAGACAATTAAGCGATGATACTATTCGCAAGTTTGGACTTGGTTTTTCGAACAAGTACAGTAACGACTTATATAAGTATTTAAAGAGTCAGGGAATTACAGATGAACTTTTAAGAGAGTCCGGACTTATGAATGTCGATGAAAAGAATGGTATGTATGACAAGTTCTGGAATCGTGTCATTTTCCCAATCATGGATGTGAATGGACGCGTGATTGGATTCGGTGGACGTGTTATGGGTGATGGAAAGCCTAAGTACCTGAACTCACCGGAGACGAAGATATTTGATAAAAGCCGTAATCTGTATGGACTGAATATTGCAAGGACTTCAAGAAAGAAGTATCTGCTGGTCTGCGAAGGATATATGGATGTGATCTCCATGCATCAGGCAGGTTTTAACAATGCAGTTGCATCACTTGGAACAGCACTTACAAGTCAGCATTGCAGCCTGATCAAGCGATATGTCGATGAGGTTGTTCTTACCTATGATAGTGATGAAGCAGGTGTGAAGGCAACGCTTCGTGCGATTCCTCTGTTGAAACAGGCAGGAGTATCGACAAGGGTTTTGTCTATGCTTCCATATAAGGATCCGGATGAGTTTATCAAGGCACTCGGTCCGGAAGAATTCCAGAAGCGTATAGATCATGCACAGAACAGCTTTTTATTTGAGATCGATATTCTTCAGAAACAGTATGATATGAAGGATCCGGAACGAAAGACAGCTTTTCACGAAGAAGTAGCAAGAAAGCTTATGACCTTTGAAAGTGAACTTGAGCGCGAGAATTATATAGAAGCAGTTGCGGAGAGATTCCACATCGGATTTGATAATCTTCGTAAGCTGGTGAATCGTATGGCGCTTAAGGCAGCTCCTGTTAACACAACGGAAGTACGCCAGCCAAGAAGAAGAATAGAGAAGGATGAAGGAATCATCAAGTCACAGAAGTTATTATTAACCTGGCTGATTGAATATCCAAAGCTTTATAGTTCTATCCGCAGTGTCATCACAAAAGAAGACTTTACGTTAGAGTTATATCAGATAGTTGCAGGATTACTCTTCGCTCAATACGAAGAGGGTATGGTCAATCCTGCGAAGATCATCAATCATTTCCAGGAGCAGGAAGAACAAAAAGAAGTTGCAGCATTGTTCCATGCAACTTTGAATGTTGAGACAGATGCGGAAAAGGAGAAGGCTTTAAAGGAAACACTTAGAAAGATAAAGAGTCATTCCCTTGATACAAAAAGGGCAGAACTAGACCCGACCGACATCTTTGGATTACAGAAGATTATTCAGGAACAGCAGAAACTGGGAAAGATCAACCAGTTAACAATACAGTTTAAGTAAGGTAAGATTTATGCAGTTATCAGAACGTTTAGCGGCGGTTGCAGCACTTGCAGGTGCCTGTGATTGTCTTGCAGATATAGGAACAGATCATGGTTATGTTCCGATTTACTTATGTCAGAATCTGAAGATTCAGACAGCAATCGCCATGGATGTGAATAAGGGACCACTGGAGCGTGCAGATAAGAATATTCATGCACATAATCTTGAAGATCGTATCAGTACACGTTTGTCTGATGGACTTCATGCATTAAAGCCAGGAGAGGCTTCCTGTATAGTTGTAGCAGGCATGGGAGGTGCACTTACGATAAAGATCCTGGAAGAAGGAAAAGAAGTTGCATCATTACTTGATAAGATGGTTCTTCAGCCACAGTCTGAGATTCATCTTGTAAGAAAGTATCTCTATGAGAATGGATATGAGATTACAGATGAAGATATGATATTTGAAGATGGCAAGTATTATCCAATGATGCTTGTGAAAAAAAGTACATCCGGAAAAGAACTGTCAGATGTAGAATACTACTTTGGACCGATTCTGCTTCAGAAGAAAAACCAGGTATTGATCCAGTTTCTGGATAAGGAGATGGATAGTATCAGCACGATAGAACGTATTCTGAAAGAACAGAATAGTGAAAGGGTTACAGACAGACTTACAGAAGTGGCTGAAAAGAAAGCGTTGATTCAGAGAGCAAAGGAGATGCTTGTATGATAATTCAGGATATTATAGATAAGTTAGAGAAGAATTATCCGTTATCCAAGGCAGAAAGCTGGGATAACTGTGGACTTCAGGCTGGCAGAAGAGATAAGGAAGTAAAGAAAGTTTTCATAGCACTTGATCCTACGGAGAAGATTGTAGAAGAAGCAATTGCAGCAGGCTGTGATATGCTTCTGACTCATCATCCGATGACACTTTCGGGATTAAAAAAGATCAATACAGACTCATTTGCAACAAGAAAGTTTTATACAGCAATCCGCCATGATCTGTGCTGCTATGCAATGCATACGAATTATGATGTAGTTGAGATGGCAATACTTGCTTCTGATAACCTGAATCTGAAGGAACAGGAAGTACTTGAAGTAACTGGTATGGAAGATGGAGTAGCAGAAGGTATCGGACGTGTTGGTATATTTCAAGATGAGATGACATTGCAGGAATGCGCAGAGGCAGTAAAAGAAGCATTTCAGCTTAAGCATGTGAAAGTATTTGGTCCTCTGCAGGAAAAGGTAAAAAAAGCTGCAATCTGTCCAGGTTCGGGTAAGAGCATGATTGGAGAGGTATTAAAGACAGGAAGTGATGTATATATCACCGGTGATATCGGACATCACGATGGACTAGATGCAATGGAGGAGGGATTGTGGATCATCGATGCAGGACATTATGGTCTTGAGCATATCTTTATCGAACAGATGAAGGAGTATATTGAGACGTTGATTCCAGAGGTTGAAGTAATAACAGGAGAACCGGACGGACCGTTTTCAATAATATGAGGAAAGGAAAGATAATGAAAGATATTGCATTACTTGGAAGAATTAATGGAAAACTTGTAGAGCTTAATAAGATATATGATGAAGAAGTTACAAAGGTAACATTTGAAGAAAAGGCAGGCTGGGCAGCTTACCAGAGAAGTATGATTCTGTTACTACTAAAAGCGATTAATCATGTGGGTGGTTTTAAAAGAGTTGATGACACATTTATCCATTATTCTGTAGGACCTGGTATCTATGTCACGATTGAAGATGGTGATCCTGTCACAGATGATTTCCTTTTGAAAGTAAAGACATATATGAAGGAACTTGTTAAAAAGGATATTCCGATTACCAAAAGCTCTATCCATACTGAAAAGGCTATCCGTCTTTTTGGTGAACTTGGCATGAGCGATAAGGAAAAGCTGTTTCATTACAGAAGATCATCAAGAGTTAACCTTTATGATCTTGATGGATTTAAAGATTATTTTTATGGATATATGGTGCCATCGACAGGATGTCTTAAGCTTTTTGATCTGTATCTGTTTGACGAAGGCTTTGTTTTACAGATGCCGTACCGACAGAATCCGGATGTTCTTCCAGAATTTGCACCTGCAAAACAGATATTCGGCATTCAAAAGGAATCTTTAAAATGGGGAACTATGCTTGGAGTTCGTAACGTTGCGGATCTTAATGATACAATCGTACATGGCGGCCTTCAGGATTTAATTCTTGTTCAGGAAGCACTTCAGGAGAAGAAGATCAGTGAGATAGCTGCAAGAATCGCCCAGGATAAAGAAAAGAAGCTTATTATGATCGCCGGACCATCTTCATCGGGTAAGACTTCATTCTCACATCGTCTTTCAGCACAGCTTCGCAGCTGCGGACTTCGTCCATATCCGATTCCGATGGATGATTACTTTGTTGAAAGAGAAGATACACCACTTGATGCAGATGGTAAACCAGATTACGAATGTCTGGAAGCAATTGATATTGAACTTTTTAACAGTCAGATGAATGCTCTTCTGGAAGGTGAGAGAGTAGAACTTCCGGAGTTCAACTTTAAGACAGGAAAAAAGGAATATAAAGGTAAATTCCTTCAGCTGGCACCGGAAGATGTGCTTGTTATTGAGGGTATTCATGGTCTTGATGATCGCTTATCTCATTCCTTGCCAAAGGAAAAGAAGTTTAAGATCTATATTAGTGCTCTGACACAGCTTAATATTGATGAACATAATCGTATTCCTACTACAGATGGCCGTCTCCTGCGTCGTATTGTGCGTGATGCCAGAACAAGAGGGACATCTGCGAAGGCAACGATCGCTATGTGGCCATCTGTACGAAGAGGAGAAGAGCAGTATATATTCCCATATCAGGAAGAGGCAGACGTGATGTTTAATTCTGCTTTGATCTATGAATTTGCAGTTATGAAAGTTTATGCAGAACCACTTCTTTTTGGTATCGAAAGGGATGAATCAGAATATGAAGAGGCAAAACGTTTGCTGAAATTCCTGGAATACTTTGTACCGATTCCAAGTGAGACGATACCGAATAATTCTCTTTTGAGAGAATTCGTTGGAGGAAGTATTTTTCCGGTATAACCTTGTTACTGTTCACGTCCACTTGCAGGATATATTTATTGCATATAATGATAAAAACAGATATACTATAATAGTTCAACTTTTAATAAACTTATTTTGTTACAAGTTGAACTATTTATAAATTTGAACATCATTTTAAGGGGATAAGAAAAAATGATGAAAAGTGTAAAGTCTGTGGCACAGAGATTGATCCTGTTAATTGGATTTATAATATGCCTGACTTTTTTGTTTTCTACGGTTCAGAATATATTGAGAAAGAAGATGAATGGTGGAGCAGATTATATTCATTATGCATATGATCTGGATAAGAATACTATCGATGCTCTTTTCTTTGGCAGCAGCCATGCATACCATTCTATTTCATCGAATAAGTTATGGGGAGATTTTGGAATTCCGGCAGCGGTACTTGGAAGTTCATCTCAGCCATTTAGTGATACTTATTATCTGATGAAGGACCTCCTGAAGTATCAGAAACCAAAAGTTATTGTATTAGAAGTATTTAGTGCAAGTTATAAGAAGCCTTATGTTCACGAGACGAGATTGCGTCAGGCTCTGGATGCTATGCCAATGTCATTAACGAAGCTTGAAGCAATTCATAATATATGCAAGGATTTTTCTTTTACGCATAAGATGACATACTTATTCCCGATTAGTTTATATCATTCCAGATGGAAAGATTTGCGGAAATATGATTTTGTCAGTAATAGAACGTTCCTGAGAGGCTCACAGTTAACACTTGAATACAGAGATTATTCTGAATATAAGCCAAAGAGGAACAAGTATGATATGTCTGAGATTATAGATTATTCATCTCTTTATCTGCAGAAGATCGTTGATCTTGCAAAGGAAAATGACATTCCATTACTTTTTTATTCTTCACCGGTTGTAAGATATAAAGAAGGTAATTATAAGAGATATTACCGTGCGAATCTCGCTATGGAAGAATTTGCAAAAGAATATGATATTCCATACCTGTTTCTGGAAAAGATGGGTGATATTGAATTTGATTACTCTAAGGATTTTCTGGATTCTGAACATACCAATTATTATGGTATGACGAAGGTAACTGATTATATTGGAAGATATTTAAAAGAACAATATGATCTGCCGGATAGAAGAGATGATGAGAAGTATAGCTCTTATCAGATAGATTATGAGAAGTATCTGAAATTTCTTGGTGAGAAGCTGTCAGTAACACCGGATGGACGTTATATGGGACTTCCGGGTCAGGCTGTTATAGAAGATGAAGGATAAGAGAAAAGATATGATTTTTAAAAAGTCTGTTATAAAAAAATTCTTTCTGCTGATTGGATTTCTGATCTGTTTTTGTTTATTATTTTCTATGGTGCAGAATATTCTGAGAAAGAAGATACGAGGGTCTTCTGATTTTATTCATTCTGTATATAGCCTGGATAAGAATACAACGGATGTGATTTTTATTGGAAGCAGCCATGCATATTATTCGATTTCTTCCAATGAATTATGGGGAGAATACGGAATCCCGGCGACGGTTATGGCAAGTTCTTCACAGGCTATCTGTAATTCATATTATCTTTTGAAAGATATTCTGAAGTATCAGAAGCCGAAAGTGGTAGTTGTGGAAACCTTTGGTGCAGTGTTTTCGAATCTATATATGGCTGAATCAAGGATGCGCCAGGTTCTTGATGCAATGCCAATGTCTTTGACGAAGCTTGAGGCAATTCATAATCTCTGTAAAGATTATTCTTTTCCTCATAAGATGACATATCTATTCCCGATCAGTCTGTATCATTCACGCTGGCAGGAACTCAAGCCTTATGATTTTTATCAGAAGAATACATACTTACGTGGAACCTCTCTGACTTTTGAATACAGAGATTATACAGCATATAAGCCAAAAAAGAATAAGGTTAAGAAAAAGGATATATTCCCTGGTACAGTGGATTATCTGCAGAAACTTATAGATATTACAAGAGAGAATGATATTCAGCTTGTATTCTATGCATCCCCGGTTGCTGCATACAAGAAGTCGAAATATAAGTCCTATTACGGTATGAATCTTTCTATGGAAGATTTCGCAAATGAACACAATATTCCATTTCTCTTTATGGAAAAGCTTGACGATCTTAACTTTGATTATGAAAAAAACTTTATGGATTCCGAACATGTGAATTATTTCGGGCAGAAGATGATAACAGAATATATTGCAGAGTATCTGAAATCGAATTATGATTTGCCTGACAGAAGAGGCGATTCAAGATATGAGCAGTATCAGAAAGACTACGAAAAGTATCAGATTACTTTGGCTGAAAAGCTTGCAGAGAATCCGGATGGAATCTATATGGGACGCCCTGGTCAGGCAGTTGTTGAAGAAGATGAGTAGGAGGATATAAGAAGAAATGCTTTTTAATTCAATAGAATTTTTATTATTTTTTCCACTTGTTTGTATCTGCTACTTTCTAATACCACATGCGGTACGTTACATATTTTTATTAGTCTGCAGTTATTATTTTTATATGTGCTGGAATCCGAAGTATGCACTTTTAATGCTTACTTCTACGATCATCACATACTTATCAGGACTACTTCTTGAAATGGCAGAAAAGGATCCGGATGAGAAGCGAAGAACAGGAAAAAAGAATCTTTTTACAGCATTATCATTTACTTCGAATCTGCTGATTCTGTTTTTCTTCAAGTATTTTAACTTTGCTGCGAATACATTGGTACGTGTTTTTTCCCTGGCAGGAATACATTTATCAGTTCCGACGTTTGATATTCTGCTTCCGGTTGGTATCTCCTTTTATACATTCCAGGCACTTAGCTATACTATGGATGTATATAGAAGAGAGATAAAAGCAGAGAAAAACTTTTTAAGATATGCTTTATTCGTATCTTTCTTCCCGCAGCTTGTCGCAGGTCCGATCGAACGTTCCAAGAATCTTCTAAGTCAATTGTCAGAACGCCATACCTTTGATTATGTTCGTGTGCGTATGGGACTTACCAGAATGCTTTATGGAATGTTTCAGAAGATTGTACTGGCTGAATACCTTGCCATTATAGTAAACAATGTCTATAACGATTACAGCAGTTATAATGGATTTCAATTAATGGCTGCATCGATATGTTTTGCATTCCAGATCTATTGTGATTTCGGAAGCTATTCTAATATAGCGATTGGTGCAGCACAGGTAATGGGCTTTACGTTAATGGAGAACTTTGATACACCATATTTTTCAACGTCAGTATCTGAGTTCTGGCGTAGATGGCACATCTCATTATCAACATGGTTCCGTGATTATCTGTATTTTCCATTAGGAGGAAGCAGAAAAGGAACACTTAGAAAGCATATTAATCGTATGATCGTATTCCTTGTCAGCGGTCTTTGGCACGGAGCAAGCGGACATTTTGTATTATGGGGATTTCTGAATGGGTTATATCAGGTTATTGAAGAT
Organism: Marvinbryantia sp.; assembly: GCA_045598185.1. Classification (GTDB taxonomy): domain Bacteria; phylum Bacillota; class Clostridia; order Lachnospirales; family Lachnospiraceae; genus Marvinbryantia. The sequence goes on from JAZLLO010000135.1 coordinate 8,942, forward strand.
ATTTGTAAGCCTTTAAAGAAGAAGTTCTTTCATGGAAAAGAGAATATGTTGACAAAACTGCTTCACATGATTCTGACTTTTATCCTGATCGATATCAGCTGGGTATTCTTCCGTGCAACAACTTCAGATGGAATTCATATTCTGAAGAAGATATTTACGATAAAACGAGGATGGTTTGGCGGAAAGGCTGCAATTGCAGGACTTGGTATGAGTTATCCGATGATAATCGTGCTGCTGGCTGCACTCTGTGTTCTATTTATAGTAGACCTCTGTCGTTATAATAAGATGCAGCTCCTTATATGGCTCGATCAGAAAAATTTTGTGATTCGATGGATTGTATATTTTGCACTTATTTTTGCGATTCTAATCTTCGGAATCTATGGTCCGACCTTTGATGCATCACAGTTTATATATTTCCAGTTTTAATAAAAATGACGCTCCGTAAAACGGAACGTCATTTTTTAATGTGAGCAAAGCGATAAGCCGGGTTATGTCGTGAGTGATCATCTATCCAGTCCTGATGTTGCCACCAGGCTCTAGCAACCTACCTAAAGCTTGACGGGCCGCCAGTCGCTTTGTTTCGGTCTTGCTTCGGATGGGGTTTACATGGCTTCTTCTGTTACCAAAAGAACGGTAGTCTCTTACACTGCCTTTCCACCCTTACGTTGAATATCGCCATGCTTACATAATCGCATGGCTAAAAGCCAACGCGGTATATCTCTGTTGCACTTTCCTTGGAGTCGCCTCCACCGGACGTTATCCGGCATCCTGCCCTATGAAGCCCGGACTTTCCTCTCCTGATCCCTTTCGGTCCTTTCAGCAGCGATCACTTGCCTTACTCACAATGAGTTATCTTAAAGTACGATTATCTTAAAGTCAAGATATTAACGGAAATCTCTGAACTCTTTTCTGGAAAATTTCTGTTCACAGTAAAGACAACGATAGATTTCTTTCTCCTTATCTGTCAGAACGAATTCCTGATCAAGCCCTTGTTCGATAGAAGTGATACATCTTGGGTTCTTACATTTTAAGATGTTAACAAGTCTCTTAGGAAGATGGAGATCACGCTTTTCAACGATTTTACCATCTTTGATGATATTAACAGTAATATCATGATCGATGAAACCTAAGATATCAATGTTCAGCTGATCGATTGGGCATTCAACTTTGATGATATCTTTTCTTCCAAGTTTATTACTTGTAGCATTCTTGATAATGGCAACGGTACAATCCAACTTATCCAGTTTCAGGTAGTGATAGATTGTCATACTTTTGCCAGCCTTGATATGGTCAAGGACAAAGCCTTCATTTAACTGTCCAACATTTAACATCGTATATTCCTCCTTTAACATCGATTACTGGTTTCTCCATTTCAATAGTGTAAGAATCAGAGCCATACGAACGTAAACACCATACTGAACCTGCTGGAAGTAAACAGCACGTGGATCATCATCAACTTCAACAGCAATTTCATTCACACGTGGAAGAGGGTGAAGAACAAGCATAGACTCAGGAGCAAGTTTCATCTTCTCTCTATCAAGAATATAGAAGTCTTTCATTCTTACGTAATCTTCTTCGTTGAAGAAACGTTCCTTCTGAACACGTGTCATGTACAGAATATCTAGCTCTGGAAGAGCATCATCAAGACGAACAACCTCTTTGAAATCAATATTATTTTTTTCAAGAACATCTTCACGGATGTAACTTGGAACACGAAGTTCTTCCGGAGAGATCAGTACAAACTTAACATTCGGATAACGGATCATAGCTTCAATCAGAGAATGAACGGTACGACCGAACTTCAGGTCACCACAAAGACCAACTGTCATGTTATCAAGACGACCTTTCAGGGAACGGATAGTTAAAAGGTCTGTAAGTGTCTGAGTAGGATGCTGATGACCACCATCACCAGCGTTGATAACCGGGATTCTGGAAGCTCTGGATGCTACGAAAGCAGCACCTTCCTTTGGATGACGTATAGCCGCGATATCTGCATAGCAGGATGCCATACGAATTGTATCTGCAACGCTTTCTCCCTTTGCAGCAGAACTGCTTGCAGCAGAAGAAAAACCAAGTACCTGTCCACCCAGATTGATCATAGCAGCTTCAAAACTGAGTCTTGTACGAGTACTTGGTTCATAAAATAAAGTAGCAATTTTAAGTCCATCACACATATGAGAATATTTGGCTGGATTAGCTTCGATGTCATTGGCAAGATCTAAGATATTGTTGAGTTCTTCAACAGAAAGATCTAAAGGGTTCATCAAATGTCTCATTAATAAAATCTCCTTTACTTGAATTTCTTTATAAGATTATACACGAAAAATAGAAAAAGGCAAGAGAAATCGTCACTGTTCACTGTAACGAAAAATCTCCTTATACCAAACTTGAAATATAAGTCCTGTTGCCGTATAATGTAAACAGGCTTATTATGGGCTATTTATGAGAAAATAGAAAGGTAAACAATATGGACTACAGAGAGGCAAGAGTATATTTAGACGATGCGGCTAAATACGGAAGTGTACTTGGCTTGGATAATATGCGGGAATTATTGAGTCGATTGGGCAATCCTCAGAACCGGCTGAAGTTCATCCATATATCCGGTACTAACGGAAAAGGATCAACCCTGGCATATATATCCACGATCCTGAAAGAAGCAGGATATCGGGTAGGACGCTACATTTCTCCAACTTTATTTTCGTATCGCGAACGTATACAGGTGAATGGAGAGTATATTAAGAGAGATTCACTGGCAAGGATCACAACTGAGATTGCAGAAGTGATCGAAGGGATGGTCAGTGATGGAAAAGTACATCCAACAATCTTTGAGATTGAGACAGTAATGTCATTTCTCTATTTTATAGAAGAGAATTGTGACCTTGTGGTACTTGAGACTGGAATGGGTGGACTTGAGGATGCGACTAATGTAATAACGACAACAGTTATTGAGGTAATCGCATCTATCAGTATGGATCATATGCAGTTCCTGGGTGATACACTTGGAAAGATTGCAGCGCAGAAGGCTGGTATTATTAAAAAAGATACCACAGTTGTAACAACGAAGCAGAAAGATGAAGCATATGAATCGATCCGCAAGAAAGCAGATGAGATGAATGCTGAAGTTGTTATCGCAGATCCGCAGGAAGCATCTGATATCTGCTATGGATTAGAGACACAGACCTTCAGTTATGAAGGTATGAAAGATCTGCAGATACATTTATCAGGTGTATATCAGGTGACGAATGCTGTTCTTGCTGTAAAAGCAATCCTTGAATTAAGAAAAAAAGGGTACAGCATTTCAGAAGAACAGATTCGAAAAGGACTGGAAGCAACTACCTGGAGAGGCAGATTCACAGTCATTGGAAAAGAACCTTTATTTGTAATAGATGGAGCTCATAACCAGGACGCAGCAAGGGTTCTGGAAAGCTCAATAAAAGAATACTTCACAGGAAGACGTATATTCGTAATATGCGGTGTATTCCGTGATAAAGAATACATAGACGTATTAAAAGCGGCGGCCAATCATTCTGATCATTTCATTGCGATTCAGACACCTGGCAATCCGAGAGCACTTCCGGCAAAGGAACTGGCTGAGAATGCAAAGGCGTATTTCAAAGTAACAGAAGTTCCAGAGAACATTGAAGAAGCAGTAAGACGTGCATACGAACTTGCGGATCAGAAGGATGATGTGATCCTTGCATTTGGATCATTATCACACCTTTCGGAAATTGTTCGTGCTGCAGAGAAGGTACAGGAGGAAAGAACGAGTGGATCAGGAAAAAATTAGAGAAGGCGTAAGACTGATACTGGAAGGTATCGGCGAGGATGTTAACAGAGAAGGCTTACTGGAAACTCCGGATAGAATAGCAAGAATGTACGAAGAGATCTGTGGAGGAATGACACAGGATGCATCGGTGCATTTAAGTAAGAGATTCCATGTAGATAATGATGATATGGTACTTGAGAAAGATATTACATTCTACTCCATGTGTGAACATCACATGCTTCCATTTTATGGAAAGGCACATATCGCATATATTCCAACAGATTCTGTTGTAGGCTTAAGTAAGATTGCAAGAACAGTGGAAGTATTTGCAAGAAGATTACAGCTTCAGGAACAGCTTACAGCACAGATTGCAGATGCATTTATGGATAGCTTAAAGCCAAAGGGCGTTATGGTAATGATCGAGGCAGAGCATCTTTGCATGACCATGCGTGGAGTAAAGAAGCCAGGAAGCAAGACCGTAACTGTAGTAAAGCGCGGTGTATTCGAAGAAGACATCCGTTTACAGGAGAACTTCTGGCATATGGTGGACAGATAAGTAGAATGGAACGCGTTAACAGAATATTGAATCATAAAAAGTATCAGGAATATCTGAAAAGGATTCAGGAATGTGAAAAGGAACGAATCTTTTGCCATCATGATATGGTACATTTTCTTGATGTAGCAAGGATTGCATATCTAATGGATCTCACAGAGAATCTGAACATTGGGAAGGAGCGGATCTATACAGCCGCTCTTTTACATGATATCGGAAGATTTGTTCAGTATGAGGACGGAACACCACATGAGATCGCAAGTGCACTTCTTGCGCCGCAGATCATGGAAGAGTGCGGATATTCCAGGGAAGAGATCACAGAAGTTATAGAAGCGATAAAGAATCATCGCAACAAGTCGATCAAAGAAGAAAAGAATCTGATCGGTGTGCTTTACCGAAGTGATAAGATGTCCAGAAGCTGTTTTGGCTGTGCGGCTGAAAAGGAATGTGACTGGAGCAGAGAGAAGAAGAACATGACGATTGATTTATAAAGGACATTAAATATATGCTGATAGGAAAAAAAGAATTTCAGACAAGTGGACATACCTATGTAATGGGGATTTTGAATGTAACGCCTGACTCGTTTTCAGATGGCGGTAAGTGGAATAACATGGACGCTTCAAGAGCCCATGTACAGCAGATGCTTGATGAAGGTGCTGATATTATAGACATCGGTGGTGAATCCACAAGACCAGGCTATACATTATTATCTGATGAAGAAGAGATCTCAAGAGTTGTTCCTGTAATCGAGATGGTACGTAAGGAATTTGACGTGCCAATCTCTATCGATACCTATAAGAGCGAGGTTGCAAAGGCAGCACTCGGAGCAGGTGCAGACCTTGTGAATGATATATGGGGATTAAAATATGACGCAAAGCTCGCAGATGTGATTGCAGCTGCAGATGCACCATGCTGCTTAATGCATAACAGAAATGAAGCAAACTATACAGACTTTATTCCGGATATGTTAAAGGATCTTGAAGAGACGATTGCGATTGCAAAAAAAGCAGGCATAAAAGACGATAAGATCATTCTTGATCCAGGTGTTGGCTTTGGAAAGACCTATGAGAACAACTTAAGTGCGATCAACCATATGGAAGAGATGCATAAGCTTGGCTATCCGATTCTTCTTGGTACATCAAGAAAGTCTGTAGTTGGACTTACACTTAATCTTCCGGCAGATCAGCGAGTAGAAGGAACACTTGCTACCACAGTTTTTGGTGTACTGAAAAGTGCTATGTTCGTTCGTGTGCATGATGTAAAAGAGAATGTAAGAATCATTAAAATGACGGAGGCACTGCTTTGTGGATAAGATTATAATTGAAGACCTGGAGGTATTTGCCAATCATGGCGTATTCCCGGAAGAGAATGTACTTGGACAAAAGTTTGTGATAAGCGCAGTTCTTTATACTGATACAAGAAGTGCAGGAAAGAATGATGATCTGACAAAGTCCATTCATTATGGAATTGTAAGTCAGATGATCACAGACTTTCTGCAGCAGCATACTTATAAACTGATAGAGACATGTGCTGAGCAGCTTGCAGCTTATCTATTAAGAACAGTTGAGAATCTTGAGAAGATAACACTTACGATAAAAAAACCTTGGGCACCTGTTCGTCTTCCGCTTAAGACAGTTGGCGTATCGATCACAAGAAGCTGGCATACTGCTTATGTAGCACTTGGTTCTAATATCGGAGATGTAAGAGAATATCTTGATGGAGCAATAAGAGAACTGAAAGAACATGAGGATTGCAGGGTAGAAGCCATTGCAGATTATATTGTAACAAAGCCATATGGCGGCGTGGAACAGGACGATTTCGTGAACAGCGCCTGTAAGGTACGAACACTTCTGACACCTGAGGAGCTTCTGGATGCTCTTCATGTCATTGAACAGAATGCTGGAAGAGAGCGTCTGATCCACTGGGGTCCAAGAACTCTGGATCTGGACATCATCTTTTATGATGACATTGTGATGGAGACAAAGGATCTGATCATTCCACACGTAGATATGCATAACAGAGATTTCGTGCTGGATCCTATGGTGCAGATCGCACCATTTTATAAGCATCCTGTCTTTGGAAAGACTATGCTTCAGTTAAGAGGAGAATTATGAAAGAATTAAAAGAGCTTATGGATGAGCTTGGCGCTCTGGATAAGGAGATCGTTGCGTTATATGAAAAACGTATGAAGATCTCCGAAAAAGTAGCAGAGTACAAGATTGCTAATGGACGCAAGATCTTCGACAAGCAGAGAGAAGATGAGAAGATCGAATCCGTGAAAGCACTGGTAAGTAATGATTTTAACAAACATGGCATCCGTGAAGTCTTTTTACTTCTTATGTCCATGAGCAGAAAACTTCAGTACCAGCTTCTGGCAAAAAAGGGCGGTACCGGAAGCCTTCCATTTCAGGAAGTTCCTGCTATTGAAAAAGAGAAAGTAACCGTTGTTTATCAGGGAGTTGAAGGTGCATATAGCCAGGCTGCATTAAAAGCATTCTTTCCGGAGGATGTAAAAAGCTTCAACGTAAAGCAGTGGCGTGATGCTCTGGAAGTAATCTCTGAAGGAATGGCTGATTATGCAGTACTTCCGATTGAGAATTCAACTGCAGGTTTCGTAACACAGATGTATGATCTGTTGATGAAGTATGATCACTATATAGTTGGAGAACAGATCATCAAGATCGATCACAAGCTTCTTGGGGTGCCAGGCACAAAACTGAAAGACATCAACCGTGTCTATTCTCATGAACAGGCACTGGCACAGTGTCAGGAGTTTCTGAACACAAGACCATGGAAAGCGATTCCGATGGATAATACTGCAGCAGCTGCACAGAAGATTGCAGATGAGAAGGACAAGACGCAGGTTGCAATTGCCAGTGAAATTGCAGGTTCCATCTTCGGACTGGATGTAATTGCGGAAGATATCTGTGAGAATCCATGGAATTCTACCAGATTTATTGTGGTTACGAATAAGAGAATATTTGCCAGCGATGCTAAGAAGATCAGTATCTGTTTTGAACTTCCACATAAGAGTGGATCACTTTATTCGATCCTGAGCCATTTCATTTATAACAATCTGAATATGACGAAGATTGAATCAAGACCTGTGGAAGGAAGAAACTGGGAATATCGATTCTTTGTAGACTTTGAGGGTAATTTAAAAGATAGTGCGGTGAAAAGCGCACTTCGCGGCATCAATGAAGAAGCTAGAAATATGAAGATATTGGGAAACTATTAATATTAAAATTGGGGGAAATTTAAAATGGCTGTAACATTGTTTGCGGCAATCGATGTTGGTTCTTATTGGGTACAGATGAAGATATTTCAGATGATGCCCAAAAAAGAAATCAAAGAGATTGACCACATCAGACATCGAATTGAGTTAGGAAAAGATACTTATACTACCGGAAAGATCAGCGTAAAGAAGATTGAAGAATTATGTGAGGTTCTGAATGACTTTCATGAGATTATGAATGGATATAATGTTTCTGCATATCGTGCATGCGCATCCAGTGCCATCAGCGAAGCAGATAATCGTATCATGGTTCTGGAATATGTATTAAGACAGACCGGAATTTCTATTGAAGTTCTGGATAACTCTGAACTTCGTTTCCTGGATTATAAGTCTGTAGCATTTGGGATTAAGGACTTTTATAAGGTTATCCAGAACGGTACTGCAATCGTTGAAGTAGGTAACGGTAGTGTTCAGGTCAGCCTTTTTGACAATGATAAGCTGGTAACGACACAGAATATCCGCATCGGTAACCTTCGTATCCGTGAAAAGATCGCAGAATTCTCAAGTCAGTCCGTTCATACCACTGAAGTCATCGATGAACTGATTAATAAAGAGATCGAAAGCTTTAAGAAGATGCATCTGAAGGACAGACAGATCCATCACATGATCGTAAGTGGTTCTTATACAAGAGAAGTTATGAAAAAGTCTGCCGTAACAGCAGAAGAATTCAATACCATCTATAATTCTATTATCGACCTTCATCCAGGCGAGATTGCAAAGAATTACGGTATCACATCAGAAGATGCGACTCTCGTAATTCCAACTATGACGATCTATAAGAGATTACTTGATGAGATGCGTGCAGATGAGATCCTACTTCCAGGTATCTCAGTTGTCGATGGAATTGGATATGACTACGCACAGAAGAATAAGTATATCCAGACAGAACACAATTTCAATGATGATATCATTGCGGCAGCCCGTGTTATTGCAAAGAAGTATCAGTGCAGCAAGAATCATATCAAGAATCTGGAACAGCTTGCACTTCCGATCTTTGACCGTGTAAAGAAGCAGACAGGACTGACAGACCGCGACAGGTTATTGTTACAGATTGCAGTTATCCTTCATGGATGTGGTAAATACATCAGCCTTTCCGATGGGGCAACCTGTTCATACTATATCGTTCTTTCTACTGAGATCATCGGTTTATCTCAGAAGGAACGTACGATCATCGCAAATGTAGTCAGATACAATACCCTTGATTTTACCTATATGGATATCCTGAAGCAGGCACAGATGGAACAGGCAGATTATCTGCTCGTATCCAAGCTGGTAGCAATCCTTCGTGTAGCCAATGCCCTGGACCGCAGCCATAAGCAGAAGTTTACCAATGCCAAGATTACTTTAAAAGATGATCAGCTTATGATCGCAGTGGATACAAGAGAAGATATCACACTGGAAAAAGGATTATTTGCAGCAAAAGCAGATTACTTTGAAGAAGTATTTCATATCCGTCCGGTTATCCGACAGAAGAAGAGCATTTAGGGGGAACAATAGATTATGGAAACAAAAGATTTTTTAAAACCAGAATATTACCGTAACCGTGAAGACAGCTGGGTAAGCTTCGATGAACGTGTTCTTAGCGAAGCAAGAGATAAGAATATCCCTCTGTTTGAACGTTTGAAGTTTTTAAGTATCACATCTTCAAATCTGGACGAATTTTTCATGATTCGTGTTGCATCTTTAAAAGATATGGTACACGCAGGATATGAAAAGAAAGACATTGCCGGAATGACCGCCCAGGAACAGATCGACCTGATCTTAAACCGTGTTCATGATATGGTAAATGTACAGTATTCTACCTATAATCGCTCTCTTTTACCTGCACTGAAAGCAATCGGTCTTGAGATCATTCCTCAGCATGAAGATCTGAACGATGCACAGAAGGAATATGTAGATGAATTTTTTGACGAAACTGTTTATCCGGTACTGACACCGATGGCACTTGATTCTTCAAGACCATTCCCACTGGTACGCAATAAGTCCTTGAATATCGGCGCACTTATTTCCCAGAAAGATAAGAAGAATGATATTCATTTCTCAACCGTACAGGTACCATCCGTACTTTCCCGTATCGTAGAGATTCCATCTGAAAAAAAAGGTGTACGCTGTGTAATCCTTCTGGAAGAGATTATCGAAAGAAATATTGGAAAATTATTCCTTGGCAATAATGTTGTATGTGCTCATCCATATCGTATCATGCGTAATGCAGACCTTACGATTGAAGAGGATGAGGCAGCTGACCTGTTAAAGGAGATTCAGAAACAGCTGAAAAAACGTCAGTGGGGCGAAGTTATCCGTCTGGAAGTAGAAGATGGAATGGATAAGCAGCTCTTAAAGATCCTGAAAAAGGAACTGAATATTAAGGGTAATGATATCTTTGCCATCAATGGACCTCTTGACCTTACATTCCTGATGAAGCTTTACGGTATGGATGGATTTGATGCCTATAAAGAACCAAAGTATACTCCACAGATCGTTCCTGCACTTAGAGATTATGACAGTATTTTCGATGCAATCAGAGAACATGATATCTTATTACATCATCCGTATATGACATTTGACCCTGTAGTAAACTTTGTAAAAGAAGCTGCAAAAGATCCGGATGTTCTCGCAATCAAGCAGACATTATATCGTGTCAGTGGCAATTCACCTATCATTGCTGCACTTGCACAGGCTGCAGAGAATGGAAAACAGGTATCTGTACTTGTTGAGTTAAAGGCAAGATTTGATGAAGAGAATAATATCGTATGGGCAAAGATGCTTGAAAAAGCAGGCTGTCATGTAATCTATGGTCTTGTTGGTCTGAAGACCCATAGTAAGATCACACTGGTAGTTCGTAAAGAAGAAGACGGTATCCGCAGATATGTACATCTTGGAACCGGTAACTACAACGATTCTACAGCTAAGCTTTATACCGACTGTGGTCTTCTTACCTGTTCCGAACAGATCGGACAGGATGCAACAGCTGTCTTTAACATGCTTTCCGGTTATTCAGAACCAAAACGATGGAATAAGCTTTCCCTTGCACCACTCTGGCTGCGTGACAGCTTCAAGATGCTGATTCAGCGTGAAACAGAGCATGCAAAGAATGGTAATGAAGCCAGAATCATCGCAAAGATGAATTCCCTCTGTGATAAAGAGATCATTTCACTTCTTTACGAAGCTTCAGCAGCAGGCGTTAAGATTGACCTGATCATCCGTGGAATCTGCTGTCTTAAGACAGGTATCCCTGGCGTCAGCGAGAATATTACAGTACGTTCTATCGTAGGAACTTTCCTTGAACATGCAAGAATCTTCTATTTCCTGAATAATGGAAGTGAAGAATATTATATGGGATCCGCAGACTGGATGCCAAGAAATCTTGACAAACGAGTAGAGATCCTCTTCCCTGTAGAAAACGAAGAACTCCAGAAAGAACTGGAACATATCTTAGATATTCAGCTTCGTGATAATCGTAAATCCCATATCCTTCAGCCTGATGGAACTTACGAAAAACCAGACAGAAGAGGAAAAGTATCTCTTTGCGCACATGAATACTTCTGCGAAGAAGCAGTTCAGCGAGCAAAAAAAGCTGTCGAACCCGGCAATGAACGTGTATTTATTCCGGAAGAACCAATTGAAATAGAATAAGAGGTTAGAAACTTAAAAAAGATGATCAGGATAAATTCCTGATCATCTTTTAGTTTTAAGAATTATTTTGATTATATAAGATTAATGAATCAATACCGGTGTTCCTGTTGGGATACGGTTATACATAAAATAAAGAGCAGAAGTATCAAGACGAATACATCCATGCGATGCTGCAGCATTACGTGTACTATCAACATACTGATGGAAAGCACATCCGGATGGGTTAGATTTTGTACCTTCCGGACCTACAGTAAACCAGAACATTGGAGATCCGTACTTACCGCTATATACTTTTCTCAGAATGTTATGTAAGCCTGAAGTAGTTCTGTTGGAATAAGAACCAACAACACATGGAAATTCTTTTACAAGCTTCCATTTTCCCTGAGAACCCTGGAAGATATTGGTTTTGAGTTTATATTCTGATACCCAGATAAACCATCCTGTTGAACTGCTGTACTTTTTAGTATTAAGAAAAAGCTCTTTCAATGTTTTGCTGTAATCATTCTTTGTTGTACAATCAAGCCCTCTGTAAGTAATTCCTGATCTCTTCAGTTTGATCTGTCTTCCATTAGAGAGATAAGCAACAATATCGTTTCGGGCTTTTGAATTAACAGTAAATTTGGTACTTTTTTTGATAACTACTGTTTTCCCTGTCAATTTGTCTTTTCCGACAATATCTCTTGTCGCAATTACATGATAACGAGGAGCGTGAACTTTACTTAATTCACTTTTTTTATAATCAAGTTTAACCTTGACTGTTTTGGAAGGATTGCTATATACCTTTACTCCATTTACTTTATGGTAAGATTTGATACGGAAGTAGTAGGTAGTATCTGTTGGCAGATCTGAAATCTTGCAGCTTGTTGTACTTTTGCTGTACTTCTTTAATGAAGTAAATTCCTTTTCCCCATCTTTTTTGATGAAGATCTTGTACCCATCAGCACCGGATACCTTTGACCATTCGAATCTAACAGATGTAGAATCTTTATAGAAGTAGTTGAAATCCTTTGGTGCATCTGGCTTTGGTGCAGGAACGGTGACAGATTTCACATTACCGGCAGGACCTGCGATACCTTCTTTTGAGATACCCTGAATCATAAAAGAATAGGTAAGAGCCTTCTTTAATCCGGTAACTTTATAAGATGTAGCTGTTACATTCTGCTTAATAAGCTCTTTAATCGTTTTTGTATCCTTGTTAACAAGATAGATCTTATAGCTTTCGGCATTCGCAACTTTAGTCCAGGTAAGGGTTGCTTTTGTTCCATCAAGTGTAACCTTCAGATCATTAACAGCTAAAGGTGTAGGAACTGGAACAGGAGTCGCTTCTGTTTCCAGTACTGGTGGTGCATCTTTTTCAGGTATTATTTCTTCTGCAAATGCTGAAAATGCTATCAATATGACAAACATAAGAGCCATGCAAAGAAATCTAAAAGAACTTTTTAAATGTGTCATAGATCTTCCTTTCTTATTGTGCATATTAAATTATGTCCATAAATTTATATTTTGTATCTTAACATGTAAAAACGAAAGATGTCAAACATCAAATAAAACAGTTATAACAGTATATCTTGAAAGAGAAAATCTTTTATTGTATGATTAGGATGTTTAAATAGATAAAAGAGGGGCAGAAAGTATGAAAAGAAGAACATCGTTCATTTATGGAATGATAATAAGTGCTTTACCGGTTACCATTGCAGGTGCTTCAGATACCTGGCATATTGCAACACATTCCGGTATGGCGCCATTTGGTTATTATAATGAAGAACGTATTCTGACGGGTGTTGATATTGATCTCGTACAGCTTCTTGCTGAACAGGAAGATGTACAGGTTGAATATATAGATGTAGAATTTGATGAATTGTTTGATGTACTGCAAAGGGGAGAGGCAGACTTTGCAATTTCATCTATTACGGTAACTGATGAAAGAATGGAGATCGTAGATTTTACTGATGATTATTATCACACTTCAAAAAGGGTTATGATCGAAAAGGAAAGTGATATTACGTCACTTGATTCATTAACAGGCAAGCGTATTGCAGCCCTTGAAGGGTCAGATTCTATGGAATATGCGCTTGGGATTGATGATGCAATCGTAATATCATTTATGAAAGATTCTGATATATATGGAATCTTACATTCAGGGGAAGCAGATTGTATCATTACTGATGAAGAGATGGCATTTGCAATTGCTGCAGATCATGAAGATCTGTCTCTTCTTGATGATAAGATCCAGGAAGAAAGATATGCTATTGCAGTTCCAAAGGGGAATGAAGAATTACTTTTGATCCTTAACACCGGTATTGCATCGTTACGAGAGACCGGTGAGTTAGAGAAGATAATTGAAAAGCATATTATAGATGAAACTATAGATGAAACATTAGAGATAGAAGGCGAAAAAACATGACTTATGAAGAAGTAGTGGAACATATTGCCCAAGTACCGAAGTTTTCACCGGATGATACATTTTCCAATACAAGAGAACTGATCCGCAGGATCGGTAATCCACAGGAACAGATGAAGATCATTCATATTGCAGGAACGAATGGAAAAGGTTCTGTAAGCGCGTTTACCTCATCTATTCTGGTAAAAGCCGGAAAGCGAACTGGTCTTTTTACATCACCGCATCTTATCCGGATGAACGAAAGGTTCCAGATACAGAATGAACCGGTATCTGACGATCTTTTTATAAAAGCTTATGAAGAAGTCATCGGAGTATGTCAGGAGATGCTCTTAGACGGATGGTACCATCCAACATTTTTTGATATTCTTTTTGCCATGGCTATGGTGATCTTTCGGGAAGAGAAGGTTGAGTATGCAGTACTTGAGACAGGTATGGGCGGAAGAAGAGATGCGACCAATATCTGCGAACATTCTCTTGGTTGTGTTATAACAACGATCGGTCTTGATCATACAGAGATACTTGGCGATACGATTGGAAAGATTGCATATGAAAAAGCCGGTATTATTAAGAAAAAAGTACCTGTTGTCTATGATGCAAGAGAAGAAGAGGCAGCATCTGTAATTAAAAATGAAGCCGATAATCTGGAAGCTTTTGCATCTCCTTTTATAATGGAAATGACAGAAATCATCAAAACAACAGAATCAAGTATTGATTTTCTTCTTCATGTGCCATATTATGAGGGTTGCATCATACATGTACCATATGTAGCCCCATATCAGGTAGTGAATGCATCATTAGCACTTCTTCTGATGGAAAATATAGATCCTGATCATGCAATTCCGATTAAGAACAGATTAGAAGGTATTGCATCTACCAGATGGCAGGGACGTATGGAGACAGTGCTCCCGGGTGTTATTGTTGATGGAGCACATAATGCTAACGGAATTGAGGAATTTGTCCGAACTTTAAGACAGGTCAGAGATAATAGAAGGATCGTTCTTTTATTCTCTGCTGTTGTTGAAAAGAATTATGACGAGATGATACATACCATCTGTAATACAGGCTGTTTTGATGAAGTAGTTGTAACAGAGATAAAAGGCAGCCGTATGGTAGAAGCAAGTGTTCTTGCTGATGTATTCAGAAAGTATACAGATGTACCGGTTACCGAAGTAAGTGAAGTGGAAGATGCATTTGTCACAGCATATGAGAAAAAGGCCGAAGGATTACTATTCTGTGTTGGTTCATTATATCTTGTGGCAGAAGTAAAAAAAGTCATCATGAAGGAGAAGTATCATGATTAATTATGAAGAAGAATTAAAAAAGTTTCATCCAAGTCTGGATGTGAATGAAGCAGAAGATGCTATTTATAAAAGAGATTTTACAGATATTACAGATATTCTGAAGGAGATGCTTCAGGAAGAAAAGAACAAGCATAGACAAGGGGATATCAAATGAAATGTATATATTGCGGGACTCCGCTTTCGTCTATTGAATACTGCACCGGCTGCGGCGCAGATGTGACGATTCAGAAGCGTGTTTCCAGAATTTCGAACCTCTTATATAACGAAGGTCTGGAAAAAGCACAGATCAGGGATCTTTCCGGTGCAATTTCATGTCTGAAGAAAAGTTTAAAGTTTAATAAAGAGAATATTGATGCAAGAAACCTCCTTGGTCTTTGCTATATAGAGAGCGGTCAGGTAGTTGCAGCACTTGGAGAATGGGTACTTAGTAAGAATATTGCCGAAGAGAATAATCCGGCTGACTTCTATATTTCAAAGCTTCAGTCCAATAAGAATAAGCTTGAAACGATTAATACTACGATCAAGAAATATAATCAGGCACTTACTTATTGTAAGCAGGATAATGAGGATATGGCGATCATTCAGCTCAAAAAAGTCCTTTCTCAGAACCCGAATCTGATCGATGCTTATCACCTGCTTTCTCTTATATATATGAAGCAGCAGGATTATGAAAAGGCCAGAAAGCTTTTAAAGAAGGCGGCACAGATAGATACATCCAATACAAGAACCTTACGATATCTGAATGAGGTAGAAGAAGCAACCGGTGTTGGAACGAATCTGAATAAGTCTAACCATAAGTATCGAAAGATGGTAGATGGAGAAGAGAAGGAAAAGAAAGTCCTGGGGCCTGTTACCTATAAGCATGGTAATGATATGGTAATACAGCCTCCAACCTTCCGTGATAGTTCATCAACTGCAACATTTATTAATATAGCGCTTGGATTTGTTCTTGGTGCTGCACTTGTATGGTTCCTTGCAATTCCGGCGAATACAAGAAAGATCAATCACTCTGCAAGTCAGCAGGTAACAGATGCAAATACAAAGCTTGCTTCTGAATCTGCGAAAGTAAAAGAACTTGAAGCTGAGGTTGAAGACTATCAGGCGAAGATTGAAAAAGCAGATAAAACCATGGAAAAGGCAGATAAGAAGGCTAAAGGATATGAGGTACTTCTGAAAGCTGTGAATGAATTTATTGCAGGAGATCAGACAAAAGCAGGTGTAACACTTGCAGATGTTGATCGTTCCACTCTAAAGGATGAAGCCCAGAAGCTTTTTGATATCGTAGAGAGTAATGTAAAGAGTGCTATGTACACATCTCTTTATGCAGAAGGATCTATGGCTTATGAGAATGGTAATTATGCGGAAGCTATTGATAAGCTGAGTAAGGCAACAGAAGCTGATGATACACAGTATCTTGCGTGGTATTATCTTGCATTTGCTTATTATTATTCCGGTGATACAAAGAATGCAGATGATACGCTTGCTAAGATCATTGTGAAGTTCCCGGCTTATGAGGCTGAGCTTGCACCTTATATTACAGACCAGACAGTTCTTTCAAAGGCAAAGACAGACGGTGTTATCACTACGAATGGTGATACAACAACTACAAGTACAAGTTCATTAGCTAATCTGATGGATAATGGTAATAACAATTTAGTTACCGATCCGAATCAGGGAATGATGGATTTTAATACATATGGATATGATCAGAATTATAATTACGGATATGATCAGACCTACAATTACGGTTATGATCAGAATTATCAGAACTATAATTATGGTTATGATCAGAATTATCAGAATTACAATTATGGTTACGACCAGAATTATAACTATGGCAATGAACAGACATATAATGGCGGTTCGGCTGATGGTTATATAGATGCATATGGCAACTGGATCTCCTACTAGGAGATCCGGCTGCAGTATAAGAACGAGGTGAAAATAATGCTTTTATTCTTTTTTTTGCTTTGGCTGATCTTTAACGGTGCAATCACAACTGAGATATTGATATTCGGTGTGGTGATTGCTTTTTTAATGTTTGCTTTTGTATGTAAATTCATGGATTATTCCATCCGAAAGGAAAAACTTTTATATCTTCGATCTGTATATTTTATATGGTATCTTACAGTTCTGATCGTTGAGATCATTAAAGCGAACATGGCAGTATGCCAGCTGATACTATCCGGAAAAGAAGCAGTAGAACCTTCTATTGTAACCTTTGATACGACACTGGAATCTTCATTCGCAAGAGTCATTCTTGCGAATTCCATTACCTTAACCCCTGGTACGATTACCGTATCCCTGAAGGGAAATCAGCTTATCGTTCACTGTCTGGACAAGAGCCTGTCGGAAGGAATGGATACTTCCGTATTCGTAAAGATGCTGGAAAAGATGGAAAGGATGGGAAAATAATATGAATCTAATGAGTAAATGTCCATTACTGTTCGTAGTAATGCTGATATTCCTTGGCTGCTTATTGATTGCCTGTCTGGTACGTGCCATCAAGGGACCATCCATTGCAGACCGTGTAGTCGCTGTTAATATGATGGGTACTATGGTTATTGTTATGATAGCTATTTTATCTGTATTTATGAACGAAGGATATCTTGCAGATATCTGCCTGATCTATGCCATGATCAGTTTTATCTCAGTTGTAGTACTCACAAAAGTATACACTGGTGTTTATCTTGAGAAAAAAGACCACAGTGAAAAACTTATGGAGATGGAAAAAAATATAAAGGAGGAAGAGTAGATGACACTTTTTGAAACAATCCGACTTATACTTGGCATCATGTTTCTTATGATTGGAATGCATCTTTTCCTTCTTCAGGTCTATGGTGTCTTTAAGCTAAAATACATTCTGAACCGTATGCATGCAGCGGCTATGGGAGATACACTTGGAATTGGGGCCTCTCTTGTTGGTATCATGATCATCTCCGGATGGAACTTTACCACCTTAAAGCTGGCACTTATTATTTTATTCCTTTGGTGCTCTTCTCCGGTAGCATCCCATCTTATTGCCAGACTTCAGGCAATCACCGATGAGGAACTGGATCAGCACTGTGATTATACGGAAGAGGTGAAGATCAGACTTGAGAAATTAGTAGAACAGGGGGACGAATAAGGATGATCGTATTTCAGTATTTATTATTAGGATTCCTGATTCTTTGTGCAATCTCTGTTAGTTTCTCAAAGAATATTCTGAACTCTATCTTATTATTTATGTCCTTCTCATTGGTAATGTCCATTATCTGGATTCTTCTGGAATCTCCAGACCTTGCTATTACAGAGGCAGCAGTAGGTGCAGGTGTTACTACTATTTTGTTTTTTGCAACATTAAAAAAGATCGATGGTTTTACGGAGGAGGAATCAAAACATGAAGATAAAGAATAAACACGATGTACTGATTCCGCAAAGAGAATATAAGGCAAATGAAGAGCTTCTTAAAGAACATCAGAAGGATCATGAGGAAGTTCGTAAGTATGTTGTAAATACAGAGAAGAATATCGTATATAGAACATTTAAAGCTATCTATCCTGTTATAGCAATACTTAGCTGTATCGCACTGATAGGTATTCTGCTTGTTGAGGTCTCATATCTTCCTCCTGTAGGAAGTAGTGAGAATCCATCGAACAACGAAGTTGTGGAAAAGTATATTGAAGATGGTTTACATGATACCGGTGCAGTGAATATTGTAACCGGTATGATCCTTGATTATCGAGCATTTGATACTTTTGGTGAATCAAATGTACTTTTTATCGCAACCTGTACCGTACTGATCCTTCTTCGTAATGATAAAAAGAAGGGCAGAAGAAGTGCAGATGCACAGGAGAAGCGTGAAAGCTTCTATGAACCGAAGAACGATGTGATCCTCCAGACCATCACAAAAGTTCTTGTACCGATCATTATGATCTTTGGTATCTATGTTATTTTAAATGGTCATCTTTCACCGGGTGGTGGTTTCTCAGGAGGAGCGATCATCGGTGCAGGACTTATTCTTTATCTGAATGCCTTTGGTTTTGAAAAGACAGAAAAGTTCTTTACAGAGAAGACTTATAAGTGGGTAAGCTTTTGTTCACTTACATTCTATTGTCTTGCCAAGAGTTATTCATTTTATACAGGTGCACATCACCTTCACAGCGGAATTCCACTTGGTACGCCAGGTGCGATCATCAGTAGTGGTCTGATTCTTCCGCTTAATATCTGTGTAGGTCTTGTAGTAACCTGTACTATGTATGCATTTTTTGCATTATTCCGAAAAGGAGGATTCTGATATCATGGGTATCAACTTTATGGCAAATGGCGGCGAAGAGATTGCAATGATTCTCTTTGGCATAGGATTTGCGAATCTTTTATTACAGCAGAATCTGATCAAGAAGATCATCGGGCTTAATATCATGGATTCTTCGGTTTATCTTTTCCTGGCATTAAAGGGTTATATCACTGGAAGACTTGCACCGATTTCAACGAATGGAATTCTGGATCCGGAGATCTATATCAATCCAATCCCAAGTGGTCTTGTACTTACCGGTATCGTTGTATCTGTTTCAGTAACGGCGCTGATGCTTTCACTTACTGTACGACTTTACAAACGTTATCATACCCTGAATCTCGATGAGATCTCTGCAAGACTTCGAAAGGAGGGGTTATAAATGGAATTCGTCCAGAACGTCCCGTTCTTTTCCATAATTCTCTCCATGTTCTCCGGTATCATCACATCCGTTCTTCCAGAGAAGGCTGCAAAGTGGCTTAATACTATAGTTATTATCGTAATTGGCGGTATGTCTTTGTGGCTCCTTACCTACTTTATGAGAGTGGGAGGAAGCTACACCTTTATGATGGGTCATTTTCCTGCACCTTGGGGAAATGAGATCCGTGCAGGTGCACTGGAAGCTTTGATGGCATTTTTCTTTTGCATCATCATGCTGCTTTCCATGCTCGGCGGAAGCAGTAAACTGTATGAAGAAGTAGAGATTACAAAGCATAACATCTATTACATTTTAACTGACCTGCTTTTAAGTTCACTTCTTGCACTTGTTTATACCAATGACTTATTTACAGCATATGTATTCGTTGAGATCAATACTATCTCTGCCTGCGGTCTTATCATGATTCGCCAGACTGGACGAACCATCGAAGCGGCAGTACGTTATATGATCATGAGCCTTCTTGGCTCCGGTCTGCTTCTTATGGGTATCTGTATGTTATACGACCTTACCGGGCATCTATTAATGTCCAACATTATGGAGAGTATCGAACAGATCATAGCAACCGGTACATACCGCGTTCCGCTTATCATCACGATTGGGCTTGTAACGATCGGTCTTGCGATTAAGAGCGCATTGTTCCCGTTTCATTCATGGTTACCGGATGCATATGGTTATTCAACCGTAAGCTCTGCAGCTATGTTATCAAGCCTTGTTTCAAAGGGTTATATCTTCCTGCTGATCAAGATCTATTACCGTGTTATCGGTTTTGATGCGATCTGTGACAGTAAGATTATCAACATCCTGTTTATCTGTGGCCTTTTTGGAATGATCTTTGGTTCTGTGAGTGCTATCTGGGAAAGCGATGTCAGACGTATGATCGCCTTTTCATCTGTAGCACAGATTGGTTACATCTATATGGGCTTTGGACTTGGTACGACAGAAGGTATGGTTGCAAGTATCTATCATATACTGGTTCATGCAGCTACAAAGTCATTACTTTTTATCGCAGCGATTGGACTTACCGATGCTTCCGGAAGAAGGAGAGATTTCTTCTCGCTTACCGGTTCAGCCTATCGTAACAAAGCAGCAGGTATCGGATTTGCAGTTGGTTCATTTTCCATGGTTGGACTTCCGATCTTTGCTGGCTTTGTAAGTAAGCTTTTATTTGCGCAGGCTGCAGTATCCAATCTTACATGGAAGATGCTGCCGACAGTTATTGTTCTTGCTGTAAGTACCATCCTGAATGCAGTATATTTCCTTAAGACAGTCGTACGTATCTATACTCCGTCTGATGAAAAGGAAGATCATAAGAATCATTTTGTTTCTACAGAACTGCGAAATGAAAAGTTCTATACTGCAACCATTATTTGTTTCATTATTGTAAATCTGATTCTTGGTATGATGTCTCAGCCAATCATGAACATCATTCAGGACGGCTTGAATAACTTTATGTAATTAAAGGAGGCAGCTTATGCTGGGATATCTTTTAATATATCTTACGATCCTGATTCCGGTAATCTGTGGTCTGTTTGTCATGTTTTCTCATGCCACAGATGATCGGAAAAAGATGGTCGATATTTCGATCATCACTTTAATCGTTTCGGCAGTGCTGATGGTACTTGCCCTTATATTTGTGAAGGATGAGATAATCCTTCTTCGCATAGGTGAAGGAGTTGCAATCCGTTTTCAGATTGATGCACTTGGACGCCTCTTTGCAGTTGTAACAACAATTGTATGGCTTGTTGCAGGCTTTTTTGCAGAAGAATATATGAAGCACGAAAAAGAAGAGAAGCGGTATTTTGGATTCTATTTGATCGTATATGGTGTTTTGATGGCACTTTGCTTCGCGGGAAATCTTGTTACTTATTATTTCTTCTTTGAGATGATGACACTTACAAGTCTTCCGATGGTTGCTCATTCCAGAACAAGAGAATCGATCTCTGCCGGCATTAAGTATTTGCTTTATTCAATGCTTGGTGCATATATGGTACTATATGCTTTATTCTTCCTGAATCGATATGCAGCAACCCTGGACTTTATTCCTGGGGGCAGCTTGATTCCGGAACAACTCTCAGCACATGGTAGTATGATACTTGTACTTGCGATGTTGACCATCTCGGGCTTTGGTGTAAAAGCTGGTCTTTTCCCACTTCATGGATGGCTTCCAACTGCCCATCCGGTTGCTCCGGCTCCGGCTTCAGCAGTATTATCCGCTATCATTGTCAAGTTTGGTGTGCTTGGTATCATCCGAAGTATCCATTATGTAATCGGGTATAAAACCATACAGGGAACCTGGGTACAGAATATGTGGATCATCGTAACACTGATTACCGTATTCATGGGTTCTTATATGGCATATAGAACAAAGCTTTTAAAGAAGCGACTCGCATATTCTACCGTAAGCCAGGTTTCCTATATTTTATTTGGTCTTTCTATGATGCAGCCGGAAGCTATGACAGGATCCATTCTTCATGTTGTCTTTCATGCATGTATAAAGTCAGCACTCTTCTTAAGTGCAGGAGCGATCATATATAAGACAGGAAAGACACAGGTTGATGAATTATATGGTATTGGGAAAGAGATGCCGGTTGCGATGTGGTGCTATACTATAGCTTCTCTGGCTCTTGTCGGTATTCCGCCGCTTAGCGGTTTTGTAAGTAAATGGTATCTTTGTATCGGATCTCTTCATTCAGGTATGAGATTTGTATCGTGGTTTGGACCTGTTGTCCTTCTGCTTTCTGCACTTTTGACAGCTGCGTACTTATTCCCGATCACCATTAATGGATTTTTACCGGGTAAAGATTATGATTATACATCCCTTGAAAATAAAGAACCGGTAAAAAATATGTTGATTCCTCTTATTGTACTGGCAATTCTTACATTCTTCCTAGGTGTATTCCCGGGAGGACTTGTAAAGTATATTACAGATATCTGCCAGACATTATTCTAATCTGATTTTGTAAAAGAGGGTAAATGATATGAATCAATATTGGATCCTGGCAGCGATCCTGCTGCCGATTCTTGGAGGGGTACTGGTAATGGTCCTGCCTTTTCCAACACAGAAAATAATGAAAATCTATCTTGAGATTCTTATGATCCTGACTACCATCATCGTATGGTGCCTGCTTCTTACAAGAGTATCAGATGGAATTACCGTTATCCATTTTATGAAAGGACTTACGATTTCCTTCCGTATAGATGGTATGGGAATGATCTTTAGTGGACTCGTTTCCCTGTTATGGCCGCTTGCCATGTTATATGCATTTGAATATATGGAACACGAAGAACATCAAAAGGTATTCTTTATGTTCTACAGCATTACTTATGGAGTAACCTTAGGTATTGCATTTGCCCAGAATATCCTGAGTATGTATTTCTTCTATGAATTGCTTACTCTGGTAACAGTTCCGCTGATTATGCATCCGCTTACAAAGGCAGCAATCGACGCTTCCAGAAAGTATCTTTACTATTCACTTGGTGGTGCTGCATTTGCCCTTATCGGTATTATCTTCATGATCGTTTATGGAGATACCATCGACTTTGTATTAGGTGGTATGTTTGGTGCAGAAGCGTGGACATTACATGGCAGAGTTTTCCGTTTTATATACTTCCTTGCTTTCATGGGATTTGGTGTAAAGGCTGCTATCTGGCCGTTATCCTCCTGGCTTCCACAGGCCGGTGTTGCACCGACCCCTGTTACAGCGCTTCTTCATGCAGTAGCAGTCGTAAAAGCAGGTGTATTTGCCATGATAAGGCTTACATACTACAGCTTTGGAACTGAATATCTTCGCGGATCCTGGGAACAGTATGCGGTTATGGGATTTGCAATGTTTACGATCATTTATGGATCTGCAAAGGCAGTTCGTAATGATCATTTGAAAAAGCGACTCGCATATTCAACGATCAGTAATCTTTCTTATATCATCTTTGCAATTACACTTATGACACCTATGGGTCTGGTAGCTGCACTTATGCATATGATCTGTCATGCATATATGAAGATTGATGGTTTCTTCTGCGCAGGTGCTGTTATGCATAAGACAGGAAGAACACAGGTATCTCAGATTGATGGATTTGGACGAAAGATGCCGATCGTGTTTGCGTGCTACGCGATATCCGGTCTTGGACTTATGGGTGTACCAGGACTTGCCGGCTTCATCAGTAAATGGAACATCGCACAGGCCGCAGTAGAAAGTGAGAATCCATTTGCTTTTATTGGAATTGGCTGTCTTCTTATATCAGCACTTTTAACTACGATTTATATGATGTCGATTACTTTAAGAGCATTTCTTCCAGGAAAAGATTTTGACTATAACTCAATCTCAGATGTAAAAGATCCTAGCTGGAGAATGTGTTTCCCATTAATTGTATTTACTGTTTGTGTTGTTCTTCTGGGACTCTTCTCAGCTCCGCTGGTTCGATTCTTCTGGAACGTAGCAACAGGTATCTATTAGAAAGGAGTACTAAAAATGAGTGGAATACTTATGATTCTTATCGTGTTTTTCCCGTTTTGCGGTGCGATCCTTTCTTATCTGACCGGACGCAAAGACAAAAAAGTGAGGGATAGAGTAGTAGCAGGAGTTACGATCATAGAATTTCTCATGATGGTTCTTTTGCTTATTACGAACGGAACTACTATTAATGTTATGACACTTCCTGGCATCTGCCAGATGGGGCTTTCCTTTGAAGCAGATGGGTACCGTGTTGTCTATGGTACGATTGCTGCATTTATGTGGATGATGTCATCACTTTTCTCAGCAGAATATTTTGCACATTATCGTAATCGCAACCGTTATTATCTGTTCCAGCTGATAACACTTGGTGCAACTGAAGCAGTTTTCTTATCCGGAGATCTGTACACGACATTTATCTTCTTTGAGATCATGTCACTGGCATCCTATGTATGGGTTGCACAGGATGAAAGACCAGAATCCCTTCGTGCCGGTCTTACTTATCTGGCTGTAGCGGTAATCGGTGGTCTTGTTATGCTGATGGGATTATTCCTTCTTTACGCAAAAACTGGAACACTTGCCATTGATGCTTTATATGAAGCTTCTCAGGGAAAGAATGTATGGCCTGCTGCACTTTGCATGGTATTTGGTTTCGGTGCAAAAGCGGGTGCATTTCCCCTGCACATCTGGCTTCCAAAGGCACATCCTGTCGCTCCTGCGCCGGCATCTGCACTGCTTTCCGGTATCCTTACCAAGACTGGAATCTTTGGAGTTCTTGTAATCAGCTGCAAGATTTTATTCCATGATCCGGTATGGGGCACCTTCGTTCTTTGTATTGGTGTACTTACCATGTTTGCAGGTGCGGTTCTGGCTGTATTTTCGATTGACTTTAAGAGAACCCTTGCATGTTCTTCTGTCTCTCAGATTGGATTTATCCTTGTGGGTATCGGTATGCAGGGACTTTTAGGAGAAGAGAATCTTCTGGCAGTGAATGGCAGCATGCTTCATATGGTGAATCATTCACTTTTTAAACTGACACTATTCATGGTTGCAGGTGTCATCTATATGAACCTTCATAAGCTGGATCTGAATGATATCCGTGGATTTGGTCGTAAGAAACCACTTCTGATGCTGATCTATCTTTCCGGTGCACTTGGAATCGGTGGTATTCCCCTGTTTTCAGGTTATATAAGCAAGACTCTCATCCATGAAGGAATCGTGGAATATATCGAACTTCTCCATGAAGGTCATGTACAGGCCATCCTTTTTGATGCCGTACAGATGAAGATAATCGAATGGATCTTCCTGATCAGTGGCGGTATGACTGTCGCTTATATGACAAAGCTTTTTGTCTGTGTATTTATTGAAAGGAATGATGATCCGGATGTTCAGAGAACATTTGATGAGATGAATGGTCACTACATGAATCCCGTAAGTGCTGCAGTACTTTCTTTCTGTGCAATTCTTTTCCCGATCTTTGGCTGTATGCCAGGACAGATTATGGAAAAGATTGCTGATATGTCACATGGTTTTATGGGATTTGAAGGTGAACTCGGGCATATTCATTATTTCAGCTTAACAAACCTGAAAGGAGGAGTGATATCTATCCTCATCGGTGCCTATATCTATCTCGTAATTGTCCGCATGGTTCTGATGCGTAGAAAGAAAGATGGAACAAGCAGATATATGAATTACTGGCCACACTATCTTGATATTGAAGATCACATCTATCGTCCACTATTACTTACTTTAATTCCGACTGTTTGTGATGTTGTATTCGGATTTTTAAATGGTCTTTTTGATAATCTGATTAAACTTATTCCTCTTGCCGGTTCTATTGAAGGAAGCTTTTTTAATACAATTGAGGATCCTCTTATCATAGCAATGAAGGAACGTGTCTATACCGGCAGTATCAAGCCGGATGAATATGAGGAAGGTAACGTACTTACCAACTGTGTTGGTAATCTTCTGAATCTGTGTCGTAATCTTCTTAATAAGACATTCCGAAGATCCAATCCGGTACAAAAAGATTTTGTACATGAGATGGCTTTAGTATATACTTTCTTTAAAGAGAATGTAGGACTGATCGGACGAAGCTTATCCTATGGATTATTGTTATTCTGTCTTGGTTTATGTATTACATTAGTCTATCTGCTTCTGAAGATCAGAGGTATGTAGCCAGGATCAGATTTTAGTTGGAGGGAATGATATGGCAGAGAAAAAGAAAAAAAGTAAATCATCTTCCGGAAAAAAGCCGGCATTGAAAAAGCCCGTTGCTAAAAAAACAGAGCCAAAGATGATGTTTTATTACTACATGTTAAAAGAAGATGTGAAGGCATCTGACCTTGCAGTATGTGCAGAGCTTCCTGAGGAAAAAACAGAAGTATGGACAGAGATGAATCTTACTGAACTCATCTTAGCCAATGATTCCCTGGTTCTTGAGGATGCCGGTGAAGACTTTGACTCACCCGATGATCTGGAATTCTTAAAAGAAAAAGGAATTGTCTGCATCTATGCGGTATCCTACAGCGAACTGGATGAAGCAGATGCGATTTCAATCTTAAAGAAGATGGTACAGAAAAAAGGCGGAGCGATCTGCAGTGATACAGAAGACTTTCAGCCGTTACTTTGTGGTGAATTCTAAAGGAGAACATGGATATGAAAGAGATGTTATTTGCACTTGTAATTCTCATTATTGGTTTTGTCTTACTGATCAAAGGTGCGGACTTCTTCGTTGACGGCAGTTCCGCTGTCGCACATAAGTTTCACATTCCATCTATGATCATTGGCCTTACCATCGTTGCGATGGGAACCAGTTTGCCGGAATGTGCGGTATCTGTGACAGCTTCACTTGCAGGAGATAATTCTCTTGCAATCAGTAATGTTATTGGTTCCAATATTTTTAATCTGATCGTAGTTTGTGGTACCTGTGCATTATTTACGCCGTTAAAAGTTCAGAAGTCTACGATGCTTCATGAATTCCCATTCTCGATCATTTGCGGAATTGCCCTTATCATATGTGGTTCTACTGGTATGATCTTCGGAAGAGTAGAAGGTATCGTTTTCCTTATCGTATTTGCCTGTTATCTTGTATGGATGATCATGGAAGCGAAAAAGGCGAAGGATGCATCCGAAGAAGAGGAAGTAAAAGTAATGCCTGCGTGGCAGTGTGCACTTTATATTATCGGTGGTGCAATCGCTATCAAGTATGGAGGTGACTTTGTCGTTGACGGTGCAAGTACTATCGCAAAAGGCTTTGGACTTAGTGAGACTCTGATTGGATTAACGATCGTTGCTCTCGGAACCAGCCTTCCGGAACTTGTAACATCCATCGTAGCAGCAAAGAAAGATGAAGTAGATATGGCTCTTGGTAATGTCATTGGTTCTAACATCTTTAATATCTTACTGGTACTTGGAATCGCAGGTGCGATAAGCCCTGTTACTTTTATACCTTTTAACCTCATTGATGGAATTATCCTTACCATCATGAGCTGTGCAGTCTGGGCATTTGCCTGGACAGGCAAAAATATCGAACGAAAAGAAGGAATCATTATGCTGCTTTCTTACGCAGCTTACATGGTATATATCTGCATAAGATAAATCAATCATATACAGGAGGAAGATTAAATGAATGGAAGACTGTTAATTATTGGATGTGGTGGTGTTGCACAGGTTGCAATTCAGAAGTGCTGCCAGAATGATGGTACTTTTAAGGAGATCTGTATCGCCAGCAGAACTGTATCCAAATGTGATGCATTAAAAGAAAAACTGGAAGGAAAGACAGCAACCAAGATTACAACCTGTACCGTGAATGCGGATGATGTGAATGATATCATTCGTGTGATCAAGGAATATCAGCCTGATGCAGTTCTTAACGTAGCACTGCCATACCAGGATCTTGCTATTATGGATGCATGTCTGGAATGTAAGGTTGACTATATTGATACAGCAAATTATGAGCCTGAAGATACAGAAGATCCAGAGTGGAGAGCAATCTACGAAAAGAGATGTAAGGAACTTGGTTTCACAGCATATTTCGATTATTCATGGCAGTGGGCTTACAAGGAGAAGTTCAAAGAAGCAGGTCTTACTGCACTTCTTGGAACAGGTTTTGACCCTGGTGTAACAAGTGTATTTACTGCGTATGCTGCAAAGCATTATTTTGATGAGATCGAGTATATCGATATCTTAGACTGTAATGGCGGTGACCATGGTTATCCATTTGCAACAAACTTCAATCCTGAGATCAACCTCCGTGAAGTATCTGCAAACGGTTCTTACTGGGAAGATGGCCACTGGGTAGAGACAAAGCCTATGGAGATCAAGAGAGAATATGATTTCCCACAGGTAGGTATGAAGGACATGTACCTTCTTCACCATGAAGAAATCGAAGCACTTGCAAAGAATATCCCTGGTGTGAAGAGAATCCGTTTCTTCATGACATTCGGTCAGAGCTATCTTACACATATGAAGTGTCTGGAAAATGTTGGAATGCTTTCAACTGCACCAATCATGTTCGAAGGAAGAGAAATCGTTCCGATCCAGTTCTTAAAAGCACTCTTACCAGACCCTGCATCTTTAGGACCAAGAACAGTTGGTAAGACAAATATCGGCTGTATCTTTACCGGTAAGAAAGATGGAAAAGAAAGAACCATCTATATCTACAATGTATGTGACCATCAGGAATGTTACAAAGAACTTGGTTCCCAGGCAATTTCATACACAACCGGTGTACCTGCAATGATCGGTACGGCACTGGTACTTAATGGAACATGGAAGGGTCCTGGAGTATTTACAACAGATGAGTTTGATCCGGATCCATATATGGAAATGTTAAATGAATACGGACTTCCATGGGTAGTAGATGAGAACCCGCAGATCGTGGAATAAGCCATGTTTGATAATGTAAAAACTCCATGTTATATCGTGGATGAGAAAAGAATAAAGGAAAACTGCGAAATTCTGCACAGGGTGGAAGAAGAGACGGGAATCCATATCCTTCTGGCGCAGAAAGCATTTTCCATGTATCGTTTATATCCCCTTATCGGTCAGTATATCAGTGGCGCGACAGCCAGTGGTATCTATGAAGCCAGACTTGGATATGAAGAGATGAAAAAAGAAAATCATGTATATGCTCCTGCTTTTAAAGAGGAGCATATGACAGAACTTGTGAAGATCTGTGACCATATCGTATTTAATTCCGTTGCACAGTTTCAGAAGTACAGAGAGATGTGCAAGGGTATCAGCGTAGGGATTCGTGTGAATCCGATGTGTTCCACACAGGAGGATCATGCCATCTATGATCCATGTGCACCTTTATCAAGACTTGGCGTTCGCAAAGAATTCTTTGATGAGTCTGTACTGGAAGGAGAAGGCTGCATTGAAGGTCTTCATTTCCATACCTTGTGCGAACAGAATTTTGATGATCTGAAGACTACGTTTGAATCCTTTGAAGAACAGTTTGGGATATATTTTTCACGTCTTAAATGGCTGAATCTTGGCGGTGGACATCACATTACAAGAAAAGATTACGATATAGAAGGTCTTATCGCATTTCTAAAAGATATTAAGAATAGATATGATCTTGATATCTATATGGAACCAGGGGAAGCTATCGCACTTAATGCCGGTTACCTGGTAACAGAAGTCTGCGATATTGTTGAGAATGAAGGAAAGATATTGGTTCTGGATGCTTCAGCTGCGTGCCATATGCCGGATGTTCTTGAGATGCCATATCGCCCACCACTTCGTGATGGATATGAAGCAGCTGAAATGCCATATACCTATCGCCTTTCTTCCCTGACCTGTCTTGCAGGTGATGTAATTGGCGATTACAGCTTTACGGAAGAAAAGAAGATTGGTGACAGACTGATCTTTGAAGATATGGCCATCTATTCTATGGTTAAGAATAATACATTTAACGGCATTCCACTTCCGGACATCTGTTTATTACAGGAAGATGGTAATATCGAAGTAGTAAAATCCTTTGGATATGAAGACTTTAAAGGGAGACTCTAAGATGACGACTCAGAATACTTATCGAATGCCAGCGGAGTTTGAACCCCATGACGGATGCATCCTGATCTGGCCGCAAAGACCGGGTTCCTGGCCAAAAGAAGCCGTAAAAGCACGTACTGCATTTAAAGAGATCATAAAAGCAATCGCAAAAAGCGAGAAGGTCTATGTATCTGCCAATGCGGTTTGCTTTGAAAATGCAAAAGAAGCCCTGAAAGATCTTGAGAATGTTGAGGTATTTTGCTGCGAGACAGATGATGCCTGGGCAAGAGATGTTGGTCCGACTTTTGTTTATGATAATCAGAATAAGGTAAAAGGAGTCGACTGGCAGTTTAATGCATGGGGCGGTACCTATAACGGTCTCTATGCATCCTGGGATAAGGATCAGGAATTTGCTTCATCTTTCTGTGGAAAGAATGGATATGAAAGGATCGATGCAAGAGAATTTGTTCTGGAAGGCGGCTCTATCCATAGCGATGGTGAGGGAACCATCATGGTTACAGCCAGCTGTCTTTTAAGTCCGGGAAGAAATCCACTTTTAACACAGGAAGGTATTGAAGATAAATTAAAAAAGTATCTTGGAGCTGAGAAGATCCTCTGGCTTCCAAGAGGGATCTATAACGACGAGACAGATGAACATGTTGATAATGTATGCGCATTTGTAAAGCCTGGGGAAGTAGTACTTGCCTGGACGGATGATAAAAATGATCCTCAATACGAACTGTCAAAGGCCTGTCTTGATTATCTTTCTTCTAACACCGATGCAAAAGGAAGGAACATAAAAGTTACAAAGCTTCCGATTCCGGTGGTTCCTGTTGTCATTCGTGAAGAAGATCTGGATGGATATATCTTTGAAGCAGGAGAAGATGAAAGAGAAGCGGGGGAAAGACTTGCAGCTTCTTATGTTAATTTCTATATTTCAAATGGTGCCATCGTGATGCCTCTCTTTGGTGGTGAAAATGAAGAGAGTGACAAATGTGCAATGGAGATTCTTAAAAATGTATATCCGGAGCGTGAAGTGATCGGTATCTATGCCCGTGATGTTCTGGCCGGCGGCGGTAACATTCATTGTATTACGCAGCAGATTCCTGCCGCAAAGAAAGGGTAACTTATGAGAAATGTAAAGGTTGCAGCGGTTCAGATACGCTGCAGTACAGATATAAATGAAAATCTGGCAAAGGCAGAGGAGAAGATCCGTGAAGCTGCAGCAAATGGTGCAAAAATCATTCTTATGCCGGAGCTTTTTGAAAGAGAATATTTCTGTCAGCAGAGAAGGTATGAATTCTATGAATATGCACTTCCGGTTGACGAGCATCCTGCTGTTCAGATGGGAGTTCGTCTGGCAAAAGAATTAGAGGTTGTTCTGCCGGTAAGTTTTTTTGAGCGTGATGGAAATGTACTGTATAATTCTCTTGCCTGTATCGATGCTGACGGAAAAAATCTGGGTGTTTACAGAAAAACACATATTCCGGATGATCATTTTTATCAGGAAAAGTTTTATTTTACACCTGGTAATACAGGATTTAAGGTATTTGATACCCGTTATGGCCGAGTTGGTATCGGTATCTGCTGGGATCAGTGGTTCCCGGAGACTGCAAGATCTCTTGCGGTAAAAGGTGCAGAACTGATCTTTTATCCTACCGCGATTGGTTCAGAGCCGATTCTTGAATGCGACAGTATGCCTCATTGGAGAAGAGTAATGCAGGGACACGCAGCAGCAAACCTGGTTCCTGTTATTGCAGCAAACCGTATCGGAAAAGAAGAAGTACAGCCTTGTGAAGAAAATGCAGACCAGACTTCTGCACTGGTATTCTATGGTTCATCTTTTATGACAGATGAGACCGGGGCACTTCTGCAGGATGCATCCCGTGATCAGGAGGAGATTCTATATCAGGAATATGATCTGGAACAGATTGGGAAAAATCGTCTGTCCTGGGGGCTTTTCCGTGACAGAAGACCGGAGATGTACAAAACGATTACGGAATAATCGGTAAAGGATAAAGAAATGGATTTACAGAAGTTATATAGTCTGACACGTCAGGCTATTGAAGATTACGATATGATTCAGGAAGGGGATCGTGTTGCCGTCGGAATATCCGGCGGTAAGGATTCCCTTACTTTGCTTATGGCACTTGCAGGACTTCAGAAGTTTTATCCGAAGCATTTTACATTAAGTGCGATTACCTGCCATGTTGGATTTCCGGATATGGATTTTACGAAGATTTCAGAACTGTGCGATCATCTGAACGTTCCGTATGAGATCCTTCCAACGCAGATCCGTGAGATAGTATTTGATCATAATCAGGATGAACGTCCCTGCTCCCTTTGTGCCAAGCTACGAAAAGGAGCAATGTATGAGCGTTTAAAAGAAAAGGGAATCAATAAGATCGCCTATGCCCATCATAAAGATGATTTTATTGAAACTGCATTTCTTTCTCTTTTATATGAAGGAAGATTCTATAGCTTTCCGCCTGTGACAGAACTTGAAAGAAGCGGTATTACTGTCATCCGTCCGATGATGTATGTTCCGGAAGGTTCCGTAAAGACATTTAATCGTAAATATGAACTTCCGGTAGTGAGAAATACATGTCCGGTCGATGGTTCCACCAGGCGAGCTTATGCGAAAGATCTGGTAGCAAGAATCTCAAAAGAATGTCCCGGTGCCAGAGAACGCATCATGCATGCGATCATGGAGGCAGGATTTGACGACTGGCCGGTGAGAAAAATTCGAAGGTAAAAATAGTGCTATACGAAAATTTGACTATCAATTGTCTTTTTATTGACATAAAGTAGAGAGAAAGCTATAATTTAAGTTAGATATTTGTGATTTTTCACAAATGTGATCTTAGAAACATGAAAATTATAGAATGAGAGAGGTATTTGACATGTATTTAGATGATTATAAGCGTTGGCTTGAAGCAGATCTTGAAGATGCAGACTTAAATCCTGAACTTTCCAGAATCCAGGATAATGACGAAGAGATTAAAGACCGTTTTGCAGTTGCATTAGCATTTGGTACTGCAGGTCTTCGTGGAGTACTTGGTGCAGGTACTAACCGTATGAACATTTACGTTGTTCGTCAGGCTACACAGGGTCTTGCTAACTGGGTAAAGACACAGGGTGGCAACCAGACAGTTGCTATCAGCTACGACAGCCGTCTTAAGAGTGATGTTTTTGCTAAGACAGCAGCAGGTGTTCTTGCAGCTAACGGTATCAATGTAAGAATTTACGATGCTCTTATGCCGGTTCCGGCACTTTCTTTTGCTACACGTTACTATCAGTGTAACGCGGGTATCATGGTTACAGCATCTCACAACCCAGCTAAGTACAATGGTTACAAGGCTTATGGTCCTGATGGATGTCAGATGACTGATGATGCAGCTGCTATCGTTTACGCTGAGATTCAGAAGACAGACGTACTTACAGGTGCTAAGTACATCTCTTTTGCAGAAGGTGTTGAAAAAGGACTTATCAAGTTTGTAGGCGATGATTGTAAGAGAGCTCTTTATGATGCAATCGAATCTCGTCAGGTTCGTCCAGGTCTGTGCAAGACAGCTGGTCTTAAGCTTGTATACAGCCCACTGAATGGTTCTGGTCTTGTTCCTGTAACACAGATCCTGAAAGAAATCGGTATCACAGATGTTACTATCGTTCCAGAACAGGAATATCCAAACGGCTACTTCACAACATGTTCTTATCCAAACCCAGAGATCTTTGCTGCTCTTGAAAAAGGTCTTGAACTTGCAAAAGAAACAGGTGCAGATCTGATGCTCGCTACTGACCCTGATGCAGACCGTGTTGGTATCGCTATGAAGTGTCCGGATGGTTCTTATGAACTCGTTTCCGGTAACGAAGTTGGTGTTCTTCTTCTTGACTATATCGCAGCTGGCCGTATCGAAAAAGGCACAATGCCAGAAAAGGCTGTTGCAGTTAAGTCTATCGTTTCTACTCCACTTGCAGAAGCAGTTGCTAATAAGTATGGCGTTGAGATGAGAAATGTATTAACAGGATTTAAGTGGATCGGTGATCAGATCGCTCAGCTTGAAGCAGCAGATGAAGTTGATCGTTTCATCTTTGGTTTCGAAGAGTCTTATGGTTACCTTGCTGGTCCATATGTTCGTGATAAAGATGCTATCATCGGTTCTATGCTGATCTGTGAGATGGCTGCATACTACAGAAGTATCGGAAGCTCTCTGAAGCAGAGAATGGAAGTGATCTATGCTGAATATGGCCGTTACCTTAACAAGGTAGACAGCTTCGAATTCCCAGGTCTTACCGGTATGGATAAGATGGCTGGTATTATGGCTGGTCTTCGTGAGAACCCACCTGCAGAGATCGCTGGTCTTAAAGTTACAAAGGTGACTGATTACAAGAAACCAGAAGAGACAGGTCTTCCAGCTTCTAACGTTCTTATCTATGCTCTTGAGAACGGTGAATCTGTAGTTGTTCGTCCTTCAGGTACAGAACCAAAGATCAAAGCTTACTACACAACAAAGGGTAAAGACCTTGCAGAAGCTCAGGCTCACAAGGATACTCTTGCTGCAGCATTAAAACCAATCTTCTCATAAAATTCTGAAAAAAGGATCTTTTGTAAGAGGAATGTATGAATTTTGATAATATCATAGAGATAGATGATTTCTTATCATCAGAATTTGATGTTTATGCCCGTATGTCTGAGGCTCAGCTGCTTAACCGCGCTGAGCCCGATAAGGGCATTTTTATTGCCGAAAGCCCGAATGTGGTAGAACGTGCCCTGGATGCAGGATGTAAGCCAATCTCTCTTCTGATGGAGAAAAAGCATGTGGAAACTCAGTGCAGACATCTGATTGAAAGATGCGGTCCTTCTATACCGGTTTATGTTTCAGAATTTGATGTCTTAAAACAACTCACTGGATTCGCTCTGACCCGTGGTGTTCTCTGTGCGATGAAGCGTCCCCCTCTTGTATCCGTAGAAGAGGTTCTATCATCCGCAAGAACCATTGCGGTTCTTGAAAATGTCATGAATCCCACCAATATGGGAGCGATCTTCCGAAGTGCGGCTGCCCTTGGAATCGATGGAATCCTTATTACACATGCAAGCACGAATCCACTTTATCGCCGGGCGATCCGCGTCAGTATGGGAACGGTATTTCAGATACCATGGACTATCATCGATGAAGAATCCTATTCATTATCTTCCGATGTCTTTTCCCTTTTAAGTTCCCATGGCTTTAAAACAGTAGCTATGGCATTAAAAGAAGACACCGTTGACATCAACGATGAAAAAATCTTAAAAGAAGAAAAACTTGCCATTATCCTTGGAACAGAAGGAGAGGGAATGTTTGATTCGACAATAGAACAGTGTGACTATACGGTAAAGATCCCGATGTCACACGGGGTAGACTCCCTGAATGTAGCCGCCGCAAGTGCCGTCGCATTCTGGGAACTCGGAAAACGTTAAGGCCATGT
>JAZLLO010000136.1:0-2243 GCA_045598185.1 Marvinbryantia sp.
GGCTCATGCTGATACTTTTCCAAAAGCTCGGTAAAACCCATAATGGCATTCATCGGAGTGCGAATGTCGTGAGACATATTGAACAGAAAGTCTGTTTTTGCCCGGCTTGCCTGCTCCGCGGACTCCAGGGCCTTACGGATCTCTTCTGCTGCCTCACGCTCTTTTCTTCCTGATCTGATATACAGGAATAAGGCCGAAGAGATTGCAACAATAAGTAAAAGCATAGTCCCGAAAAACAATACCAGATGGTCCATGAGAAATGAAGCAACGGTATAGGGAGCTTTATCCGTCAATATATAGCTGTTTGCAGCATTGGTCATTCCTGCTTTATCGATCAGAGAAAGCCCTCGCTGAAGCATTGTGTAAACTACTGTATTTCCTTTCAGTACACCGATACAGTATGATTCGCTCTGTCCCAAAGCATGATGTTTTAAGCCACTGTTGCTCTGCTGCAAATATTTTTCCGCACGTCCACTGTTAAAAAGTGTACATGTCGCTTTTCTCTGTCGGACTGCATCAAGACACCCCTCAGCAGACTCTGCAAGATAGACCTCACTATCCGGATAGTTCGCCAGTATGAATGCCTCCTGGAAAGCACTGTGTCTGGTTATAGCAATAATATCCTTCGTATGTTCTGTAAACTCGCCTGCATAGATTATATAGATGCTGGATTCAAGAACAGAGTCGGTCTGAATAATACCATTCTGTTCCGAGTACCAGATATTATCCAGAACTGGGAAAAGAACATCGATCTCGCCGCTTTGCAAAGCAGTCACTGCGTCGCTGTAGTTTTTATAAGAACGATAGTCTATCCCCAAACTCTCCGTGAGTCCAAGACTTGCAAGGCATTCCTCAACTACATCGGTTACGACACCGGTAACCTTTCCATTCTCATCAAGCCCGGAAAATGGCATGTAGTCCTCAACACATCCGACAATCAAAGCGTCGTGCAGATCCACCCACTCCTGCTCACTGAGCGAAAGCGCAGAATTGATCGAGGCATCCTGATAATATTTAATCTGAAGAGAGTTCAGAAGATACGGATTGCATTCACTCAGAATCCGTTGTGCAAAGTTCAGTTCCTCTAAAAGATCCGGGTGTTCTTTGGAAACCGCAAGATAATACCCCTCCTCATCAATCTTTATTACTGGAGAAAAATCTTCATTACCCGGTGTATTGTTTGCTACGCCAATAATCGCGTCGATCTCATAGGCACGATACGATGCATCACGCTCTTCAAAACTGTCAAATGCAATTTCCTGAGAATCTATCCCTGTATCCCTCATCCAGTCCCGAAAGCAGGAAGAGAGCAGATTATTCTTTACCGTACCAACAGTTTTTCCTGTGAGAGATTTTATATTGCTTCCGTCAATAGAGTGATCATTTTTGTGTCTGTAAAGATAGTATTCCTCGAAGCCCATCTCCTTTTCAGGAAAAAGCATGATACCCGAACGATCCTCTGTATAAGACACACCTGCCATTATGTCGATATCACCATCGACAAATTTCTCATACAGCTCAGCCCAGCTTCCGTACACATACTCATATTCCCAGCCGGTGTAATTGGCGATGTTCTGCAGGTATTCATAACTGTAACCGCTTTTCGGGCTGTCATCGGTTATTCCTTCCTGAAAGTTTGCTGCCTCATACCAGCCCACACGCACTTTTTCCGAACAATCGCCCGGCTCTTCAGTGGCAGCAAATGCCGTACTGCAGCATAGTATCGAGATCATAATCGAAATTGTAATTGTAATAAGCTTTCTAACATAGATGTTCATAAACCACCATGTTCCTTCTATATCTGTATCTATAGTAATGAACGAAACCATCTGCTTATTTCAGAATCTTTGCAATTTCTGCCAGCAGTTCCTTAACCACGATCGGCTTTGCAAGATGACCATTCATACCGGCCCGAACAGCCTCCTGTCTGTCTTCTTCAAACGCATTTGCTGTCATGGCCAGAATCGGTACCTGCGCCTTTGATTTATCCTCAAGTCGGCGGATCGCCCTGGCTGCTTCATAACCATTCATACGGGGCATCTGAATATCCATCAGAATCAGGTCATAGAAGCCATCCGGCTTTTCGATGATCTTCTCCACACAAACTTCGCCATCCTCAGCCCGCTCCACCGTAAAGTGGGCTTCTGTAAGGATTTCCTCAGCGATCTCCGCGTTCAGATCGTTATCCTCAACAAGAAGAAGGCGGCGTCCCTCAAAGGAAAGATTCTTCAAATCTTCTTTTG
>JAZLLO010000137.1:0-2438 GCA_045598185.1 Marvinbryantia sp.
AAGAGAACCTATAAGCTATGACGATGCAATAAAGTCGGTTGAGATTATTGCGAAAAGCGGTATATTTGAGGAGTAGAGTTAAAACTTGATATGTTCCCGTGTACGAAAAATAGCCGTTTTATTGCAATTTCATGATTTTGAAAGTTGTTTCAAGATGAGAAAAATATTGATGTCGGAAAGTGGCTGGGAAAACCGCATATTATAGGAACCCGTAGCGTGTTTTCGTGCCATGTTGAAGTCGTGACGCTGTTGCAGAAGAGCAACCGAATTTACAAAGCAGATACGCATGTGGAAATTGAAGTGGACATGAAGGATTATTATGCAATAAAAGATAGACAGAAAAATTCAGAAATCAATTAAGTGTTATCGCGATTATACCCTTTGGGGTATAAAACTTGAGTAAATACAAATTTTTATACCCGATAAGGTATATTGCACCGAAGAAAGGTTGACATTATACCTTATCGGGTATATTATTATAATATGAATAAAATAGCTGAATATATAAAGAAAAACAGAAAAGCAGCAGGGCTCACGCAGGAAGAATTTGCCCTTCGTTCAGGTCTTGGCTTACGTTTTGTCAGAGAATTGGAACAAGGAAAAGAGACTGTGAGGATGGACAAGGTTAATCAGGCACTTGAGATGTTTGGCATGGAAGCAGTTCCAGGAAGAAAGGATGAAAAATAGTGGAATACAGGTCTGCTGAAATCTACGTAAGAAACAGATATGCTGGGAAATTAAGTGAGACAGAAGAAGGATATGAGTTTCAGTATTCATTGGAATATTTAAGGGATATTGAAGCTTCTTCTGTGAGCCTAACATTGCCTTTACAGGAAGAAAAGTTTTTTTCCAAGACTTTATTTTCTTTTTTTGATGGGTTGATTCCCGAAGGATGGTTGTTAGATGTTGTTACGCATAACTGGAAACTGGATCCAAGGGACAGGTTCGGTATTTTGCTGATTGCATGTAAAGACTGTATTGGTAATGTATCTGTGCGTGAGGATATTATATGAGAAAATGTTTGTGCTGTGGAAAAGAAATACGAGACTCATCGAATGAAACTGAAAAGAATACCGGATGGCATGCCAGATGTATCAAGAGCTTTTTTGGGACGAAAGATTTACCGGATATTGATGTGGATGACGAAAAACTCAAGCTGATTGCTGTTCAAAGTACAGAGAAAGGTTTTACAGTACCTGGAGTACAAAAAAAGTTATCGCTTCATTTGACAGAAGAAAGAAGTCAGGAGAAACCTCGGTTAACTCTGGTAAATTATCCTACCGGATATATATTGAAACCACAAACTGAAGAATATGCATATCTTCCGGAATCAGAATATCTGGTCATGTCAATGGCAAATAAGATTGGGATAAAAACAGTTCCGTTTGCGTTGATCAGGCAGGGAGAGGGATTCGCCTATATAACAAAACGTATAGATCGTATTTTTGATAAAAAAAAGAATGAAGTGAAGATGCTTGCAATGGAAGATTTCTGCCAGTTGGATAGGCGGCTTACACAGGATAAATATAAAGGGTCATATGAAAGATGTGGTAAGATTGTGCAGAGATACTCTGCAAGACCAAAGCTGGATATGACCGAATTATATCTTAGAGTTGTCTTTTCTTTTCTTGTTGGAAACTCAGACATGCACTTGAAAAACTTTTCTTTGATAGAAACTGAAGAGAACAGCAAAATGTATGTTTTGTCTGATGCCTATGATATGTTACCGGTAAATATTATATTGCCGACTGATTTAGAGCAATTTGCACTGACAATAAATGGAAAAAAGCGAAATGTTACCAGAAATGACTTTTTGTCATTTGCTAAGAGTTGTTCTATCGATAAAAAAGTTGCGGAAAAGATGTTGGAGAAGGTTCTTTCACAAACGGATATATTATTATTGCTTTGTGAAGAATCTTACCTGCCGGATGAAAAGAAGAAACAATTGACAGAATTAATAAGTTTGAGGGCATCCAGAATAAGAAAGAAATTATAAAAGATAAAAAACGTATCTAAAGCGGGTATGGTTCAACTTTCCTGTAAGATATGAAGATGGTGAAGAGGACGAAATTCGGTTGCTCAACGAAAATGCAGTGGAGACGGTAGTCCTTTTGTCCAAACTATCTGGGGCAAAGAATACCATCGATGTGAAGGTAGATATGGATGAACTGGATGTTACTTCAGTGGAGACAAAAAGCTACATATGAAGAGATCAAAGCATACGTGCTAGAGCAGACCGGACTGCAGGTAAGCAATCTGTATATTGCTCAGGTTAAGCGTGAATGCGGGATTATTGAAAGAGAAAACTATAATAAACCAAAGTCTGAGGATACGAGACAGCCGCAGTGCCCGGAAGAAAAACGAAAAGCCATTATGGAGGCATTAAAGCATTTCAGGATGGTGCGATAACTTGAAAATCTACGATTAACATTATGGGA
>JAZLLO010000138.1:0-2254 GCA_045598185.1 Marvinbryantia sp.
CGCAGTTGATGTCATCAGCGAAAACAACGGTTGGGCTAAGATCAACTACAACGGAAAAACTGCTTATATTACAAACAGTGTTCTGTCAAATACCAAACCAGATATGAGAGACTATGGATATGCAAAAGGAATCAATGCCCAAGGTGAGTTCGTGTCAAACAACAACGGTACACCAGACTATGTAAAGACAGCTGCAAACCAGGCACACAAATCACAGTACACCGTTAATGTAAACGGATACCTCGCTCTTAGAAGCGATCCTGCATTTAACTACGGAAATGAAATTGCACAGCTTCATACAGGTGATGTTGTAAACTTCAAAGAAAACTATGGAACATACTGGTGTGTATATGTTCCATCAATCGGACAGATCGGCTTCGTAAACAGCAACTACCTTGTATAAAAACTCGCTAGGTGAAAAAGCAAAAACAGCCAGATGCAAGTAAACTTGCTCTGACTGTTTTTGCTTTTCTCAGTTGATGCTTCTCGTTACTTACGCGCCCATTCGAACTCCCTAACAGCTATTAAGTCCTCTCAAATCCATTTTCTGTTTGATCTGGCTAAATAAAATTGGCTCTGGCATCATTGCCAATGACTCTTTATATTTATTCATCTGTCCAGTCATAATCATACACCTCTATTATTTTTTCAGCACTGCGTTCATTAATTGCAAACCGATATGGATGGAGCCTTTCAATATATTATGCAGCAGATGAATATTCATTCTACGTTATTGATACAGATAATTCTTGAACGCTGTACTAGAAGGGAACATATCAAACAAGTAATAACTTGTAAATGCGATAGCTCTTCTCATTATAAACTGCAGTGTAGTAGATTGCTAGTTACATATTAAAGAGTGTTTCTCATATATAATGTTGCAATATTCATTTATATGTTGCACCGTATCAAACAGTATATTACTATAAAAACACATCATACATATTAAAGTATGCGCGATTGTATAGATATTCATTGTATGTTAAAATAAAGGGGAAAAGACATGGGAAAGACATTACAGGAACTTACACTTAAAGATAATTTCATGTTTGCGGCAGTTATGGCAGATTCAGAAAACTGCCGTGAATTACTGGAAATGGTACTCGGTATTAAGATTGCTAAGATTCACGTCTGGACAGAAAAAACTGTCATCTATAATCCGGCTGCCAAAAGTGTCCGGTTAGATATCGTAGCGGAAGATGAAATGCACACACATTATGATGTTGAGATGCAGGTTGAAAAAACAGATTCTCTTCGCCGGGCACGCTATTATCACTGTCAGATGGATACGGAGCTATTGGCTGCCGGGCAGAAGTATAATCAGTTACCGGATGCATATGTGATCTTTATCTGCGACTATGATCCTTTTGGAAAGAAGATGTATCAGTATACGGTAAAGCAGACTTGCGTGGAAGCACCGGAATTGAACGTAGATGCCGGAACACACACTATTTTTCTTTCAACCAAAGGAAAGAATGATGATGATATATCCGAAGTACTGAGAAAGTTCCTGAAATTTGTTGGTTCAGAACTGGAAAATAGTGAAGATGATTACGGTGATGCTTACGTTGAAAAACTGCAGTATGCAATTAACAAAGTAAAGCATGACAGAGAACTGGGGGAACGATATATGTTGTTTCAAGAACTGCTGGATGAAAGAGAAGAAAAAGGGCGAGTAGAGGGCAGAAAAGAAGGGATTATAGAAGGTCGAGCAGAAGGCAAAGTAGAGGAAATTTTCTCTTCTGTTTTTTGCAACGATTATTCAATGGATAGAGGCGCGGAGAAGCTAAATCTGCCTATAACGGAATTTACTGAAAAGTATAATGCTTGGTTGAGGCAGAAAGAACAAAGTTAAGATTGGACATAATAAAAGCTCCTTATATGATAGATGGATCGGATTTGATTGTCTACCATATAAGGAGCTTATTTAAATATTACGTCAATAATCTTTCATTCAAATATATAAAACAGTTAAGAAAAGGAGAAATCAGTTACTGTAAGAATCGTGTAAGGCTCTGTTGATATACTGATCTCATCAAAAACAAATACACATCTACCAACACATTAAAATAAAAAAGAAACCTGTAAGAGATGTGTAAGACCTTCCTGATAGACTGATATCAAGAAAAGCAAATAACAAAATATAGATAATAAAGGAGAGTAAAACCATGATGAACAAAATGATGAAAAGAGTAGCAATCGCATTCACAGCAGCAACAATGATGATCGCAGGTGCAACAACAGCATCCGCTAA